>CAZUCY010000043.1:0-25949 GCA_964618785.1 uncultured Ignavibacteriaceae bacterium | reverse complement strand
GTCAGCTTTCTTAATAAATTGGAATATGTAACAACCGAATCTTTAGGGAAAGATGAACTTGACAGCAGAACAATAAAGAGAGTTCCACTTAAAAGTATTCCCGGAATGTCTTATAAAGATGATGCTGTTATGGTAAGTATTGATGTTCAGCGGATAGTCGAAAAGAGTTTTGACAGTCTTATAGTACATGTAATTGATATTCCCAAAGACAGAAATGTCGTTTTATTGCCGAATAGAGTAAATATAAGTGTAAGAGGAGGAATAGAAATTCTGGGGAAAACGGATACTGCCCGGTTTAATGCTTACATAAACTACCGTGAGGTAGTTATGGATACTGTTGGGAGCATTATTCCGCACATCAATATGCCGGAAAATACATCGCTTATATTTATCAAGCCGGAGCATTTACGTTATATCATAAAGAAGTTTTAGCGAATTTGATTAAATTAAAATATTTAGTAATTATATAAACAATTTTACACAATGTTTATTACTTTTGAAGGAATTGATTTTAGCGGTAAATCCACTCAAGTTGAACTTTTGTACAAATATCTTCTTAATGAAGGCAGGAAGGTCGAGATAATTCGTGAACCAGGGGGAACCGAAATTTCTGAGATTGTTCGTACAATTCTGTTGGATAAAAGCCATAATAAAATGTCTGTTGAAACCGAAATGTTTATGTTTGCGGCAAGCCGCGCCCAGCTTGTCAGTGAAAAAATTCGACCTTATTTAAAGGAAGGGATTTATGTAATTTTGGATAGATTCCATGATTCGACCACAGCATATCAAGGCTTTGGAAGAGGAATTCCGCTTGCTTCGGTCGCTCATATAAATAAATTAGCAATCGGTGAAACTATTCCCGATATTACATTCTTTTTGGATATACCGGTTAATGAAGCAGATAGAAGAAAAAAATTGCATAGTCAAATTGAACTGGACAGGATAGAAGTTTCAAGTACCGAATTTTATGAAAAAGTCCGTAAAGGTTATTTATATCTTGCTGAACATGAAAATCGTTTTAGAATTTTAGACGGTACGTTAAGTAAAGAAGCTATTCATAAAAAAATAATTGAAGAATTAGTTCTGTATGAACATTAGGAGAAAATATGTTAAGAAGGAATATTTATAAGTATTTATTATCAAGTTTAATTCTAATAATCTTCTCCGGCTTTTTTAGCGGCAGAAATGATGTCTATTTTGAAATAAATAAAAATATCGACTTATTTGGTAAAATATATAAGGATGTTACTTTCAACTATGTCGATAATATCGATCCGGAAGAATTTATGCGGGCGGGAATTCGCGGAATGCTCGGTTCGCTTGATCCTTATACATTTTTTATAGATGAAAATAAAAAAGAGGACTTCGACCTTATAACAAACGGAAAATACGGCGGAGTGGGAATTTCCATTGGTATAAGAGGTGAAAAAGTTACTATCATAGATGTTCTGGACGGCTACTCTGCGCAGAAACAGGGATTAAGAGTCGGCGATGTTTTGATAGAAGCTGCTGGTGGAAAAATCACTCCCGATAATGCAGATGAAATTTCATCGCTTGTTAAAGGTAATCCGGGCACTATAGTGAATTTAAAAGTTCTAAGGAACGAAAGCAGGGACACATTAAGCTTTAATCTTATAAGAGAAGAAGTTCAGGTTAAAAGCCTTGCATATTATGGCTTTTGTCCGCCAAAAAGTAACAATGCATATTTAAAACTGATAAACTTCAGCCGGTCTGCGGGCGATGAAGTAATAAATGCTTTGAAAGAATTAAAATCGAAAAAAGAGATTAAATCGGTTGTGCTTGATTTAAGAAGTAACCCCGGCGGTCTTTTAGATGTTGCAGTAAATATATGTGAAAACTTCCTTCCTAAAAATGACTTGATTGTCTCAACTAAAGGCAGGGATGAAACATCAAACAAGAGCTATTCATCTACACAAGAACCATTATTAAGCGGCGTAAAGTTAATTGTGCTGATAAATGAAAATAGTGCATCGGCATCTGAAATTGTTGCAGGCGCTATTCAGGACCACGACAGGGGTATAATAATGGGAACAAAATCATTTGGTAAAGGGTTAGTTCAGACTATAACTCCTCTAGATTTTAATACATCATTAAAAATTACCACAGCAAGATATTATACTCCGAGCGGTAGATGCATACAGAAAATTGATTACGCCGATCACAACAAAGCTATTTCCGAAATTGATACTGTTGTAAAATCATCTTTCTTTACGGAACATAGGCGATTGGTTTACGGCGCTGGCGGAATAACTCCGGATACTTCAGTTCAAGCTCTTCTCGAAAGCGATATAGTGAAGGATTTATTATCAAAAGGTCTATTCTTCCAGTTTGCGGATCATTATTATTATATGCATCCTAATGATAAATACTCTTTGCTGTCGAATGATAATTTATATAGTGATTTTGAAAATTATTTAACAGAACAGAAATATAAATTCCATTCTACTGCGGAAGAACAGATCAACCGGATACTTTCCCAAATGGAAGGTAAAAATTCCGGCAAAAATATTATTGAGGGCTTATCCAAACTTAAAAAGGAATTTGAAAAACTTGACAGTGATGAATTAAAAGCAAATAAAAATGAAGTTGATAATGAGATAAGAATTGAACTTTCTTCAAGATATAATGGTAATTATATTAAAACTGAAGAATCTTTGAATAATGATTTACAGTTCCAAACTGCATTAAGAATTTTATCTGACTCATATATATATAATAAACTGCTGAATCTTAACAAAAAATAGTATTTGCAGGTTTACCTTTACTTGTATTTATGTCTAAATACTTTTATCTGATATAATATTATTTCAATTTATTAAGTATACATTAGGTAAAATTCTGTAAAAGAAGACATAAAAAATATTATCGGTGAATGCGATTTTACCGATTCTGGAGAAAACTTTCCTTATTATTCTTATGACGGAATAGTTCTACTTCATTATTTACCGGAAGATATGGTGTTCCGTGAAAACATTGAATAGATATCCGCGATAATGAACCTTGGAAACGAAGTTCTGTTTAAGTAGTGATATAAAAAATATCTGACTGAAAAGTCAGTAGAACATAGACATTTAATGACTTAAATCACTATCCATTATTTTATATTTAAATACATTTCTTAACAGTTCTTGATAAAATAATAATATGGGAAATTTGTTATAAATGATAAAGGGTTCTAACTGGTGGTTGACTTTCATCAAATGTTATTTTTTTATGAAGATGTATTGCATGTTATGAAGATTTTCTATAAAATATAACAGTTTATTCACGGTCTATCTTTTTAGCTATAATAGTATATTTTTCACCAAAAAATTATAAATTGATTATCTTAAAGGTTCTTGATGAATAAATCTTTACTTGATTATATTCTCAGGGTTCGTCTTCCTATTACTTTATTTGTTATAGTTGCATCTTTTACAATTACATACTTTGCTTCAAGAACTGTAGATAATCAAATTGGCTATTCCCCCGAACAGCCGATAAAATTTTCGCATAAACTTCACGCCGGGGAAATGAAGATTGACTGTCAGTATTGTCACACCGGCATTGACAAATCACGTAATGCTATGGTTCCTGCCGTTTCTACTTGTATGAACTGCCATTCAATTGCCAGGAAAGATAAACCTGAAATAAAAAAGCTTAGAAATTATTTTGACAATGATATTGCTTTACAATGGGTAAGAGTTCATAAAGTTCCGGATTTTGTTTATTTCAATCATAGTGCACATATCAATTCCGGGATTAAATGTGAAAGCTGTCATGGCGATGTAAAGCAAATGGATCGTATGACCCAAGTGCACTCTTTGATGATGTCCGCCTGTCTTGAATGTCATAGAAATCCAACAGAAAATATTCCTTATATGAAGGAAGTCAAAAATGGCCCGGATAATTGTTCTGCATGTCATCGTTAATGAGGTAAAAAATGGAATTGCAAAATCTCTTTCAGAAAAAAATTAATAGGAAAAATTTCTTCCTTACTCTCGCGGTTACGACAACAGGATATATGGTAATGAGAACAGCGCTTTTAAAAATATTTGAAAAGAAATTTGCTAAAAATTATTTCCTTTCGAACAATATTAAAGTAAAAATAAATCCGTTAGCCGTAAGTAGAAAAAAAGCTGCTTTCAGCATAAACAAAAATAGGTGATATTAATGGCGGAATCTAATTCGGAATTAACTCAAAAGGATAAGAAAGAAGCTCCGGATTCAAATTATTGGAGAAGCTTTAAAGAATTATTTATTGAATTTAAGCTTGACGAAACAAAGCATCATGAGTTCGGAGCAGGAGTAAAAGATAATTTTGAACTTTCCAAATTTTCCGGAATTTCCAGAAGAAAATTTTTTGCTCTTGCAGGCGCGTCTGCCGCTCTTGCGGGCACTGGCTGTTCCGACTACAGGGCTAACGGGAATATTATCCCGTATAATAAAATGCCTGAAGAAATTACTGTAGGAAATGCAAACTATTATGCTTCAACAAGCACTGCATGTGTGAATTCCTGCGGTATACTAATTAAGACAAGGGAGGGAAGACCGGTTAAGGTTGATGGGAATCCGGATCACCCTGTTAGCCAGGGCAAAACTTGCGCTAAATGCCAGGCAAGCATATTAAATTTGTATGATCCTGAAAGATTGCAATACCCGGTGAAAAAATCGGGTAAGAATTTTGCTACTGTTTCCTGGAAAGATGCCGATAATGCAATAATCGATGCATTTAATAAAAGCGGCAATAAACAGATAGCAATAATTTCACACACCGTTATTTCACCCACCGGGAAGAAAGTTCTGGATGATTTTATTAATAAATATCCGAATGCAAAAATTTATTCTTATGAATTGTTTAATGAAGAAATCCGAAACTCTGCGTGGAAAAAATGTTACAGTTCCGATACTTTCCCTTTAATTAAATGGAACGAAGCTAAAATAATATTAGGGCTCGAAACAGATTTCCTCGGCACAGATGGCAATAAAGTTGAAACAACCAGATTATTTGCAGAAGGCAGAAACTTTCACGATACCGAAAAGTTCAATCGTTTGTATATAGTAGAAGGCGGGATGTCTTTAACAGGAATGAATGCCGATTATAGGTTACGGCTGCGTCCTGATGCTCAGTATGAATTTGTACTGAGTCTTTTGAATGAATTAAATAGAAAGGGCGTGAGCATCCCTGCAGGCAAAGAATTATTCAGCGGTTATTCACTGGATATATTTGCAGGGAAGTTTTCGCTCTCAAAAAATAAATTGAGATTATTAATTAAGGATTTAATTGATAATAAAGGAAAATCAATTCTTTATGCAGGCAGAACTTTACCTGAAAATGTTCATATAGCGGTTAATCTTCTTAACGAAGTTCTTGGAAATTCCAAATTATATAGAACAGATTCGTCAAACTTTAATGTTCTACCTTTATCTAAGAAGGAAGATCTAATTGGGCTGATAAATGAAATGAACAACGGTAACGTTGCCGCTATTATTCACTATGATGCGAACCCTGCTTATCATTTCCCTGATGATTTAAATTATGATAAAGCGGTTCGTAATGTCCCCCTTGTGATAAGTCTTACGGGTAGCCAGAATGATTCATCCGCACTGGGACTTTATACTTTACCCATTAATCACGACTTTGAAACATGGGGAGATGCAAAAACAAGAACAGGCTTTTATTCAATGCAACAGCCTGTAATTGATCCTATTTTTGATACCCGGCAGAAAGAGGCAATACTTCTTACTTGGATTAATGGTGAATCATCTTATGATGCTCAACTATTTCATAAGTATTTAATAGGTAATTGGAAAGAGAATATTTATCCATACGTAAAATCAAGGATGAACTTTACGGAGTTTTGGAATGCTATCCTGCATGACGGAGTTTTAATATTTTCTGAATCAGTTTCAGGCATCGGTTCATTTAATACAAAGGTCGTAAATGATTTGCCGAAAAATCATTCATTAATTACAGGCTATGTTATTGCATTAAAAGAAAGTTATCAGTCGGGAGACGGAAAATTTTTAAATAATGGCTGGCTGCAGGAATTACCTCATCCCGTTACAAAAATTACTTGGGATAATTACGCTTCGATTTCAAAATCGACGGCGAATGATTTGAATGTTGATGATGGAGATAAAATATTAATTAATTCCGCTGATAGAATTTTGGAAATACCGGTTGTAATTCAACCGGGCGCTGATGATAATACAATTTCTATTGAACTTGGATATGGCAGAAAAGTTGTTGGGGTAGTTGGAACCGGTGTCGGTTTTGATGCAGGCGTACTCATGTCAAAAAATGCCGCTGAATCTTCCTGGATATATGAAGCAAAATCTGTAACAAAAGGCAATGGTAGTTATTCCCTTGCTGAAACAATGGAACATCATTTATATGATAATGAACTGACTAAAGATATTGCTAAAAAAAGAAAAATAATTCAGGAAGGCACTTTAGCTGGTTATAAAAGAAAACCGAATTTCTTAAATGCAGAGAATAAAAGAGATAACATTTCATTATACAATGGTAATACTTACCCTGAGGTGAAGTGGGGAATGGTTGTTGATTTAAATAAATGTATAGGTTGCGGTGATTGTATCATTGCATGCAATGCAGAAAATAATATACCGGTAGTGGGAAAGGATCAGGTTCTAGTCAGCCGGGAGATGCAATGGCTTAGAGTTGACCGTTACTATTCAGGCGAAGTTGACGAACCCGTTATAAGTAATCAAATAATGCTTTGTCAACAATGCGATAATGCACCTTGCGAAAATGTTTGTCCCGTTGCCGCTACTTCCCATAGCCCTGATGGTTTGAACCAGATGACATATAACAGGTGTGTGGGAACAAGGTATTGTTCCAATAATTGTCCTTATAAAGTTAGAAGATTTAATTTCTTTAATTTTAGAGATCATTTTAAGGATTCATATCAACAGAACAATTTATTAAGTCTTGTTAATAATCCTGAAGTGACAGTAAGATCACGCGGTGTAATGGAAAAGTGTACATTCTGCATTCAGAGAATTATGGATGCTCGATCTACTGCTATTGCCGGGCACGCGCAATTTAATGGCGCCGATGTTAAAACTGCCTGTCAGGAAGCTTGCAATACCAATGCTATTAAATTCGGCGACTCTAATGATAAGGCATCTGAAATTTTCAAGTATAGAAATCATGAACTTGCCTATTATGTCCTGGAAGAAATTAATACAAAACCAAATGTTACCTATCTTGCTAAATTGAGAAATACCGATACGGAGGAAGCGTAGTGACCAAAGATTATTCAGTTGAACCTGAAATTATTGATGGGAATCCGTCTCTAAAGGCATTGGATGATGTAATTATTAAACCGATTGATGAAAAACCGTCAAAAAAATATCATATCGTACTCTCAATTATGGTAACGCTTTTATTAATTATGGCGGTTTGTGTAGGATTAACTTTTTATCATGGTATCGGGCTCTGGGGTAATAACCAGCCGGTCGCATGGGCGTTTGATATTACCAACTTTGTCTTTTGGGTGGGAATTGGTCATGCGGGAACTCTTATCTCTGCCATCTTATATTTGTTAAGGCAGCAATGGCGTAACGGAATTGCGCGATTTGCGGAAGCTATGACGATTTTTGCAGTTATATGTGCGGGACTTTTCCCGATAATCCATACAGGAAGGCCCTGGCTTGCAGGTTATTTAATTCCTTATCCGAATCAGCATCTTATATGGCCTAATTTTATCTCTCCACTTGTGTGGGATGTGTTTGCAGTTTCTACTTATTTAACCGTTTCACTGGTCTTCTGGTATGTCGGTCTCATCCCGGATTTTGCAACTTTAAGGGATAGAACAACTAATAAAGTAAAAAAAACAATATACTCAATTTTCAGTCTGGGCTGGAGAAGTTCAAATCGACATTGGAAACATTACGAAAAAGTTTATATGATACTTGCGGGTTTGGCTACTCCACTTGTTCTCTCGGTTCATACGGTTGTAAGCTGGGATTTTGCCGTAGCAGTGATTCCCGGCTGGCATTCTTCAATTTTTCCGCCATACTTTGTCGCTGGAGCAATCTTTTCCGGTTTTGCAATGGTTAGTACTGTTTTAATTTTCGTACGTAAAGTTTTCAATTTGGAACATATAATAACAATAGACCATATTGAAAAAATGAATAAAATAATTCTGCTTACCGGTTCTATGGTTGGCTATGCTTATATTATTGAGTGGTTCATGGCGTGGTATAGCGGGACTCCATTTGAGCTATTTACTGCAATGAATAGGGCGTTTGGTCCGTATGCGTGGGCTTATTGGATAATGGTAAGCTGTAATGTTTTTTTCCCGCAGCTTTTCTGGTTTAAGAAGGTTAGGCGATCGGTACTTGTCACTTTGATGATTGTTATTCTTGTAAACGTGGGTATGTGGTTCGAGCGTTTTGTAATTATTGTAAGTTCATTAAATAGAGATTTTCTTCCTTCAAGCTGGCATTATTTTAAGCCGACAATTGTTGATTTTGGAATATTATTCGGTAGTTTCGGCTTGTTCTTTACTTTAATATTGCTGTTTTCAAAAACACTTCCGGTTGTATCGCTTGCTGAAATTAAATCAGTGGCAAAAGATGCGCAGCCGATTTATTCCGGAGGCGAACACGATGCCTGATAAAAAATTGTTTGGTATAGCGGCGCTGTTTGATTCACCCGATAGTATTATAAAGGCTGCAAAAAAAATCAAAGAAGCGGGATACAAGAACTATGATATAAATACACCGTATCCGATTCATGGAATGGATGACGTCGTGGCAGCTAAGCCGTCTAGGCTTGGTTATGTGACATTATTCATTGGCTTTTCTGCTGCTGCATTTATCCTTTCATTTATGTGGTGGACTCTCGCAATAAATTATCCTCTGATAGTTGGAGGTAAGCCTTTTTTTCCATTGCCGGCTTTTATTCCTATAACATTTGAGTTTACTGTACTGTTAGGTGTATTATCAACGGTTTTTGGAATGTTTGCGATAGTATTTAATCTGCCTTTTAATTCCCATCCCCTTCTTGATACCGAATATATGCGGAATGTGACTTCCGATAAATATGGCGCTGTAATAGAAGCAGACGATCCTCAATTTGATGAAATTAAAGTAAAAGCATATTTAAAATCTCTCGGCGGGAATAGTATCGAATTAATTTTTCAGCTGGAAGATGTAAAGCAAAAAGTTTTTGAACCGAAGTTTTTAGTGTTTCTTACTGTGGTTGCAATACTTTCGGCAGCTGCCACATATATATCAATTGATAAGCTGATGTATATTCCACCATTTGATTTTATGCAGAATCAGAAAAAAGGTTCAGCACAGGCAGAAAGTTCATTCTTTACTGATAAGCGTGAAATGAGGAAGCCTGCTGAAGGTTCGGTTGCAAGAGGCTTTATTCCTTATGAATTTACGGGTATTACTGATACAAATCAATTTTACGGTAACCCGCTCTTACCTTCTAAAAAAGTTTTGGAACTCGGTCAGAGCAAATTTTTAGCTTTCTGCAGTCCTTGTCATGGAGATTATGCAGACGGTAGCAGCAGGCTAAGGGCGCTATTCCCACCGGGACCAACACTGCACTCTGAAAGGGTAATTGGCTTTACCGACGGGAAAATTTATAATATTATTACGAACGGCCAAAATATTATGCCTTCTTATGCTTCACAAATTACTCGGGAAGAGAGATGGTCCATTATAATTTATATCCGCGTTTTACAGAGAGCCCAGAATCCTAAGACTTCTGACTTTACAACGATAAATGAGATTAATAAGGAGTCCGGTAATGTCCAAAATTGAATCCGGTTATATTAAAAAAGAATTACCAAAAAAAATCGGTAATATTGGTCTGATTATCCTTGTAGCTGGAATCATTCTCAGTTTAATAGCTTATTTAACAGATCCTGCAAGGGCTGCATTTAGTTATTTAACTACTTTCATATTTCTTATTAGTATCGGGCTGGGTTCTTTATTCTTAGTTGCACTGGAATATGCTGCTGGAGCGGTTTGGAGCGTTCCTTTTAGAAGGATAAGTGAATTTTACGCTTCGTCTGTACCCTATTTTATATTGTTGATAATTCCATTGTTCTTTAGTATGCACAATCTGTTTACGTGGATGAATCCTGAAGTCGTTGCACAGGATAAAATTTTGCAGGGAAGAATGGTTTATCTGAACGTTCCTTTTTTTGTTGTGAGGGATTCAGCTATTTTTTTAATATGGTGGCTGTTCTATGCTTTACTAATTAATAATTCTCGCAAGCAGGATGAATCATCTGACCAAAGCCTCACTGGTAAAAATATTAAACTCTCTATGGCATTTATCCCGATTTTTGCCTTTTCAATCTCTATAATATCATTTGATTGGATGATGAGTATGACCCCTAAATGGTTCTCAACAATTTTCGGTGTTTACTTATTTGCCGGTTCTACATGGGTGGCATTAGCTGTTCTTACACTTTCATCTGTTTTACTTACAGAAAACGGATATTTATCTCCAAAAGTTAAGAGAGATCATTATTACAGCCTTGGTACATTATTGTTTGCGTTCACCGTCTTTTGGGCTTACATTGCATTTGCTCAATATATGCTACAATGGTACGGTGATTTACCAGAAGAAATAATTTACTTTATTCACAGGTGGACGGGTGGATGGAAATACGTTTCGCTGATTCTTGTTATTGTCCACTTTATAGTTCCGTTCTTAATCCTATTACCGAGAAGTTCCAAAACTAACCCGAAAATATTAATATTTGTCTCAATTTGGATAATCGCCGCACAATATCTTGATTCGTACTGGCTGGTTATGCCCGATATGGTAAATAACGGTTTAACTTATTCATTTAGCTGGATGGATTTTGCATTCCCCTTGGCTGCTGTGGGATTAATTATTGTGCTTTTCAATTCAAAAGTGAAGAAACACAACCTGATACCTGTTGGCGATCCAAAATTAAAACGCAGTTTGGATTTTCATCTTTAATACTTAGGATAAAAGTTAGTATATGAAATTTAATAAAAATATAATAAAAGATAAAATAGAATATCTGCAGCAGCATCCGGTGAAGATACTTGCACTCCTTTATCCTTATATTTTATTAATCGGAGTTCTTATCGGTTATGATTACTTAAATAATATCAGTAATATCGGACGTAATTCAATTTCGCTTACTTTTCTTGATACTACCACTACCCAGGGAAAAGATTTACCTTTAATTCAGCCGAGTGTTATTCATAAAACAGATGTTATAGCATTAAGCCTACCCAGCGATGAGTTGGCAGCAAAAGGGAATACTCTCTTCAAGACTGCATGTGTATCATGTCATGGTGCTGAGGGTAAAGGAGACGGAGTCGCAGGAGCTTATTTGAATCCCAAACCGAGAAATTTTACAAATACTTCTGGGTGGATAAACGACTCAAAAATTTCCGGTATTTATAAAACGTTATCGGAAGGCATATTGGGCAGTGCAATGGTCGCTTTTGATACTTTTACTCCGGAAGACAAGTTTGCTCTTGCACAATACATACGTAAAACATTTATCTCCAACCCTGTTGGTGATACTAAAGAAGAACTTATAGCTCTTGGGAAAACTTATAAGCTTTCGGAAGGAGCGCAGAATCCAGGTCAAATTCCAATTAGCGATGCTATGTTGCTGGTTATTCAGGAAAGTCATTCGAAGTATGAAAAAATTATTAAGACGGTTAAACAGTTGACAAGTGATTTCAATAATGACGGTGCAGAAATATTTAATAAAGTCACAGATAATAAAATAAAAGCCTTAACCACATTAATCTCCACAAATGAATGGAAGAAGAATGAGCAGAATTTTGTTAACCTTATTGTTAATGAATTAATTGACGCCGGATTTAATGATAATATTCATAAACTTTCAAGTTCGGAATGGGACACTTTTTACAATTATATGAGTAAATTATTAAAAGTTTAAATTTTTAAGAGATTTAAAATGAAAAAAATAATTGGGACTATAGTTCTAATAATTCTTTTAATAGGATTTATAGATGGCTTTTCTGCAGACTTTGATCAGAAGATAGGCATAGTTGAAAAATTAGGGAATAAAATTCCGCTTGATATTATCTTTATCGATTCCGAAGGTAAGACTGTTGTTTTAAAAGATTTGATTAAGAAACCTACTGTGATCGATTTAGCTTATTATAAATGTACAGGTATTTGTACTCCGTTAATGACTGAAGTTGCCAATGTTATTAATAAAATTGACTTAACTGCCGGAAAAGATTATGACATAGTTACCATAAGCATAAATGATAATGAATTTACCAAGGATGCTGCCGCTAAGAAAGCTGAAATGTTCAATCTTGTTAAGACCGAAATTCCTGAAAATGCATGGACTTTTTTAACTGGTGACAGCATGGCAATCAGTGCTATAACGAATGCTGTAGGATTTAATTATCAGCGACAGGAAGATGCTTTTGTTCATACGGGTGTTTTAATTTTTGTTTCTTCAGACGGGAAAATATGTCGCTATTTAAAACCGGATTATAATAACAGAGGTGACTTTAGAATATTACCGTTTGATTTTAAAATGGCAATATTGGAAGCATCGAAGGGCGAAGTTATTCCGGTAATTGATAATGTTGTAAGGTATTGCTTCTCTTATCAGCCAAAGAGTGATACTTATACATTTAATTTGTTTAAAATATTTGGTACCGGAACCTTAGTTGTTGTTGCAGTCATATTCATATTTGTGATTTTGAAACCAAAAAACTTTCATAAAAAGATTTCCTGATATTTACAACATTTTTATAATCAGGGCTATGTTTAAGTGTTATATTAATAAAATTTATTTTAGTCGAATAATTTAATATGGAAAAAGAGGTAGAAATTATGTCAGGTGAGACATTAGCAGCTAGTAATTACGGTAATGAAGTTAGCTATCTTGACTATCAGGGAAAGCATAAAGGTATATTAGGCTGGTTGCTGTCTACCGATCATAAAAAAATAGGTATTTTATATTTAATGACCATTATAAGCTTTTTTGCTGTCGGCGTTACACTGGGGTTTTTAATTAGACTTGAACTGTTAGCTCCCGAAGGAACAATTGTAGGTCCGCAGGCTTATAATGAATTCTTTACGCTCCATGGCATAATAATGATATTCCTTGTGGTCATTCCGGTAATTCCTGCAGTATTTGGAAATTATTTCCTTCCCATCATGATTGGGGCAAAGGATGTGGCTTTTCCAAGGCTTAACCTCTTATCGTGGTATCTTTATATTATTGGTGGAACTTTATTGTTACTTGCGGTTGTCTTGCCTGGCGGTGCGCCTGATACCGGCTGGACGTTTTATGTGCCTTACAGTGTCAGAACCGGTACAAACATGATTTTTACTTTATCGGCGCTTTTTATAGTCGGTTTTTCTTCCATTCTAACAGGTATAAATTTTTTAAGTACAATTCATCGTATGAGAGCGCCGGGAATGGGATGGTTTAAAATGCCTCTGTTTTCATGGGCGCTTTATGCTACTTCATGGATTCAGGTAATCGTTACACCAATCGTTGGCATTACTTTGCTAATGGTAATTATAGAAAGAGTATTTCATGTTGGTGTTTTTGATCCAACACTTGGTGGCGACCCGATATTGTTCGAACACATGTTCTGGATGTATTCACATCCTGCCGTTTATATAATTATTGTTCCTTCAATGGGCGTTATTTCCGAAATTATACCTGTGTTTTCACAGAGAACAATTTTTGGTTATAAATTTATAGCTTGTTCCAGTATTGGCATTGCTTTGTTCGGTTCGCTTGTATGGGCCCACCATATGTTTTCTACTGGAATAAGCGATACGGCAGAGTTTATTTTTTCGTTGTTAACATTTCTTGTTGCTATACCCAGCGCTATAAAAGTATTTAACTGGACCGCAACGCTATACAAGGGATCCATCAAAATTGAACCGCCGCTGCTGTATGCGCTTGCGTTTATTTTCCTTTTCTCAATAGGTGGATTAACCGGAATTATTCAGGGTGCCTTATCGGTTGATATTTATCTTACTAAAACTTACTTTATTGTCGGACATATTCATTATGTGGTTTTTGGCGGAACAGGTTTTGGACTTTTTGCTGCTCTGCATTACTGGCTGCCAAAAATGTTTGGCAGGATGTATAATAAGAAAGTTGCTAAAGTCGCATTCTGGATTGTTTTTATAGGATTCAACGTTCTTTATTTTCCATTCTTTATTTTAGGTTGGATGGGAATGCCCAGAAGATCCTACCATTATTTACCGCAATTTCAAGTTTACCATGTAGTTGCGACTGTTGGCTCATGGATTATGGTTATCGGTATAATTATTATGCTTTTAAACCTATTATTCTCATTGATAAAAGGGAAGAGAATTGTTGAAGATAATATTTGGGGCGGAGAAACTTTAGAGTGGAAAATATCTACGCCTCCTACGTTTGAAAATTTTGAAGAAATTCCTCAGATCGTTGATGGACCCTATGAATATAAACAAAACCAAGATGCTGTTCTTGAAGAGGAGGTTAAGTGAGTACTCAAGAAGTAGCTGATATTCACGTAAATAGAGACGATATAAGAAGCAGAATGGGAATGTGGCTATTCCTTTTTTCCGAACTCCTTTTGTTTGGAGGGCTGTTCTTTATGTACTCTGTCTATAGGTTCACGCACCAACAGGACTTTAGTATAGCCTCAAAAGAAATGAATATATTTCTCGGTACACTTAATACGGTTATACTTTTAACAAGCAGTTTATCTATGGCGCTATCTATTGTTGCTATGCAAAAAGGTAAAAGAGGCTTATCTATATTTTACCAGATAGTAACTATTTTGTTCGGACTTTCTTTTATGGTGAATAAGGTTATCGAATGGAGCCATGAATTTAATGCAGGAAATTTCCCTGGCTCTGAGGTTTTATTAAGCCGTCCTCCAGGGCAAATACTTTATTTCGGCTTATACTATTCCATGGTCGGGCTGCACGGTTTGCATGTTTTAGTAGGAATGTCTATTATAGGTTTTATGACTGTATTTACTATACGCAAAAAAATTACTAAGGATAATTATGTTAAACTTGAGGCAGCCGGTTTATACTGGCACCTTGTAGATATTATCTGGATTTTCCTTTATCCTTTATTCTATCTTATAACTTGAGGTTTTGGCATGGAAGAAATAAAACTACGGGATAACCACACTCATAGCTATGGTATTTATGTACTAGTCTGGCTGGCTTTAATAGTTTTAACTGGGTTAACTGCCGCTATCGCGGGAATAAGCTTTGGTAAACTTAGTATAGTTGTTGCTATATTAATTGCAGTAGTAAAATCGTATCTTGTTTTAACCGAATTCATGCACTTAAAATCCGAAAAAAGAACATTTAAAGCTTTCATTTTTGTAGCGTTATTTTTCATTTTAATTTCATTGACGCTGCTGTTTTCCGATTATTCTTTTTACGTAAGGTGAATAAGTATGTCCGCTAATGCATCAAATTTTGTTCAACCGGTTGACAATACATTTATCTTTATTGTTGTAGTATGCGTTTTCTTCCTTCTATTGATAACCACGCTTATGATTACATTTGTCATTAAATATAACAGCAAAAAAAATAAGAAAGCAAAAAATATAGAGGGTAGCATACCACTTGAAATTACTTGGACTGTAATCCCTACTCTTTTGGTTTTGGTTATGTTTTATTTTGGTTGGACGGGTTATAGACAAATGAACGATATCCCTAAAGACGCTATGGTGATTAATGTTTATGCCCAAATGTGGAACTGGTCTTACAAATATCCGGATGGGTTTCTAACAGATACCTTGTTTTGTCCCCTAAATAAACCTATAAAAGTATTACTTTATTCAAAAGATGTGGATCATTCTTTTTATGTACCGGCGTTCAGGATTAAGAAGGATGTTATTCCAGGCAGAGTTAACACTGCCTGGTTCCTTCCGACCCACGTTGGAAGGTATGATGTGTTTTGTGCGGAATATTGCGGGTTAAGACACTCTTATATGTATAGTGCTGTTGTTGTGCTTCCGGAAGTGCAATATAATAATTGGCTTGCTGAGAAAAAGCAAATTATTAATCATGTTCCAGATACCTTATTGATAAATAAAAAAATATTTAAAAATGGTAACTGATGCTATAATAATATCTGAAGAAAAGGAAAGGGTATTAAGCTTTAATGAAAGACTTAATGCAGTGATTGAGCTTACAAAATTGAGAATAACAACATTTGTTACACTTACAACTATGTTCGGGTTTATTTGCTATGCAGGTAAACTCGGAATGGGAATTATTGCACCTGCTTTCGGGATTTTACTGCTTTCTTCAGGCTCGGCAGTTATAAATCATTATCAGGAACGGAAAACAGATGCATTAATGAAAAGAACCCGTAGCAGACCTATTCCTTCAGGTAAAATTTCAAAACAGAATGCCCTGATTATTGCGCTTTTGTTAATTATCAGTGGTTCTATTGTACTGTTATTAGGTGCCGGATATTTGCCGCTCAGCATCGGTTTATTAAATCTTTTTTGGTACAACAGCGTTTATACTCCTTTAAAAAAACTAAGTGCTCTGGCAATAATTCCAGGTTCTCTTGTCGGAGCGCTGCCGCCGATGGTTGGGTGGATTGCTGCAGGGGGTAACATCTTTGATCCTCGAATTTTAATTTTAGGATTCTTTTTCTTTATTTGGCAGATACCGCATTTTTGGCTTCTTCTGTTTATTATAGGTAAAGATTACGAGCAGGCAGGATTCCCGACTTTGACAAAGATATTTAACATAGGGCAGCTTTCAAGGATAACATTTGTCTGGATTGCTGCGACTTTTGTTGCAAGTATGCTTTTGCCTCTATTCGGACTGGTAAAAAATAATATAATCTTTGCCGGAATGTTGATTTCCGGTGTATGGCTTATGTGGAATGCTTTTAGATTGTTGAAACCTGCAAAAGAAAATATCTCCTTAAAATTTGCTTTTAGAAAAATAAACATTTTTGCAATTTTAATAGTACTCTTATTATCAATTGAAAAACTTTTCATTTAATATTGAAAAAGTGAGCGATAAATGGATTTTTTGGATAAATTAGTTATACCCCTTTCACCCGAACATATTACTTTATTGCGTTATATATCAATGCTGATTCTAATTCTGTTTGTCCCTTTTATAAGTATAATTTTAGGGGGGACAGTTATATCATTATTTTATAAGAAGAAGGGAATTAATGAAGGGAATAATAATTATATCCGGTTTGCTAATAATGTAATTGAAATAGTTACAATTAATAAAAGCATCGGTATTATGCTTGGAATAATGCCATTGATTACTGCAATATTAATTTTCGTTCAGATTTTCCATAATGAGAATCTTATAGTTGTTAGCTACCTTGCTGGCGCCTGTGCTTTTGTGACCCTCGGACTAATTCTTATTTATACATTCAGATATTCCACAGCATTTAATGATATTTTTACTTCGATAAAAAATATTAAAACAGACAACCCATCTTTAGATAATGAATTAACTAAATTTCGCAACGGAAGTCTAAAGTTAAGCTTTAAATCAGGCAGATTAGGTATCTTGTTCTTATTAATAGGATTATGGCTTTTTATTTCTGGTTTGACTCTGGCATTATTTCATCCCGACTGGAATGACAGCAGTCTTTTTGCGGTGCTGTTTTCGTGGAAAGTTATTGCAAGGTTTATTACTTTTCTTTTAACTGCGGGCGCTTTTACAGGAGCTGCTCTTCTTTTCACTTTCTTCTACTGGGATGGAGGATTAAATGGGTTTGATGAAGAGTTTAAAAAATTTATAAGCAAATTCTGTATAAATCTTACTGCGATAACATCAATTATGATCCCGTTTTTTTTATTTATTAATGTTGTTGAATTACCTGAAAACATATTAACAAGCGTTGTTTTTAACTATTTAACTGTTGCGCTGCTTCTCGTTTTCTTGGGATATCATTTCCTATATATAATGTATAAGAACTCTGATGCAAAATATACCCTGCATTTGTTTGTATCTATCCTTCTAGCCACTTTCGCTGTAATAATTTCAGATCAAACTGCTATTGGTCAGGCAAATGCAAAAGAAGCATTATTACTTAAGCAGAATTTTGAATATGTTATGCAGAAAATAAACGAAGCAAACACACCTGCAGTTATCAGCGGAACAGATATTTATAATAATATCTGTTCAGCATGCCATTCATTTGACCATAAAGTTGTAGGACCACCGTATATTCAAACTCTTCCTAAATATTATGGAAATGTAGATAAACTTGTTACATTTATATTAAATCCAACACAAAATAATCCCGGATATCCTCCTATGCCAAACCCAGGATTAAATCAAGCACAAGCAAAAGCCGTTGCAACATACATTCTGCAGGAAGTTCAAAAATATAAATAATATTATTATATGTCCGCCAGCTTGTCGGACTACTTTGCCCACCTTCTACTACTTGCCAATTCGCTAAAACTAATTATATATGAAACGTCAAACAAAGCTGTTCGATAAGCATAATTGACAGGTAACCAGTTTACATTACTTCAGAATAGCAACAACCTCTTTTTGTCTTTCGCCACCCGTTGCTATAACATTTCCATCCGGTTTAATGAAAACATCTATTTCACTGCGTACACCAAATTCGGGTAAATAGATACCCGGTTCAATAGAAAATGAAGTCGATGGCAGCAGCAATCTCTCGTCTTTTGTCTCATAGTTATCCATATGCGCTCCGCTTCCGTGTAAATCTGTAGTGATGGAATGCCCCGTTCTGTGAAAGAAATATTCTCCATAACCGGCATTGTTGATTACATTTCTTGCGGCATCATCAACTTCAAATCCACAGATTTCTTTACCTTCCTTAAAACGGGATGCGACCAGATTAAATGCAGTATCGCGTGCTTTTGCTACTATATTAAAAATTTTTGTATACTTATCCGGAACGGTCATACCTACATAACCTGTCCAGGTAATGTCAGCCCACACTGCATTATGTTTTTTACTCTTTGCCCATAAGTCGATCAGAACAAAATCACCATTTTTGATCTCCTTAAAATTTTCACTTGAAGGACCATAGTGCGGATTTCCGCTATTTTCATTTACTCCGACAATAATAGGAGGTTCAGTAATATAATCTCTTTTATCAATTTCATCGTTTATATATTGCTGTACCTCTAATTCGCTTGTAGCTCCTTTTACTAAGATTCTGCTCTTTATGAGTTTAAAAGCACCGCTTGCTATATCAGTTAAGGCATTTGCCACAGGAATATTATCAAGATATTGCTCTTCATCCCAAACAGCAGCAAACAAAGAAATCAAATTCCCGCTTGTGATAATTTCTACTCCGTAGGACTTAATTTGTTCCAGTGTTCCCGCATCCACTTTAGAAACATAAGGAATAGAGTTAAAAGGCGAGTATTCCATTGCTATGCGTTTAGTATTTTTAAGGGTTTCCGCTAAATGGTTTGATAGAGAAGCGTGATTTGAATACTTTAATTTAAGCCCAGGTAGATGTTCTAAATGATAGGCTTCAATAGCATTTACAATTTTAACAGGAGTTCCCACTTTTGGAATAAAATAAAAAAATCTCCGGGTCAAATGGCTTTCCCTTGGAATATCAAGAATGTCTAATGCCACATCGTTGGAACCTCTAAAGTCATAAAGCATCCATGCGTCAAGATTCATTTCCCAAATGATTTTCTGGATTTTCTTCAGATCAAATTTTTTCATAATAATCTCCAATATAATTTAGTGATCAAAAATAAAGGTAATTTAAAAATAATCAAAGGATACTATTTCGTGATGAATAATTCTTTCACTATATTATAAATAGAAAATTTTGAAAATAGGGTTTTTTGAAATAAAATAATTTGGGAGTATTGATGTACAAATTCTTAGGCTCTTATGATGTTGTTCCTTCTCTTCCGGAAAATCTGGAAAAATTGCGAGAAGTAGCATATAATCTTCATTGGACATGGAATCAGGATTCAAGAGAGTTATTTAGAAGACTTCATACGGATTTATGGGAGGAAACAAATCACAATCCCGTTATGATGCTGGGAAGAATAAGCCAGGAAAAATTAAATGAGGTCTCCCATGATGATGGGTTTAAATCTCATCTTAAAAGAGTTTATGAGCAATTGCATAATTATAAATCTGAGAAATTATGGTATCAGAAAAATCATAGTGATATTCCGAATGTATTCAATATAATTTATTTTTCTGCAGAGTTTGGATTAACAGAATGTTTGCAAACATATTCCGGCGGGCTTGGCATTCTTGCTGGCGACCATTTAAAAGCTTCCAGCGATCTTGGTATACCGTTAGTAGGCATGGGACTTCTCTATAAAGAAGGCTACTTCCAGCAGTATTTAAATTCGGATGGATGGCAGCTTGAGAGATATGAAATAAATGTTTTTGATAATTTGCCTATGAAACTGGTTCGAAATTCTCAAAATGAGCCAATGATACAGTCTGTCATTCTTGCAGCTCGAGAAGTGTTCTTCCAGGTATGGAAAATAGAAATAGGAAGATTACCATTATATCTTCTTGATACCAATCTTCTTCTAAATAATGAAGCTGATAGAAGAATTACTGAAACACTTTACGGTGGTAATGTGGAAACAAGGATTCAACAGGAAATTATTCTTGGAATCGGTGGAATAAAGACGATTCATGCTTTGGGGATTAATCCCATGGTTTGCCACATGAATGAAGGGCATTCTGCTTTTATGGCACTTGAAAGAATGAAGCATTTAATCCAAAACGAGGGACTTACTTTTAAAGAAGCAAAAGAAGTAGGATATTACTCAAACATTTTTACTACCCATACCCCTGTTCCGGCGGGTATTGATGTATTCTCAAATGAACTAGTAGAAAAATATTTTGGAAACTATTACCGGAATGAACTTCAAATTTCAGATAAAGACTTTTATTCGCTGGGTAATATTTATAAGAATAATGAATCTAATGTATTTAATATGGCTCATTTAGCCATGAATACTGCCGGATATATTAATGGAGTAAGTAAGCTTCACGGAGATGTTTCGAAAAAAATGTGGGTTTCCGGCTATAAAAATGTACCTTTTAATGAAATTCCTATCGGCTATGTAACCAACGGCGTTCATATAAGGTCGCACATTTCCCATGAGATGGAAGGATTATTCTTACAATACCTTGGTGAGAATTGGATTTCCAATCCTGCTTCTTCCGATCTATGGAAAAAAATTGAGTATATACCTGATGAAGAACTCTGGCGTACGCATGAACGCAGAAGAGAACGCCTTGTAGCTTTTGCAAGAAGACGTTTACTTAAACAGATTAGAGGCAGAGGAGGAAGCCAAGAAGAACTTGCCGCTGCCGCAGAGGTATTGGACCCATCCGCCCTTACTATTGGTTTTGCAAGAAGATTTGCAACTTATAAAAGAGCAACTCTAATTTTTAAAGATATGAACAGACTTATTAAAATTATTTCCGACAAAGACCGTCCTGTTCAATTCATTATATCCGGTAAAGCTCATCCCAAAGATGAAGAAGGCAAAAGATTTATACAGGAGATCTTTCAAATAGCCAAACAGGAGAAATTCAGAAGAAAAATAGTCTTTATTGAAAATTATGATATGAACGTAGCACATTATCTTGTTGAAGGTTGTGATATTTGGCTTAACAATCCAAGAAGACCCTTGGAAGCCAGTGGTACTTCCGGTATGAAAGTGATTGCAAACGCAGGACTGAACTTTAGCGTTCTGGACGGCTGGTGGGACGAAGGATTCGATCCTGAAGTAGGTTGGAAAATTGGAAACGGAGAAGAATATAACGATCCGGATTATCAAGATGAAGTAGAATCAAGGCAGCTTTACAATACGCTGGAAACCTCAATTGTTCCTCTCTTTTATTCAAGAGGAGAAGATCATTTACCAAGGAAATGGATTGCAAAGGTTAAACTTTCCATGAAAAAACTTGGACCATTTTTTAACACTCACAGAATGGTTCAGCAATATTTTGATCAGTACTATAGCAAATCTTTTGCTAAAAGGCTTCAATTGATGGATAACAAATGGGCTCAAGCTAAAAAATTGACTGCTTGGAAAGAAAAAGTAAAAAGCAATTGGGGAAGTGTTAAAGTAATCATGTCTGATACAAACGGCTGTTCTAAACAGTTATTTGTTGGGCAGGAATTGACAATTAATGCTGAAATTGATCTTGGTAAATTAATTCCAGATGATGTAGAGGTTCAAATTTATTACGGACAAATAGAAAATGAGAACAATCCTCAATATAATTCTACTGTAGTGATGAATGCTGATTTCAAGGAATCTAAAAACGGTTTGTATAAATATTCCGGTATTATTAATTGCATTGAAAGCGGGCATCAGGGGTATACTATCAGAATATTACCCAAATATGATATGTTGATTCATCCGTTTGAACTTGATGTGGTATACTGGGCAAATTAAAATAAGGAATTTGTTTAAATTTATTTCTCATAATTATTTTATATTAAACTGAATTTGATCTCAAATACAAATTCTGCATTGCATAACTTAGCAAAGCATAACGGCACGATTTTCTTTTTTCGTTTATAACCAATATTTTTAAAGTGTTTCTTATGTTGCTCGAAACTCTTGATATTAAAATCGATGATATTGTAATCTATTCGCAAAATCTTTTTAACCAGGATAATAATTTTAGAATAGTTTATAAAGATGATGTAAATAAAGTATCACATAAAATAAGCTTTAGTGAAGTCTGTCGTCATGTTAATGAGTTCACCCCCAAGAATTTAATCGTTTATAGACTGCTTACAAATATCAAGGACTTTGAAATTTATACTGCAAAATACGGGTTCTTTTTAAATATAAACGGTATCGAAGAAATGATTTTTTTCGATCCGGTTTATGCTGTAAGAGAGTTAGAAGAATATTCCCAAAGTATAGACTATAACAGCCTCAGATTTAGAATACAACAGATTGGGCTGACTACACTCAACAGAAAGGGTGATTTTCCAAATTATGCCGAAATATACTGCATCGACTTAGAAGCTACGGAAGCAAAATTTCAAAATGATAAAGTCTTTGCAGATGCTATTTTTTCGAAAAATAAAAATTTAAAACCTAAGGATAAGAATTCGGATTCTCAAATTGGAGAACCTGTAAAAGAGATTGGAAAAAAAGTTGAAACACTAAGTAAGCCTCAAAAGTATTATGGAAAGATTGCAAATGCCGTTTCTTATGAAAAGGCGAACGAAAATAACGAACAGGATAAAAAAACCGTCAGGAATGAAAACAGCATAAAAACAAAATCCGATGAATTTCCTAAGCAGGAAAAAATACAAAGCGTTAAACAACATTCCGTTGTAAAAATTGAGCAAACTGTTAAGCCCGTTAAAAAAGAATTCTTCTCTGATAATGGGAATAATATTTTGCCGGATAGAAAAGTTATTAAGGATAATAAATTAGTAAATAATTCAGCATCGGGGCAGTATCTTGAAGGAATCAGAATTGTCCGTCATGATATTTCGGAGGATAAATATTTTGACTTTAAAGAAATTATGAAGATTAATATTAAAAACTCTGCATATCCGGATTACAAAAGACTTAATCAAGGGTTAGCTACAAGCAAACAAAATATTTTTACTGAGAATGAATCTAACAATAGTACTCCTAAAATGGATAAATACGAGGAAGTGACTCAAAGCCGGTTTGGAAAATTTTTAAAGGACAGTAAAAATTTTAAAAATGATAAAAAAGTAACGCGGCAATCAAATAATGAAAAAGTATCACAGGTTATGGATATATTTAAATCATCATCTTCATCAAATGATTATTTGAGAGACAGGGCTGGTAAACAAATAGTACTTAAACTTGATAAAACATGAATTAAAGATTTACTGCGAAAATAAAAAATATTGCTCGCTGAATTTTATATGATCCTACTTATAAAAATCATCAGATTCCGGAATAATTTGATCATCTTCATCGCTGTGGATCGAAAACATTGATGTGAGCATATCTTTGAATTGAATTCCGTCTTCCAATTTGAATTTACTTAGCATAGAATATTCTGCCAGGCTGTGCAGGATAAATTCCATGAATAAAAGCTGGGCTTTCCCATCCGCTTTCGGCTGATATTTCTTTACGATTTCATTTAATCCTGTTACTGATTTTAATGTTTTTTCGTAATCATTATTAGAAAGAGTAGTTAATATATCAATCACATTCCCTTTGCTGAACCAATTAATAATTATCTGATAAGGATTTGTACCAAGGTTCTTCTTTTGCTTTTCGGGGGAAGGGAAGTAATTTAATAATAGAGATTTTATAGCCTTTCCGATTAACATAGACGCAACTTTAGAAGTCCCTTCCTGTTCCCCCTCGTAAACAAGCTCAATCTTTCCGGTAATTGAAGGAATGATACCGTATATGTCCGATATTCTTAATTGAGTTTCGATTTCATTATTTAATATCATTCGGCGTTCGGCAGTGCTTACTAAATTTTCAAAAGCTGAGATAGTAAGTCTTGTAGATACTCCGCTTTTTGAATCGATATATTCACTCTTTCTTGCTTCAAAAGCAATCTGCTCTACTAAAATTTCAAGGAGTTCACTGCTTTGGATGGACTTGGATTGCGTATCTGTTATATTCGCTTCCTGTTTTGTTATTTCCCTTGAAATATTTAAGGTCTTAGGATAATGCGTTAATATTTGACTTCCGATTCTATCTTTTAACGGGGTTACTATAGAACCCCTGTTCGTATAATCTTCTGGGTTTGCAGTGAATATAAATTGGATGTCAAGTGGTAACCTTATTTTAAAACCTCTAATCTGAATATCATTTTCCTGAAGAATATTAAATAAAGCAACCTGGATACGAGCCTGCAAATCCGGTAATTCGTTTATGACAAAAATAGATCTGTGAGACCTTGGTATTAGACCAAAGTGAATTACTCTTTCATCCGAGTAAGGTAGTTTTAATGAGGCGGCTTTGATGGGGTCGACATCCCCTATTAAGTCTGCAACTGAAACATCCGGCGTAGCTAATTTTTCCGTGTATCTTTCAGATCGGTGTATCCATCTTATTTTTGTATTATCGCAATATTGAGCAATCAGATCCTTCGAGGCTCTTGATAAGGGTATTAATGGGTCGTCATTTAATTCAGCCCCGTCTATAGATGGAATAAATTCATCAAGTAAGTTTATTAAAAGCCTTGCGATTTTTGTTTTAGCTTGACCTCGTAAACCTAACAAAATAATATTATGCCTCGAAAGAATAGCAGTCTCTATATCGGGAACAACGGTGTCTTCGAAACCCAAAATTCCTTCAAAAGGGTTTTCATCGTTCTTTAATGCGTTAATTAAATTCTTTCTTAACTCATCTTTTATGGATATAGATTTATATCTTGTCTCTTTTAGTTCACCAAGTGTCTTTATATCTGTTAAGTTCATTTCGGAATTCTGCTCCTTTAAAAATATCTTTTAAAAGCATGAAAGTTTTATCTTACTCTTTTACGCCTGTTTCTAATATAATCTTCAAAAATATAATCGCCTAAACCGGATAAGGAACTATAGAATGCTCGTCCGTTATTTGTTCTTGTAAATTCTCTTACAAATTCCTGCAGGTAAGGATCGCGTGCGATCATAAATGTAGTTACATTAATTCCTAACTTTCGGCATTTTACTGCCTGATCCAATGTTTTATTCATTATTTTTTTATCAAGACCAAAACTGTTTTTATAATATTTAGTCCCTTCTTTCAAACATGTTGGTTTCCCATCTGTAATCATAAAAATTTGTTTGTTGCTCGTTTTTCTGCGTCTCAGAATATCAATCGCAAGTTCCAAACCCGCAACAGTATTTGTATGGTAAGGTCCTACTTGAAGATAAGGTAAATCTTTTATCTCTATAGGCCATGCTTCATTCCCGAAAACAATAATATCCAGAGTATCTTTAGGGTAT
>CAZUCY010000042.1:0-26434 GCA_964618785.1 uncultured Ignavibacteriaceae bacterium | reverse complement strand
TTAAGTGATAAAGTTTATCCGCTAATTAATTTTTTAACTGCGGATTTGAATTTTGTTTTACTAATTCATGTCATATAAAAGATATTTAATGTGACCCCGGCGCCTGCCTGCCGGTAATCAAGCTTGCCTGCTCACTTCAAAGTTTATTAAAATTACGTTTGCTAACTTATTGCATTAATAAATTAAGTTCAAGGATTAAATCTATTTATTTATTTAATTTAAATTGACAAATTGACGCAAAAGATTAAGTGGAATAAATCAAGAGCGGTGGGAAGGGGAAATTTTCTTGATAGATAATTTTTAATAAATTTGAATAAAAGTTAACTTCGCAAAGGCTTATCTAAAAGTCCGTTTTCTAACGCATAAATAGCAATCTGGGTATTTGAACTCAAACCCAGCTTTTCTAGTAATCTTGCCCGATAAGTATTTACGGTATTAACACTAAGTGAAAGAATAACGGCGATTTCTCCGATAGACTTCCCGAGTGCAACATGCCGCATCACTTCAAGCTCCCTGTCGGAAAGGAGTTCGTGAGCTAATTTATCTGATTTATTGTTTATTTCATTTGCAAGAATTTCAGCAAGTTTTGGTGATATCTTCCTTTTATTGCCTTTAATTCCCCTAATAGTTTCGATTATGACTTTGCTATCGTCTTCCTTTGAAAGATAAGCATTTGCACCGGCCCGGATGGCGCGTAGACCGTATCTTTCCTCTGGAAAGGAAGTGAAAATTAATACGGAAAGCTGGGGTTTTATTTTTTTTACTTCTTTTAATATTTCTATCCCGTTCCTTCCCGGTAAATCGATATCTAGTATTACAACGTCGTAATCGTTTTCTGAAATTTTCGAGATTAACTGCTCGCCGTTATCGCATTCATCAACAATCTTAAGATCCGCCTCCCGGTTGATAGTTTGACTAAAACCCGCACGCAGCATAGGATGGTCGTCTACAATGATTATTTTTATCATAAAATAAGTTATATTTATATTGAACCTACAACTTTATTGAATATCAAAGTGGAAATTCAATTAAACCGGATCCCCTGGCAGATAAAGCTGGGAATATTAATGCTATTAATGGCTATTCTGCCAAGCTTAGTAATTAGCTACAGTATTACGGATCTCATATTAAATGAACTAAGGGGTAACATAAATGAAAAATTAATTTTCTCGTCAAATTCAATCTCAGCCAGTATAAACTCAAAAATTAATAAGTCTCTTGAAATACAGGATTTAATCAAGAGCACGCTGGAAAATCCGGATATAAATGCTAATGAAAAAATCGAATTTATGATTTCAAATATAAGAAAAATTGATAATATTATTTCAATTTCACTTTTTATAGATAATGGAGATACTTATGACCAGGCATTTTTTACCGGTAAGGATTTTCTCAGAAAAGCCGGTAACGAGGTCATCCGGGTAGACAGTTCTCAGGAAAAAATGGACTTGCGTACATTAGACATTAAAAATCTAAAATTTCCATTCATTACAACACCTGTATATAATAAAGCCCTCGAAACATGGATTTGCTGGGAAATTACCAGTGTTAAATTAAAAAAATTGCCCATGTCATATTTAGTATGCCAGCTCGATCTTCATGATATAGCTTCCGACCTCGAAAACCATTTATTAAATAGGGTAGGAATGCTGTTTGTAACCGATGCCAGCGGAAAGAAGTTTTTAACTAATAATTTTTTATTGCAGTTACCGGATAAAATAATAACGGATGCCGAAATCTTAGTTAATAATAAAAACAAAGTAGATTTAGTAAACAATTATTCAGATCCGCAATTTGGTAATTTTGTTTCATCTTTTTCCACGACAGAAGCAGTTAACTGGGTTGTTGTTTCAATTATAAGTAAAAATTCAGCTTATGCAGTCGTAAACAAAGCATTTATCTACTTTTTATTTTTTGCCGGAATCAGCATTATATTATCTATTATTGTTGCATCCCTTTTTTCAAGGCATCTTAGCCGCCCGATAATTCATATGGCGTATGTATCCAAGTTAATAAGCAGTGGAAATTTTGATGTTATCGTAGATTATAAAGCCAACGACTCAATAGGGTTATTAAGCAAGTCCATTTCAAAAATGGGAAAGCAGTTAAAAAAGAATTTCGCGGAGATTGCAAATCAAAAAGAACAATTGGAAGAGTATAATAAAAACCTGGAGAAAAAAGTTGAAGACAGGACAAATGAGCTAAGCGAATCAAATAATGAATTAAAAAAAGCGTATAAACGGGTTTTGGAATTAGGCGAAGAAAAGGATGAATTTTTAGCTATTGCCGCACACGATTTAAAAAATCCCTTATTTGCTATAAGTACTTTTGCCGATACACTAAAACATGATAAAGATATTTCACCGGAACAGCATTACGAATTTTTAAGTGAAATTATAAAAACCTCAAATAGAATGTCGTTAATAATTAGGAACTTATTAGACATAAACTCAATAGAACAAGGTAAACTAAGTATAAAGTTTGAAAAAGTCTCAATTATTTCTCTCATTACGGAATTAAAAAAACAAAACCTGGAAAATATTTTACAAAAGGGGTTGGTAATAATTGATACAAGCATAAAAGATGAAAACTATATTCTTGCAGATAACAATTTAACATTTCAGATAATTCAAAACATATTATCCAATGCAATTAAATTTTCACCTGTTAATAAAAATATTTTCATATCAGTTAGGTTATCAGACAATTGTGAGATGGTTGAAACTCGTGTAAAAGACGAGGGACCCGGTTTTACTGATGAAGACAAGAAAAAATTATTTCAAAAATTTGCACGCCTTTCCGCACAGCCTGTGGGCGGCGGTTTTTCTACAGGCTTGGGATTATCAATTGTAAAAAAACTTGTGGAGTTAATGAACGGAGATATAACTCTTAAGAGTGAAAAAGGTAAAGGCGCGGAATTTATTATTTCATTGCCAAAATTCAAGGAAACATAAAAATTGTTTTGTAAACACGTTTTATTTGCCACCTTGTGCTTTGTGCTTCTGCAATATTTCGATCTAATTGCACAAACGAAGGATGATATAAGGGTCACGATTAATAATCAAACCAACATGCGAAAATTATCCCAAGATTATTTTGGCGATCCTGATTTTTGGACTTATATTCTAAAGTATAATAATATTAAAGATCTTAGCGGGGTTCAATCCGGAATTCAAGTAATTATACCGCAAAAAAAAGTAAAAGAACTATTAGCACTGTATGAAAGTGCTTCAAAAAGTATTCAGGATGCCGTTAAAGTAGGTGCAAAAATTCTTGCCTCCGAACTTTTGGAAAAATCCGCAAATGAATATTCCAATGCTTTAAAATCTAAGAAAGTCCTGGATTTTGATTCATCACGTGAATTTTTAATAGAAGCAATCGACCAAGCTAAAAAAGCATACAGACAAACAATGGAAATAAGGGAGAAAACTATCGATGCAATCATTTCTTACAAGGAAGGAACAGTCCAAAAAATGTTTCCTTCAATTTTAAACTGGGAAAATGCGGATTTGTACGACAATTTGAAGGAGAATGACTGGGCTCGAACATTATCTTTTTCCTTAGCCAATATTACATTTAATGATTTAAGCCAAATAAAACTTTATGAAAATTCGGAGGCAGAAATCCAGAGATCGCGCGTCGACGTCTTAAATAATAAAACAGATACAAAAGTTAAACTTGAAAAAGGGAACGCTTATGCTATACTTCTAAACAGCCCTAAAAAAATATTTGATCTGGACATCCCCGGAGTGAGAACGAAAATAAATTCGAAATACTTTTGGGTTGAAAAGAACAAAGCAAATGCAAAGCTTGCAAATTATAACGGCGAAATAACTCTTGGAGTAAAAGACTCTTCAGTTGTTGTGCGAAAGGATCAAGGTTCGGTAATACCTGACGGCGGTTATCCTTCAAAACCAAAAAATTTAATACCCGCACCTGTAATAACTTACCCTGAAGACTTTTCGGCAGTTACGGGCAATGATATAAATTTCAATTGGGAGAATATTCCAAGGGTTCCGGATTATTCGCTGGAGATTTCAACATCAAAGTTCTTTAAAATCGTTGGTAAATCTTACAAAAATATTACTAAGAACTCATTTCAAATTTCCGGATTGCAGCCAGGTGTTTATTATTGGCACGTTTGTTCGGTGGATAGCCTGGGATTACCGGGACCGTTTTCAGAAATCAGGTCGGTTATAATATTAATGGATAACACAAAACCGTTTATTGATGTTATTTTTCCATCTAATAATTTTGTTACGCGTAAAACTAATTTGACAGTAACCGGTAAAACAAATTTTGGCTGCAAAGTTTTGGTCAACCATAGTAATGTGATAACCAACGGTTTAGGCAATTTCAAATCAAATTTAATTTTGAACAAAGGGGAAAATATTATTGAAATTGAATCAATTAATTCGACCGGGAACACATCCGGAATATATAGAAATGTTTTTGTTGAGTCTGACTCTGAAATTAATATATACGATTTGCACTACGGTGAATTAACGGACGATTCAAAATATTATGCAGATGGAAATTTTGTTAACCTTAATCTAACCACAACGCCCCTCTCACGCATTGAAATTAAATCTTTTAAATCGCTACAAGATCGCACTGCTTATTCCGACACGCTGGGGAAATGCGAGTTTGCAATTCCATTAGATTATTCCGGCGAAAAGTTTTTACTAACGGTCAATACCCCTGCTGGTTATAATAAGAAAATTACATTTGATATAAATAAAATGAACGATCAATTGGAAATTATTCTTGATTCTTCACTCAGCTCTTTTACTAGCCATAGAGAAATAACAATTCGCGGTAAAGCTTTGGGTGCAAAAGAATTATTTATTAACGGCATTAAGATCCCTCTCGATAGAAATAATGATTTCAGCTCTTTACAAAACTTAAATAGCTTAAAAAACATCTTTACAATTAAGGCAGTTGATTATAACGGCAACACAAGGCTGATGGAAAAGAAAATTATTTGCAATGACAATCCGCCTAAATTAATATCTTCTGAAATAAGAAAAATAGGCGATAATCTTTTTGAATTAATTGTTAAGGCTGAAGATGAAACAGACTTAAAAAAGTCGGCTTTAGCCGAAATTAATTTTACGGGCGGTTCTACCACAGTGATTCTGACTTATAATTCAATCTCGGGTTTTTATGAATTGACATTCATCAGTAAAGATAAAGTGAAACCTCAAGTTAAATCGGTTACCCTTGAAGATGAACTAAATAACAAAAAAACCTATTTAGTGCAGAATAAAAACTAGGAGAGAAAAAATGAAAAAAGTATTGTTCTTGTTGTTTGTGTTATCTCTGATTGTCAATGCTCAAATCAGATTAAGGTTTATAAATTTCGGTCCTCAGGCAAGCCCGAGCGAAGGTGATGATAACTATATACAGTCAATACATTTTAAGCTGCCGCTAAATTATAACAGGAAAGCATATGTTAGAATTTTTGACGCTGCATGCGGATCTTCACTGGATGAACGTATTGGGATTTGGGATTCAAAGTTCCGGTTTTCTCTTTACAATGGTGAAGTTCCCGAAGATAGTCTGCTGAATTCAGATGATTATAAAGCAAGAATACAAAACAGGTTAATTAAAGAAATTGAAGTCGGACAGGATAAAGAATATCTTGAGCGCTGGGCATTGCTAGCCGGTATTTCAAATGATTCAGGTTCAACATATACATTGGTTTCTCAAGGGCTTGAAGGAAACGACGGCAATGTTTTCGAGTTGTTTGTCAGTTCTGATTCATCGGAGAATAGAACAATCGATAATGTTCAATTCTATTCTTTTGAACCGACAATTCAAGTAAGCCGCGATACAAAAAAAATTTCATTTAAAATGTTGCCCGGTAGTAATGACGATGAAATTAATCTTCATACTTTCGATTTTGACGGAACTAAAATTGAACTGAGTACTTTACTGCGGGACGGCGTTCCTTTAACTGAGAACGACCCTGCACATTGGTCAAGCATTAAAATACCATTGAACAAATACGAAAGGGGTAATTATTGTGCGCTTGATTTTGGACCGGAAATGCATAAAATCAACGATATAACTTTTTACTTTACCTATAAACAGGGGAAAAAACTTCCGGTGCAATTACCTTTCTTTGATAAAGTGCCGGCAACCATTCCTAATGTAATAAAGAAAATAAAACAAATTGATTGCAACAGTGCAGAAATTGATTTTTCCGGTACAACTTCCAAAGAAAATTACGGATTAATTTTTAATTGGCCGGGCGGGTCTGGAAATAATTGTGACGGCGATATTTGCCGGCGCGAATTTCCGGAATCTGGAAAGTATACAGGGGACGTTTTAGTAGAAGAGCAATCAAATGCGATTACCCGCGCAAAATTGGAAAGTTATGAAATTGAGATACTGCCAAAACCGGAAGCCGTTGCCGGTTCCGATTTGGTAAAAGCGCTTGATGAGCAGGTTCTCTTTGACGGAAGCAATTCAGTTGTCGTCAATCCTAAGATGACAAATTATTTTTGGTCTTTTGGAGATGGTGCAACCGGAAGCGGAATGAAAATATTACATTCTTATAAAAACCCCGGCAAATATAAAGTTGTATTAGTAGTTGAAGAAACTACTAAGCAGGTTTGTAATATTGATACAGCCCGGCTTTCAATAACTATCAATATGCAGCCTGTTGCAAAGACTACAGAAAGATTAACTGCAGCCCCTAATCATTTCTTAACATTCGATGCTTCCCAAAGCTTTGATCCTGATGGTAGTATTGTAAAATATATTTGGGATTTTGGCACATTTGGGAAAAAAGAAGGACAAATTGTTAAACAAAGTTTCCCACAAACGGGCAGTTACAAGATCAAATTGACTGTTATAGATAATACTGATGCTTCGAACAATAATTCATCTGCCTGGGTAAATGTCATAATTCATAATCCTCCTATCCCTAATCTCGGATCAGACAGGGTTGTTGCAACGGATGAAGAACTAATTTTTGACGGATCAAAATCGACAAGCGAAGGTTATAAAATCAAGGATTTTGATTGGAATTTTGGAGACGGCAGTAAAGCAAGCGGCATTAATGTCACTCACAGTTATAATAAATACGGTAAATATATTGTTACTTTAAAAGTACGTGATAATTCGGAAACTGTTACGGATACAAATATTGATTCGGTTCAAATTACCGTGAATGCACAGCCTGTTGCTAAAATTGTAAACGACGAATATTTAAATGAAGGGAATGTGTTCTTTGATGGTTCAAAGTCTTATGATGTCGATGGAACAATTACTCAGTATAATTGGGATTTTGGAGATGGATTTACAGGAGAGGGGAAGACTGTTTCGCATACATACAGGGCGGCTGGTAAATACAAAGTCATCCTTAAAGTAGTTGATAATACCAATACAATAAACAACTATTCCTATGATTCTTCAAAAGTAATTATAGATAAAAGACCGGTTGCTGATATCGGACCCGATCAACTAATTGCTCCGAATCAAAAAGTGAAATTCAGCAGTTCGCAGTCCGTTGCTCCTGATGGAAAAATCATTAAAAGCAGATGGTTCATTGATAATAAATATATTTCGGAAGGCGGCGAATTTGAGTATGTATTTAAAGAACCCGGAACTTATATAGTCGGACTTGAAGTTACCGATGATTTTGTAAAACCGTTATCAAGTGTTGATTATGCTAAAGTAATAGTTAACTCCCCGCCTGTTCCCAAAATTGAGTACACACACAATGCTGTCCCGCTTCAAAAATTAAAGTTTGATGCTTCAAAATCATACGATCTTGATGGGACGATAAAATCCTATTCATGGGTGTTCAGCGATGGTGAAACTAAAATCGGTAAAATTGTAGAAAAATCATTTGTTAAATCTGGTTTGTACAGCGCTGTATTAACTATAACCGACGATGCCGATGTCGATAATTCAATTGTTTCTGATACGGTGTACATTAAGATTAATACGACTCCTGTAATTAAGACTCAGGAATATATTGAATCTTGCGATAAAATTATAACTTTTAACGCAGCGAAATCATTCGATCCTGACGGAGATCAATTAAGTTTTACCTGGGATTTTCCCGATAGAAAGGATGTAAAAGGAAGCGGAATTATTACGCATAATTTTAAGGACTACGGAGTATTTCCAATAACACTAACAGTAGATGATGGTCTTAATCTGCCAAATTCTTCCATTAGGGAAAATATTACCGTAAAAATTCATCGCCCTCCGATTGCAGATGCCGGAACCGATACAACTGTTTGTGCAGGGGATATAGTGATCTTAAGCGGATTAAAATCTGAATCTTTCGATAATACTTTATTAGACTATTTATGGATATTTGACGATTCCACACAGTTATCAGGCAGCAGTGTTTTTAAAATATTTAAAAAAGGCGGATTACATAAAATTACATTGATAGTAAAAGACAATTCCGGATTGCCTTGTAATTCAGCTTTTGCAACAAAGCTATTAAATGTCTCTGAAGCGCCGATAGCAAATGCAGGCAACGATACTCTAATATGCGCTAATTCCCAGATTAAGTTTGATGGTTCCAGATCTACTTCTGCGGGTGGAGCTATAAATAGCTATGAATGGAATTTCGGCGATGGAGAAACAGGCGCCGGGCCTAAACCCGTTCATACATACATCAAACCGGGCAAATTTAAAGTTACCCTCACCATTACCGGAAATGTAAAAAGCAATTGTGATATTTCGTCAATTGATAATATAATTGTTACGGTTGTGGACGGCCCCTTTGCATCTTTCGCTTCTCGTGATTCAGTTGCTGAAAATTCCGAACAAGTATTTGATGCATCAGCAAGTTCAACAAGGTTCGGCAATATAATTGAATATAATTGGGATTTTGGCGATGGTTATGCTGCAAAAGGGAAAGTTGTAAAACACAATTATTTAAAGTACGGCAATTATATTATCACATTAAAAATTCAAACCGACCTTAAAAATGAATGCAGCACTTCTTTAAGTTCAAAACCAATTTTTGTTAATGCAGCGCCTCTTGCAATTATAGAATCGGTTCAAAATGCTGCCATATATCAGCCGGTTTCTTTTAATGGAATAAAATCCACTCATCCCGGCGGAAATATTTCAAATTACGAATGGGATTTCGGCGATGGTTCAAAAGCTGAAGGAATTTCGGTAATACATTCGTATTCTTTAATGGGAAAATACCCGGTAACTTTAACTGTAACGGATAATACACATGTTGAAAACAATACAAACAAAAGCACAATTTATATAAATGTATTCAATGAACCGGTTGCAGATTTTTCGCTTCCTGAATATTTATTTGTAAATCAACAAATTGAATTTGACGGAAAAAAATCTTCTAATCCGGGCGGTGAATCAATTTTTGAATGGTATGTAAATGATTCTAAGATTTCGGATGATGTTATCTATAAGGCTATTTTTGACCATGCCGGTTTAAATAAGATCCGGTTGGTAGTTAAAGATAAATCGAATACGCTTAACAGCATCGGTGAGTTAACAAAATATTTGAAAGTTATTGACTATCCGAAATGCACAATACCAAAATCTATGAATGTATGTGTCGGGGAAATGTTTAGTTTAAATCCCAAGATTCAAACGGAATTTAAAGATGCAAATTTCAAATTCAAATGGTACGAAAAAAACGGGGTATTCAGCACTGAAAGCAGAGGACTAAATCATTCGATTGAGAAAAGCGGAAAATATATTTACTATTTTGTCTTAAGCGATGATATGGGAAATATATTTAATAATGATTCCGTAATGATTTTTGTAAATGCACCTCCGCAAATTCCCGGTATGAAAGATTCCGTCGTTTATATAAACAGCGCAAACGATGAAGTTAGATTCGACGCGTCCAATGTGTTCGATGCGGATGGAAACCTATTAAAAATACTTTGGAAATTCGGTGATGGGGAATCATCCAATTTGCCGATAGTATTTCACAAATATAAAAAAGAGGGAGTTTATAAAGTGGAATTGTCGGTTGATGATCAAACCAGTACAGCTTGCGGTAAAGTTAAAAGTTCTTTTAATTTAACCGTAAAAAAGCGTGAATAAATTTCTTTAACTCCTGCCGGCGGCGGGGGGTTAACCTCTAAATGCTGAGAGCGTCGCAAAACTAAACTATTATATTGTAATAAGGGGCTGCTTAAAAAGTAATTTTAGAATACTAAAAGAGAATTAATCTTTTAATTATAGTTAAAATTTAGCAATGCAAGAGTGAGCTTGGCAAGGTGATCTTCATTTTAGTCAGCTTTACATGAGTTACAATTAATATTTTGGCTTTAGCCATATTTTAACCGTCATTATGTGGCTAAAGCTAATTTTGCCTCTTCAATTTCTATCCACGCCCCGAAGAGCCTATGTAAAAATCAGTTTGAATTTTCATTTAGACCTTGAACGTCGCGGCAATTGAAATAAAAATTGACTTCTGCAATACTCCCGGTAAAGAGTATTGAAAACCGATTGATTTATGAAATTGCCCCGACTTCCCGCCAGTCGGAATTGCAAAAAATTGTCACATATACTGTGACAACTCCATTTAATCCTGTTACAAAACTTTAACATAATCTGCGATACCTATTCTTCATTCTATTTCTCATTTTTCATTTAGAAAATTCGAGACTTTAAAATCTCACAGACATTCGTGTAAATAACAAATAGTAGAGACCCGAATAATAAAAATAATTTAAGGCATAAATAAAATAATTTATAAATAAAGCACATGAGAGGGTACTATGGATTCAAAAAATGGAAAAAAAACGGATGGAAAAAGCTGCGGAGAAAGACCGCTTCATGGAATAAATTCCGAAGCAAATTGTGACAAGGATAAAAATTCAGAAGATGGGAAAGGATCCTTGAAAAATTTGCAAACCGAAAATATTGCTGAATATAAAGTTTATATAAATAATTTGCGAGATGAGATTCAAGCATTAAATCGCAAGTTGGAATTTTATGCAGCGGAACAAGAACGATTAAATTTTATTACTAACCATTTTACTGATTTTGTTTTTTTAATTTTAGTTATTGAGAAAAACAAATTTAAATTGGAATGGATAAACAAAAATTTTAACAATGAAATGGGATATCCTTTTGAAACACTTCTCGATGCTGAAAAAAGTAGAAATGTTCTTCATGATCATGATTACTTAATATTTCAAGAGGCTCTCGCAAAGTCTCTAGATGGGGAAACACTATCTATTGAAATAAGACTGCTTCGAAGCCAAGATAATATGACCTGGTACAATTTTGCATTTTACCCTATGTGCGAAGAGAACATGTCTAATGTTACAATGCTTTACGGTGCATGCCGTAATATTTCCCAGCGTAAGAAGGAAGAGTATGAATTGCAAAAGTTAAATAATGAACTTAAAATGCTTGTAGAGGAAAAAACCGTTCTTTTCGAGAATGCAGTTAAAAAATTTCAAGACGACATAAATTTACCGTTTTTATTAAACGGCAGCCGGGCATATAAGAATCTTTTAAATGATATAACCGAAACAAAATCTACAAATGAACAACTTCGTATACTTTCTTCTGCCGTTGAACAAATCTCTTCGGGTATCTTGTTAACAGATATTAACGGACTTATCAAATACGTCAACCCGGAGATGACCAAAATAACCGGCTTTTATAAGGAAGAATTAATTGGGCATTCATCAAGAATATTTAAGTCGGGCAGGCAATCTGAAGAGATTTATAAAGAACTCTGGGATACAATTCTCGCCGGCAGTAATTGGAGTGGTGAACTTGAAAACAAAAAGAAATCAGGAGAATATTACTCGGAATTTGTTTCTATATCGCCGATTAAAAATGATGAAGGAGTAATTACGAATTTCCTTGCAATAATAGAAGATATTACAGACCGAAAAAAAATTGCAGAGGAGTTGATAAAATCCAAAAGTGAGGCGGAAGAAGCTAACAAAGCAAAATCCCTTCTTATTGCCAATATATCGCATGAATTAAGGACACCATTGAATGTTGTGCTTGGTTTTGCCCAATTATTATCGGAAAATATAATAAATATAGAATCTTCGGAAATAATTGAAAAGATTACTTATTCGGGAAAACGGCTTTTGCATACTCTGAATTTGGTTTTAGCCTCGACAGAACTTGAAAGCAAAGACTACTTGCCCAATTATACTGAAATTGATCTGCAGTTTTTATGCACCTATATCAAATCTCTTTATGAACCGCAAACAGCCGAAAAGAATTTAAAATTTGAATTGGCTCTGCCCAAAGATGAACTAATAATTTTAAGCGATGAATATCTTTTATCCGGCATCCTTACTAACATAGTTGAAAACGCAATTAAGTATACAAAAACGGGGTTGGTCCGGATTGAATTAAAAGCTAATGTACAATATGATGGAGAAGAATTTACATTAATTAATATTAAAGATACCGGAATTGGAATTAAAAAGGAAGACTATGAGATTATCTTCCGCGAATTTAGACAGGCAAGCGAAGGATTCCATCGCGACTTTGAAGGATTAGGCTTAGGCTTGTCATTAGCGCACAAAATGGCAAAATTACTGAATATTAAAATTCTTGTTGAAAGTGAGTTGAGTAAAGGTTCCAATTTTTCTATAATGATCCCGTCAAATAAAAGCCTTATTCCTTTAAATAAAAAGCCCGATTCCATTGCAAAACAAAATATTAATTTACTATCTCCACAATCGCATATAGAAAAACATTTAAAAATATTGCTTGTTGAAGATAACTTGTTAAACGTCGAAGTTGTGGAATTATTTTTAAAAAAATATTGGGATATATCATCAGTTAATAATGGGGAAGATGCAATTAGTTCTGCAAAACAATCAAACTATGACCTCTTTTTGATTGACATCAATCTGGGACATGGCATGGATGGTATTGAAGTCTTAAATCGGATTAAACAAATACATAGCTATCAAAAAACTCCTTCAATTGCAATAACAGGTTACGCTTCTGAAAAATATAAGAAATTATTTTTAGAACATGGTTTTACCAACTATCTTGCAAAACCGTTCGGGAAAAATGAATTAATCGATTTAATAAAAGATGTAGTTAAAATGAATTAATATTTAATAATAAAAAATATGAGTTTAAAAAAAGAAATATTGAAACATCAAATTCCATTAAAACATCTGGAAGATGAAACATTAATAAAACTGTTCATAGAACTCAATTTCTTCAGAGAATACGATAGAAATTTGCGGCTTGAAATAGCGAAAGAATTAGCTTTCAGAAAAAAGCTCTTTCTGCTTACCAAAAGATTTTGATTTTCTAAATTGTTCCATCTTATTCATATTAAGTTATTGATTTTAATTATACTCCATTTTATTTATTTTTATCATTCAAATCAATAAAAATATTAATTATTTAAAATAATGGAGTCATTCTTGAGGAAAATTATAATTAGAATAATATCGTTACTTAAAAGTATCTTTTTCCTTTTGAAACCCGGATTTTATTTTGGTTTTATGTCTGCTCCATTGATTTTTCTGGGCAATGCATTAAAGTTATCCCGTTGGATTTCCTCTCAGAGGAAGAAGAAATTAGCCTTTGATGATTTTTTCAAATTAGTTAGAAATTACGAAGAAAGATTTAAACTTCATGAATTTGTGCTAAAATCTGAAAAGCTTGTTGATACCCAGATTGATTATCTGGAATTTGGCGTTGCGGACGGGACATCCTTTGGGTGGTGGTTAAAGGAAAATAAAAATGCAAGCTCCAGATTTTTTGGCTTTGATACTTTCGAAGGACTCCCTGAAAATTGGGGAATTTTTAAAAAAGGGGAAATGGCTCCTGAACAATTGAAATTTCAAGACAATAGATACAAATTTATTAAAGGGCTTTTTCAAACAACCATGCCTGATTTATTAAAATCTACTGATTTTAATAATAATATTAGAAAGGTAATACACCTTGACGCAGATTTATTTTCATCGACTTTATTTGTTTTAGTATCCATTTATTACATTCTTAAACCGGGTGATATTTTAATTTTTGATGAATTTTGTGTACCTAACCATGAGTATTTTGCATTCAGAATTTTCGAAGAATCATTTAATCTAAATTATGAAACAATTGGAGCATTTAATAATTATCTTCAGGTCGCTTTAAAAATTATTTGACTGCTTTAAATAATTTTTAATAAATATATATCTAAAACTGTATTAATCTTGTCTCTAGCATATCTTTTCAAAATAAATTGTATTTTTTGTTCGCTGTAGCTTCCGGTTTTTTGAGATGGAATCCAATTCTACAATTATTTCTTTCCTGTTAAGCTTACAACTAATTTCTTTTTTCAAATATTGTATTTACTAAATCATTTTACGCAAAGTAAATGGATTTATAACCACAACCTTTAGGTAGTGGTTATTTAAATATAAAATTTTACCTTATGTAAGTTATTAAAGAATACTGAATATCTTTTATTTCGTTTTTTTATAATATTTTTTTTGAATTTGAGCAGTGAATTAAAGACTATCTTATAAAACTTTTACGTCTTTCGGGGATATAAAAGTGTTGTCGTTTATTAAAAAAATCTTAACAGTATTTTCATTTATAGGTTTGTTAAAATCCTCATAGAATATATCTTTAGAAGAGAAATTACTTACTTTATAGGACGTTGAGCAGCCTATTAAAAGTAAAGAGAATACCGTCGTTTTTAGATAATATATTTCTATAATAATAAACTTGTGCCGTAAAGCAGGCTTTCACGGCACATATTGTAATTTAAAAATTCAGAATACTTATATAAAACTATTATTCTTTTCGAAGTATAAATTCCATCGTGTTTCGTTCCTTCAGTACAATAATCCTGGAATATCGTATAATGTCCCTTTAATTGATGAATAAACTTAAGGAACTCAGCAAGATAAAATCAATAAAGAAATTATAGTTTTATAATCATAATTGTATCATCAATTTATGAACACTTTTCATTACCACGGCTTGCGTTCATTCATCGCCTTCTGAATAGCGCGTTTGACTGCGAGGATATCTACGCTTCCTGATTCGTGGTAAATAACTTTTCCATCCGGATCAATCAGCACTGTGTAAGGCACGGCTCCCTGCCATTGGGGGTCAAATGCGTTCATCAACTGTTACCTTTTGTCCGAAGCAAAAATAAGATTACGGTTTGAAGCGTGCTTTTTCTTGAGGAACTCGAGTACATGGTTCTCTTCATCGGGCTCATTGATGGACACAGTCACAAGCTCGAAGTCGCGGTGTCTGTACATCCGGTTCACGGTCACGAACTGGTCAAACTCAGCCACGCAAGGGGCACACCATGTTGCCCAAAAATTCACAAGCCGGAATTTCCCGGAGTTGTTCTTTTTCAGTTCTCGTAAGTCCGTTGTGTCTGCTTTCGAAAGTGATGCGGGTTCCTCATCCAGCTGTTCCAGGTAAGCCTTAACCAGATACTCTTTACCTGCCCATTTGATGGAACAACCTACAGCTTTGGTTTGAGCCGCAGGCGGTTCTTGCCCGGCAAGGAGGGCGTCTAATGCATCGCGCAAATAATTTTTTGTAACATGTTGAATGCGTTCCGAATTGTCGATCGCCCCTGTGTAACGCAGCTTCCGGTCTGCATCGAAGACGAATACATGTGGCGTGGATACCGGACCATAGGCTCGCGATACTTTCTCTGATTCGCCGTCATAAAGATATGGAAAGTTGAAATTACGTTCTTTTGCCCGGAGTTTCATTTCCGGAAAAGAATCGCTTAAATCAGTCCACCCTAACTCATCAAGGCGGACAGACTTGGGGTCGTTGGGCATAATTGCAACCAGCGCCACGCCCTTGCTCTTATAGTCAGTGACGATTTGCTTAATACGGTCTTCGTAATACTGTGCCGTGGGACAATGGTTACAGGTAAAGATTACGACGAGAACCTTAGCATGCGCAAAGTTCTTAAGCGTCCAGTTGCGTCCATCAACGCCCTTGAGATTGAATTCGGGCGCTGTGGCGCCGAGCGGCAACGTAGGGAATTCATCCGGGATAGGCGGCTGAAATAGTACTGTCAGGCTTGTTAAAAGAATTGGAATCAAGAAGTTCATCATTGTTTATTCTCCTATCTATATTTAAGTTCATTAACAATATGCGTGGATATCGGCGGTAATTTTATAATGAGACTTCGTAAGGTCACAGCAAACCCGCCTAATCCAAATATTAATATCGATAATTAACCTGGTGCTCATTTAAGCAATACAAATTTTTTCGTCTGTGAGTAATTATCTGCTTGCATTCTGTAAAAATATACGGCTGAAGCATATCCTATATTGGCAGGAAATTGTATGGAATAATTCCCCGCAGATTTCCCTTCATTAACTAAAGTTGCTATTATTTTCTCCAATATATCATAAACCTTAATTGTAACTAAACTCGTTTTAGGAACGGAATAGTTTATTGTAGTTGTTGGATTGAAAGGATTGGGGTAGTTATCAAATAGTTCAAAACCAACCGGCTGGTTTAACTGATGAATCGAAGTTGCTGCAGCATTCAGCATAACGGGATAGGATTCTATTTCTGTGGAATCCTTCATAAGTATTTTTAACCGATAATAATACGATTTCCCCGGATTAACGGTGCTGTCTATGAATTCGGAATCAGTCGGGTCAACTCCCAAGTAATTATCAAAACTGCCGTTGTCGACTTTTCGTTTAATAACTATGCTGTCGCTCTCTGTATTTCTGTTCTGCCACTGAACCTTTATGGATGTCCCATTTAACTGGCTTATCTTCATTCCGCTCGGTGATTCGAGATAGGTATATATTAGAATATCTTTGATATCATTGAAACCTCCTGTCGTTCTGTCGTAAATGGGGAAATCACTCACAACATCCCATGCAAACGCAGCTGCACCATGTCTCAGCGCTTGGCTCACAACAGTTGCATATGCACACATTCGCGAATTATAATAGCAGTTGTCCATATATCCTAATTCTCATATATAATAGGGATGTTATTCTTTTTTGACCAGGCAGTTACCTCGTCGAACCTTGCTTTGGTCGCAATTATATCGGAAGTGCTGCCGTAAATCCTTGGGCATTTAAGGTCGAAAGGATATGGATCGTATGAATGATAATATCCGATAAGGTATTTGTTGGAAGAATCCGGAATCGCGGCAATAACTAACTGATCTGAATTCAACCACCCGTATCCCGAAAGCGATATGATTCTAGTCGGAATGATTTGACGGATTATTTTCAGTACATTCACATTCAACTCGTTGACGTGCTGTTCTGACATTGGGTACGGTTCATTTATGATTTCAAATATGAGGCTGTCAGACTTGCATTTGAAGTGCGTGGTTGTCTTACTCCAAATACTGTCGAAGCGGGCTACAATCGAGTCCGAATACCATGTCTTGATCCATGTCTCATGGTGTGCATTAAAAATTATAAACAGCCCTCTCTGAAGTCCCCAATTCACGACTTTCTCCACCCGGTTTAACCAGGTATTTTCCATGATGCAAGGGGGAATAAGCGCCGTATGTCCATTCCATGTGATAGGTATTAGGACCGAAATAAACCCGGCATTCTTGAAATCATCAAATGCGTGTTCCTGTATAGGAAGATTCCATTTCCCCTCATTGGGGGCTTCCATTTCATTTCCTAAATTTATCCCTTTTGCAATCCCTTTTACGGCATCTTGAGGTGTCAGTTGGGCTTTCACTCTGACTGTAAACACAACCAGTAGTAATGCTATTATCTTAAAATACCTGTTCATACCGTCATTCATATTTTCGTTTCACTTCGTTAGTGTATGATAAAGTTTTTAAGTATATTTTTCTAACTTTCGATGTAATTTACAAATTTATTTTCAACAATCTATTAAATAATTGAGTTAATAAAGATTATGACTCTTTAATGTGAAGTCAACTGTTTAAAAAGCAATATCCGTAGTTCTTGTCCAAATCAAGCTTAAAAGTTTCGCCATAATCACTCTTTCTGTATCGGTCACAAAAAAGCATACACAAATCCGACATTCAAGCCTTCTTTCATCTGCGTATAAAGCGATTGATCTTTCTGATATATCAAAAGATATGAAAAATTCATATTTAAAAATGAATTAACTTTACCGGTAAGTATAGTTTCCCATCTTACATCCCAAACATCGAGGCTTTCAAAACGAGTAAATAATCTTAAACTACTTTGCATTATAATATTTTCGGCTAACGTAAATTTAATATTAGATACGGATTCCATTCCCGTGTCAAGTTTGAATGTCTTATCCCTTGATATTGAAGTATCGTTTGTATACTGCCTAAATCGCTCGGCAAAGGTTTCCTGTATAGCAATCCCAAGTCTTGTACTAAATACTGTATTTTTGTTGTATGTAAATCCTAAACTCTGGGTAACATAAGCCGGGTCAAAAAAACCGGCTACTGCTACCGGAATATTTTGTGTATAGGAATATCCCGTGGTCAGATCAGATCTAATGTCATTACTAATAAAAGGGTCTACAGTCCACCCAACATGTTTGGAAAGAACACTTGTTAAATAAAGTTCATTTTCGTTTGTACGGAAATCTTGCTCCCCAAACTTTGTTCTTCCGAATGAGAGTATAAGACTATTTTTAAATTTCCAGTCATTGGATGAGTAATAATCTAAGCTCCCATTGAAGTTTGATATCCAGGTCATTGAATTATCACCACCCTGCGACCAGTTCTTAAGCGCTATTTGGCTAATATTCAATCCAATCATAGCCTTAGGATACCATCCCAAAAATTTAGTGGTATCCTTTTTTGAAATATTTTCTTGTGCAGTCAAATTTTCACTCAAAAAAAATAGAACTAATAATAATAAATATTTTAGTCTCATTATCTGTTTTCTCCTTTTTAGAATTTACTATTTTTTAGAACTCATGTTTCTCAAAAAGTGCTTAAAATTGCAAGTCTGACTAAAATTTTGGTCAATTTGCCACATTGGCCCTAAATATGGTTCAATTTTAATTAAAAGTAAAATATTAATTCTACCAAAGCATTCTAAAATTACTTTTAATCAGTCACGTATAACAAACCACTCACTTAGTTATGTTAACGCGATAAAATTCGGACTTTAGATCAAAAAGGTGGAGATTAAGCCTAAATGTTTCTAAATATGGCTTGACTATCCTCCCCAAAAGTCCTTGCTTGCCGTGCAAGCATTTATGACATCCGTAGAAAATGTCTCCGGTTCTAATTCTAAAAATTCCACAGCCTATTACTTATGAATAGTGGCGCCGAAGATCATAGCTATTTAAATAAAAAATTTTAATTAATTTAATTTACTAAAAGTTTTTGTTTTTTTAATACATATTAATCAAAAAAGAATATTTGCTTTTTTTTATCTCATTATCGGTATTCCTTCAGTTTTCTAAATTTCTTATTCCTAATACTCTAAAATTAATTTTTACTTATAATTCTATTGAGTTTAAGCGCTGATGACTCAAAAAATTATTAAATACCCTTAATATTATTATTGAATAATATAATAATTTATTTTTAATTGACCATTTCTTTTTGCGGCTCGGCGCCGGAATTGAAAGGATGTAATAGTCGAATATAATATTTAAAATATTACCGGTAGTGTTATATTTCATTGTTGGTGTAATTCGTTTAATCATGGCAGTTAAAAATATTTTTGCCAAATCATTTTTACCGTTTCATAAAAAGTCTTCAAATATCCCCTGGAATATAATTGAAGATCCGCTCAAAATCGTAATTCTGTCGCTTATGAGATTAAGCGGTTTTGGTTTCCTGATTATATTCGTTTTATTAATTATTTTTACTGGCATTAATTTTTATACTCAAAATAATATTTACAAATACGCTATCCCAGTAATCGCATTAATATATTGTGTCGGGTTATTTCTTAATAATTATGTATTATATAAGAAAACAAAAGCAAATGCACAGTGGAAAGGTTCCATATGGACAATTGCTATTTTAATAGTAGGAATACTTTTATCAATATTTAATTAAAAATTAAGTTGTGAAATACTGATTGTGATCCAAACCGATTTTAAAAATTAACCGTAATTCATTCTTTATTTAAATATTAATAATAAATAGGAGATCTCTTATGTTTAAAGAATTCAGGGACTTTGCATTGAAGGGGAACGTACTGGATATGGCTGTCGGTATAATCATTGGTGCAGCTTTCGGTACTATTGTTAAATCGCTTGTAGACGATGTTATTATGCCGCCTATCGGGTTGCTCATTGGGAATGTGGACTTTTCACAATTGTTCCTTGTCCTTAAAGAAGGTTCTAAAATACACGGGCCTTATCTTACTATTAAAGATGCTGCTTCAGCCGGTGCAGTAACTTTAAATTTCGGACTCTTCATTAACAATGTTGTAAGTTTTTTAATAGTTGCATTTTCGGTTTTCTTAATGGTCAAAGTATTCCAGAAGGTTAAAAAACTCGATAAAATAATAGTACCGGAATCTACGACAAAAGATTGTCCGTATTGTTTTTCCAAAGTTTCCAAAAAAGCGACAAAATGTGCTTATTGCACATCCGAGCTTTCGTAATTCCATAGTATATATAACTATGAAAGTGCTATGAAATGAACCTGACTAAAATGTAGGTCGGCTTGCAAAGTTGACCCTTAACATAGCTCAATATCAGCTAAAATTAAAATATTAATTTTTCTGTAGATTCAAAAATTACTTCTCGTTAGGTCGAACAGTTTTGTTCGACACTTTATGTGTATTTAACAAATTTCAGGTACAGTTTTAGTCAAGAACAGCTCTGCCTTTTCTTAATTCCGGCTGGGCAGGCATATCTTCCTGCCTGCCTAAAGTATTGCAGAACTTTAATTTTATTTCTATAACCGCGTTCTTTGCCAAATGCACCACTACTAATCGATACTGGTATATCCACTATTAGAGATAACTCCAATGAAATTATTTTTGCACCGCTTGTAAAAGCAAAGATGAAAAAAGTTGCTGAGTTTTTTCTGTATTTTATGGAACAATAATCGTAGAGCATATTTTGTTAAATTTTTTTATTCGCCAATGCGATATGCTGACTTTTTAAGTTATATATTGCTGTTAATATAATAATTTACAACAATGCTGCAACATAATTTTTATTCCGGTGGGAATTGAGAACAAAACTTGATTATTGCACTTTCTCCTTTGAACTTTATCCTTGATTTGTTTTAAATTTACTTATACAAATTTTTTATTCAATCTTAGATATTAATTATTTTAATATAATTTCCAAAAGACAAAGACTTAACTAAAAAAAAGGTGCCAGACATGAACGGCTTTGAAAGATATGCAGGTATGATAAAAGGCAGGCAAATTGACTTTGTTCCGAGGATACCTATATTAATGCAGTTTGCAGAGGAATATATAGGATCTGACTATGAGGCTTTTGCTTCAAACTATTCTGTACTCGTTGAAGCGAACCGCAGATGCGCTCAGGACTTTGGTTTTGATCAGTTGAGCGCTATCTCAGATCCTTATCGTGAAACGCAGGGATTCGGTGGCAAAATTACGTACTTTAAAGATGGCGTTCCGCGCTGCACTCAACCTCTTGAAAACATGAAGGATATATCGCTCCTTCTTCAAGCGAATCCGTATACCTCTGAAAGAATGGCGGATCGCATAAAAGCAATCGCAGAGTATAAAAAATTATATGTCGGAAAATATTCTATCTTGGGATGGGTAGAAGGACCCGCTGCGGAATCGGCGGACTTACGTGGTGTAACAAATTTCCTGATGGACACAATCGAAGATATTGATTTCCTTACCGAGCTAATGGATCTGTGCGTTAAAGCAGGAATTGATTTTGCAAAAGCACAGATTGAAGTGGGTGCCGATACTATTGGAATAGGAGATGCTATCGCAAGCCAGGTATCTTTGGATACTTACGATACTTTAATTCAGCCTCGTGAAAAATTGTTAGTTAAAGCCATCCGGGAGATGGGCGCCTATGTAAGGTTGCATATCTGTGGGAACATCACGCATCTCCTGTCTGGAATTGCTGACTTGGGAGTTGATATTTTGGATGTCGATCACATGGTCGATATTTTTCGCGTTCGGGAGATTGTAGGCAGTAGTGTTGTTATAAGCGGCAATATAAATCCGGTCGATGGAGTTCTGCACGGAACCCCTGACTCAATTCGTGAATATATAAAGAAAACTTATAAGGCTGTCGGCAACCCGTTTATGGTGAATGCAGGATGCGAGATACCTTCGGGAACTCCGGTTGAAAATCTGAAAGCACTCTGTGAACCGGTCCCTTACGTAAAATAACCAGGACCTATTATCATGAAAAATTCAAAGAAAAAAATTTATCCCCCCTGCATGAAAAGAATAAGTCCCGTAGAGTCTAAATATTTGTAGATACATGAATAAAGAAAAGAAAAATAAAGCACCGACGTGACGATATACAGGAATCCAATAATATGTGGTAGACCTTTTGTTTTTTTATGCAATCAAAACAATTGTGACAATTTTGATTAAAAAATATAGTTGTTAAATTAGCATTTTATGAATTGTCAGTATTTACAGATAATAGGGAAAACTGATTTTGGGTTTAATTGCCCTGCGGTTTTTGATTGCCTGAATTAGTTCAAACGCTTTAATGGAAATAAATAATTAAAAAAAACCTTAGGATCAAAATGGAAAACTATCCGGCAAAAGAATACGAATCATACGCATTTCGAATAACCTTAATTACAACCTTAGGTGGATTACTCTTTGGCTACGATACTGCCGTTATATCAGGTACTGTAAGCGCCCTTAATTACTATTTCGTTTTACCAAGAGGATTAGCTGAGATTTCAGCAAACTCTCTTTTGGGCTTTACGGTTTCAAGCGCTTTGATAGGAGCTGTGATCGGAGGCGCCATCGCAGGGTTTATTAGCAACAAATTTGGGAGAAAAAAAGCTTTGATGATTTCGGCAGTGCTTTTCTTGATTGCTTCGATTGGTTCAGCTGTACCCGAATTGGGTTTTAAACCTGTAGGACAGGGAGGATATTTAGTTCTTACACAATTTATAATTTACCGTATGTTAGGCGGAGTCGGAGTTGGAATGGCTTCTCTTCTTTCTCCTCTGTATATCGCAGAGATTGCACCGGCTCATAAAAGAGGAAAACTCGTTTCTTACAATCAGCTCGCAATTATTATTGGAATGCTCGTTGTCTTTTTTGTCAATTATTTTATTGCCTGCCGGGGGAATGATAGCTGGATAAACATCATAGGTTGGAGGTGGATGTTTGCATCCGAAATAGTGCCCTCAGTACTCTTTTTTATCCTGCTGTTTTTCATCCCTGAATCCCCGAGATGGCTTATGCTGAAGGGGTGCGAAGAAAAAGCTTTTTCAATTCTTAGTAAAATAAATGGTGAAGAAGGTGCAAAGCTGATTATTGCTGAGATACAAGAATCATCAACGTCTAAGCCGGAGAAATTATTTTTGTATGGTTGGAAATTAATTGCTACAGGGATTTTACTTTGCGTTTTTCAGCAGTTTGTCGGCATCAACGTTGTACTTTATTATGGTCCGGAAATATTCAAGAATCTTGGTAACGGGACAAATTCAGCCCTATTACAAACGATTGTAATTGGTGCGGTAAATTTAATTTTTTGTATAGCTGCAATAAATACAGTAGATAAATTCGGGCGTAAGCCGCTGCAAATAACCGGAGCTGCTATAATGTCCGTGGCTATGATTGGTCTTGGCTTTATATTTTTGTCGGGAAGCCTCGGAATTGCCGCATTATTGTTTATGATCATTTTTATGGCAGGATTTGCCTTTTCATGGGGCCCGGTTGTTTGGGTTCTCCTTTCTGAGATTTTTCCGAATAAAATCAGGGGAAAGGCGATGTCCGTTGCAGTGGCTGTTCAGTGGATATCCAATTACTTAGTGTCATGGACATTCCCTATGCTGGATAAAAGTACTTTTCTAACCGCCATGTTCCATCATGGATTTGCATATTGGGGCTATGGTGTTATGGCAGCATTGGCAGGTTTGTTTATGTGGAAAATGGTTCCGGAGACAAAAGGTAAAACTTTAGAGCAGTTGGAAAAGCTTTGGCATATTAAAAAAGAGATGTAGAGATACTCAAAGGTCATGTATCAAAGGATCATAAACATATATTCGTATCTGTCCCGCCGCATATTGCGGTGAGCAAATTAGTACAATATATAAAAGGAGAGAGTTCAATAAAACTGCAACAAGAATTTAGGTAATACAAAAAGAGTTTTGTGGAAGACACTTATAGGCAATAGGGTATTTTGTAGCGAGCAATGGAAATGTAACCTATGAAGCAAAAATACAGTATATAGAGAATCAAGAAATGGAATAAGATGATGGAGAATTTAAAATACAAGAATAAAGCTTTAGTCGTCCTTTAGACAAAAACGAAGTCACAGCCCTTTTAGGCGATAGTAATTTATTTAACTTGTTGGAAATAATAAACTCAATTTCGGTGAATGGGGAAATAATATCAAGCCCGAAAAATTCTTACGCCGGGGAAAATAGGATTATACCGCTGGACAATCTGCAGTTTGCTCTTTTTTGTAACAACAATAATCTAAGTCGACAGGCAAGTATTTGGAATATTAGCCCCAGTTCTACAAAAGGATATTGGCTGGAATGAAATTGAATACGGTTATATCATAGCAGCTTTTTCGGGTTCTTATTCTTTAGACCTCGTATTTGTTGGAAGGTTTATAGACAAAGTTGGTACAAAAATCGGGTACACAATATCAATTGTTATATGGAGTATTACCGCAATGTGTCATGCTCTTGTTAAAACAGTATTTGGTTTTGGCATTGTAAAATCATTTATGGGCTTAGGCGAATCGGGGAACTTTCCGGCTGCAATTAAAGCACCGGCTGAATGGTTTCCAAAAAAAGAAAAAGCCCTTGCGCTTGGAATATTTAATTCGGGTGCAAATGTCGGTGCGATTATTGCTCCACTTGTAGTTCCATGAATTGCAATAACTTGGGGGTGGCGTGTAGCCTTTATATTTACAGGGTTGCTAGGATTTATTTGGATTGTGCTTTGGGAATGGCTGTATGAAATTCCTGAGAAGCAGAAAAAAGTAACCAAAGAGGAAATTGCTTTCCGGCGCGTTTATTAAAAGAGGCTGGAGTATTAATAAAGGTAGAAAAGTTGTAATACTGATTTGTACAATTGTGATTGTTCCAATTGTGTTAGCATCTTTAGTTCCTGAATGGTGGACTGTCTTTTTAATTTGATTAGCCACCGCCGCTCATCAAGGCTGGTCTGCTAATTTATTTACCTCTGTATCAGATATGTTCCCCCCAAAAGCCGTCGGTTCCGTTGTGGGATTGGGAGGAATAACTGGAGCAGTCGGAGGTATGCTTATTGCGGCGGCAGTCAGATTTGTTTTGCAATTTACGGGAAGTTATTTATCATTATTTATTTTGGCCGGCATAATTTACCTGCCTGCATTATTAATATTCCATTTGCTTATATCAGATATGGAAGAAGCGAAATTAAATTCCCAGGGACCATCTTATTCCTAATTCAAGCCCTCTTAATTCAACAAGTCCTTTCATTTTTCCTATTAATGAATAGCCTGGATAAAAATCTTTTCTATTTTGATCGGACAGCATAAGATGCCAATGATCCGTGCTGAACGGCATCCACATGTTTGTTCAAATCCATTAAATCTATTTGATGTCATTTATGCTTCTAATTATTAAAAATTACACTCCACTAAAGGAACTGAAACCGCCATCGATAGGAATAATTACTCCTGTGACGAATTTAGCTGCATCGCTTGCAAGAAATAAAATAGCTCCTATAAGTTCGTCGGGCTCGCCGAATCTTTTAAATGGAGTTAAGTTTATAACTGTTTTCCCTCTTTCTGTCAAGGAACCGTCTTCATTAGTTAATAACGCTCTGTTTTGTTCGGTTATAAGCCAGCCCGGCGCTATCGCATTTACCCGGATGCCTCCTCCGAATTTTGATGCCATTTCTACAGCCATCCATCGTGTAAAATTCTCAATAGCGGCTTTCGCAGAAGAGTACCCGACAACGCGCGTAATTGCTCTTGAGACAGCCATCGAAGAGATATTTATTATTGATCCGCTTTTTTGTTCAGCCATTGTTTTTCCAAATATTAAAGTTGGTAAAACAGTTCCGTTAAGGTTCAGCTCCGTTACTTTTCTAAATTGATCAATCTGCAAGTCAAAAATAGTTTGATCAACGCCTATTGTTGCACCTGCCATATTTCCGCCGGCTGCATTTACCAAAATATCTATGCGGCAAAACTCATTCAGAATAGCGGCTTGGGCTTTTTGAATGCTTGCCTCATCTAAAACATTGCAGTTAATTCCGATCACATTTTTATTAATTTGTTTTAATGCTTCAGTTTTCTTCTTTAAATTCTCATCGTTTATATCCAATAAAACTACTTTTACCCCGGCATTTAAGAATCCTTTAGCCATTTCGCCTGCAAG
>CAZUCY010000041.1:0-26627 GCA_964618785.1 uncultured Ignavibacteriaceae bacterium | reverse complement strand
TAAAACCGGGAGTTAATAAACTCGAAATAAAAGTAGTAAATCTTTGGATAAACCGGTTGATCGGAGATGAGCAATTACCGGATGAAAGTAAAAGGAATACTGTTGAATCAGACCCGGTATGGAATCCATCCGGCTCTCTGATTGAATGGCCTCAATGGGTTCTTGATGGGAAAGCAGATCCATCCGGAAGAAATACATTTACTACATGGAAACTATGGAGATCAAATTCTCCTCTTACAGAATCTGGTTTATTGGGACCGGTGAAGATTATTGTAAATGAAAGGATTATGGTACCCTAAGAGAATTATTTATGTTAAGTATAGAGAAAGTCTGAGGTTATTCAAAACACTATCCAAGTTTGACTTTAATCTCTATTGTGATAGTTTCCCACCGCTTGCGGCGGATTAAAAATAATTTCTATATTGATACGCCGTCCACCATGCGTGGGATTCATTTAGTACCATATAAATAAAATTATAGCCAAATCCGGTAAAATATTTTTCGATATGCTTTTGACTTATTGCATTATAAAAGGTTTTTGACATATAAAACATTTCAACTTTAAGATCATATTGGTTCCGGCTTGTTCAGGTTATTGTATTTATTTTTTTAAATATTTTAATGTTTAAAATGTGGAATGTATTTTATATTCTAATTATGAAAGGGAAATTTATTTTACGATCGTGTTTCATATTAATATTATTCCCGATAATTATTGAAGCGCAATCCTTCGATGGATTTTTCAATAAACCATTTCGGGAGCCTTCATACAAAATTGTTAATGAGAAGTGTGTTTATGAGGGGAACTGGGAAGGATGCAAATACGAAGTCTGGCCATCTGACAGCGTTTGGTGGAAAATGTATCTACAATTAGAAAGCGGCTACGATTTACCTAAGAGTGGTCCCTGGCGGTTTAACTATATAGTAAGAAGGGATCCATGTTGGTTTGTAAGTGGTGATTTGCCTCGATTTTCATTAGTAAAAACGGACCGAACATCAGAATTAAACCCTCATTTCGACATGCTGGGCGATGTGAGGATTAGGTGTACTATAGCAGGAAAGAACTTCTGGCTTGATGACAGCGGCAAAACTATAGTAAGATTTTATCCTTGGGGGACAGTTCACAATGTAGAACTCGTGAACGAAAAGCTTACTTTTAAAATTGAGGGGCTGCTGATCGGGAATAACGCCATAGCAGTAACAGTTACTGCATATAACCTCAATGATGTACCCACTGATGCGCAGTTCGACATTACCTTTGGTGGAGCTGACTTAAAATTCATAAGTTTCTTTCCACCGTATATTACAGTTTGTCCCGAAGAAGAAGGAAACGATGAATTACGACTGGATAAAAACCAAGTTTACTTAAAGGATCCGAAAAATAACTATGCAGCGGTGGCTGAATGTAATGGCTGCGACTTAGTAAGAATAGTAAAAAATGAGGGTGACATAAAACAACGAGCTGTTTTCAGCAAGACACTTTCCGCAGGCAAGGCAACAATGCGTTTTCTGTTGAGAGAAAGCGATGCTCATTTCGATATGAAGATGTTGGGAATCTCTACCATTGCCGCAAAGCAATATTATGATAGTTTACTCACTGATTACCAGATCGAAACTCCCGACAGTATTCTGAATACCGGCTTTTATGCATCTATACTGAATCTTGAGTATAGTTATACTTCACCAGGTTGGTTTGAGGGTATACATCAATGGAATTCTTATTTCTGCAATAATTACCAAATATCAGCAGCTATAAGTCTTGGTCAGATTGAGCGTGCAAAAAATGCCATTTTGTTTTTTGGTAATCGCTCTGAAGGTCCTGGTTATGTATTTAATGCAGACGGAACACGAGATAAATATACTGCAGAATATCCTGATGAGGGTTTACCTTACTACATTCTACAATTATGGCGATATTGGAAAGCAACGGGAGATAATGAAACATTAAGCAAGGTATGGGAATGGACTCGACGCAATTTTAAGACAATGCTTGATGTTAGAGACCCCGATGGAAATGGGCTATTAAATTGGCATTTTGGTTGTAATGCATTTTTGTATCAATCTGATCATCTGCAACTTCCAGGCGATGCAGCATCACCAAGTCTTATGGTGTGTGGTCTACTTAATATGATGGCAGATATGGCACAACGACAAAATGATACCATGAGCGCTCAATTGTGGCATCATCAGGCTGACCATGTACGTAGTGAAATACTAAACAGGCTCTGGATTTCTGATGAGGGACGGTTTGCTTCAGCGTTGACACCAGATGGAAAAGTTCAGAAATCAAGCTATTATACTGATTTTGTTTTTGGTCAACTTTATTCAGATTTGCCCGCTGAATACAATTGGTTGGCGCTGCGAGCATGTGATCAGCGGCTTTGGATTAGCGACGACTTGATGCGGGCTGGTGATTTTAAACCTGATCTTTTTGGCAATGACGCTGTTATGGGTCTTCAGATGTCTGAAGCAGCAGAAGCTTATTTCAGTGCGGGATGCTCAAAAAGAGGTTGGGCGCTCCTACATGGTTCAGCGCTCGGCGCTACGATCTTGACAGATTCACCCGGCAGTTTCCCAGAGTTCAATTCCATTACCGGTTGGGGAGTGGGCAGTTATTGTTTTAGTAATCCTGCAGGAGAATATGCTCATGCTGTAATCAGCGGTCTCTTTGGTTTAGAAAATCGGACGGTTAATGAACCGTTATACTGGCATCCGGCTATTCCAAAGGAGTGGGATAAGGCAAGATTGCATGCCGGCAATATCGAAATGTCGGTGACTTCAAAAGGACTTCGTTATCAGTATAGACTGAGCTCTGCTCACAAACAGGGTCTGATCTTCAAGATACAACTAGAGGGCAGAACTGTTAGTAGCGCCCTAGCAGATGGGAAACAGATACAGTATAATAAAATTTCTAAAACTGTCGGCGGTACGCTTGAGATAAAGTGTGAACCGGCAATGGTTCATACAATCGATGTCATATTCGCGAAAATGAAAAATGAATGGAATCCACCGTCGGATATAAGAAACGACACAATTAAATGGACACTTCCCGGTGATGGATATTCCGTAGATGATCCGCAGCAAATTTTCAAGACTTTCAAAATTGAAGGCAGACTGCTAAGCGGTATCCTGGGAGAGAATACCGGTAAAAAAGTTTTTTTCCTAGCTGACAGGAATGGTCTGACACCCTATGAACTGGATTTTGGCGGTGAAACACAGAAACCCGATGAACAAGTTGTGCTTAAAGGTACCAGGGAAAACTTACCATTAAATGACAGATACAATAGTGGTTTTATCTGGGGTAAAAATTTTTGGCGTTTGGATCAGCAATATTTTGATTTCACAGGATACCTTGATAACGTGCAGGATGATGTCGGACAAATAACAATTGGTAATTATCACTTCAGCGTTAAGGCAAAAGGGCAAAACATGATGGTATTGGAAGTAGGTTCTTCTGATTCATACTCAGATAGAGAAACTATATCCAGTAAGCCTGAGCGGGCAGAATTTAAAGTGGGCACAAAGATTATGGGACTAGATTTTCTTGCTGCTAGTGAATGTCAGATCCGGCTTACCGGAATGCAGGTCGGAGACATAAAACTTTACTATAAAGATGGTTTTGTAGAAAGCGTTCCTCTCATCTACGGAAAAAATATTGACTGCACGATGTTGCCATTTGCCAGTAATGTTGCAATCTATAAGTTAGGCTTCGCAAAATTTGTCTCGGCTTTTTCGGTAAAGACTGATCCTGAAAGAATACTTGAGAAATTTGCCATTGAGCTTTCCACTTTAGATGCAAATGTTGGAATATTTGGCATAAACCTGGTAACAAGAGGCTCCAAGCAGTAAAATAAAAATGCAGGTCATTTTTAATAAATGACAATAGTCGGCACCTATCTTACAAACTTTGATATGTCAAAATTAACAATTGGAATTTATATGTATAGAATCCGGGAATCCGTCCCTGCGGGACAATCGGGGATTTTTCGATAAAAAAATGACACCTTTAAAATTAATATGAGTATAAATAATTCTATATGGGGAAAAGCGGACAACAATAAATCTGATAGATTAGGTTTAGTTCCCGTTAATTTTTTTTTATGATTGTGGGGAATTTTTAAAAAATTCTGGAAAATAAAATGAAAAAACTAATAATCTTTTTCGTGTTTCTTTATTTAAGTATAAATTTATTTGCACAAACAGGCAGCTCAAACCGTTACGCAGTTCAGGAAAGTATGGTTGTTTATGACGAAGCAACTTTTGAAGAGGGTGTTGACAGCATGTGGTATGTTAGAGTCGGCGAATATGCTCCGCGTTTCTGGACAAGTGCAAGAGCATCGTACAATTACACTCCCGGAGTAACCGGTAGTATTATGTCTGCCACTACCGATTCAACCGACAATATGAACTATTGGGATATTTTCGGTAATAGTGATAGCGTCTCCGGGTATACCGGATATGGGGATATGGATTATCAATTATATATCCCTACTTCCGGAAAGATTTACTCATGGGAAACATGGACATCGAATTACCAGAACTGGAACGGTTATTCCAATATTCAAATAAAATGGAATGGCTGGAATAGTGATTCTTCGAAGAATGTTGTAATGCAGGCGCTTGTATTTACCCAGGCAAACGGCGGCGAATGGCTTACATTAACTCCAATGTTGGACAGAGCTTCAAATACTATTTATACTGATACTTTCTCACTTGGCGGCTTTACTTCTGATCAGCTATCTCAGATATCTGTTATAAAGTTCAGGGTAGCTAACAACTATATTTCACCAGGGAACGCTAATAATTGCGGACATCAGCGTACTTTCTTGTACAGTATAAAACTGACAAATAACATTGTTCCCGGATCTTCGACTAACATTGGGAATCAAACCGTGACCTCACATTTCTTAGGAACTGTTTTTCACAAGCGGTATGGAAGTTACTCTGCATCAGGTTTCTATGATACAGGAACGAATAATGCCGGTATATTCAAAATATGGTTTGGCGGTGGAACTCAGGATGGAGATTCACAGGATAATGTTTGGTATGTGGAAACCCCGACTTTGGACCCCGCAGCTCTTAAAGATTTTGATCTCAGACCGGTGAGGTGCACTATAACTCCAACTAATATTTTAGTTAACAATAACGGTGAGGATTGGTGCTGGGGTGATCCATCGGTTATAAGGTTCATGTCGTCGTCGAATCCACCTGCCAGTACATATTATATGTTTGTATCAGCTTTAGCTATTAATACAACGTGGAATCAGATTTTCAGGCTTACTTCTATAGATGGAATCAACTGGACTCTAAATCCCACAACTCCGGTAGTGACAGCTGCAAACGGAGGAGTAGCCGGTTATGGCACAGGTTCACCAAGTGTAGTTATCACTCAAGGTTACTGGTGGCTGTGGTATTATAGTCAATCTGAATCTGCAGGGCCCGGAGTGTATTTACGAAAATCTACCGATGGATTAAGCTGGGGATCGCCAATTAAAACAAATGTAAATTCGGCACTAGATGCAAAATTTGTGGATAGTTTGAATGAATTTGTGGCTGTAAGCGACGTAGAAGCTAAAGGTAGTGGAGTTTATACGCTAACTTCTACAGATGGTATCAGCTGGAATGGCGGCGCTCCTCCATATCTTTCAGAAGATGCCAACGCATATCTCTGTCATAACCCCGGTTTAATCGGAACCGATCAGGGGCATGGGTGGTCTGACATGTATGCGACTTACGGAGCAAGCCAGGAGGCATTCGGTCCTACGGAATACTACACCAGAGAATTGGAATATTCATCCTTGCATATTTCATCGAGGCCCATTTCAGCACAGACAGTCAACTTTTATTCTAAAGTTGATTTTACCACAGGTACAGGTGCGTACTCCGTAGCAATTGCCGATGTCAATGGTGACGGCAAGCCGGATATTATTGCAGCGAATCAAAATAATAATAATGTGTCGGTTCTTTTAAACACCACTTCAACCGGTTCTTCCACCCCCAGCTTTTCTACTAAGACTGATTTTACGACAGGAACAAATCCGTATTCAGTAGCAATTGCCGATGTCAATGGTGACGGCAAGCCGGATATTGTTGTAGCAAATGTCCTTGATAATACCTTATCGGTTTTGTTAAACACAACTCCAACCGGTTCATCAACTCCCAGCTTCTCCGCTAAGACTGATTTTACCCTGGGATCATCTCCCGTTTCTGTCGGAATTGCTGACGTGAATGGTGACGGCAAACCGGATATTGTTGTTGCGAATCATAATGATAATACCGTATCGGTTTTAATAAACACAACTCAGACTGGCGCTTCTGTTCCTAGTTTTTCTGCTAAAGCTGATTTTGCCGTAGGGAACCATCCTTTTTCGGTTGCAGTTGCCGATGTTAATGGTGACGGCAAACCGGATATTGTTACAGCAAATAATAGTGATAGTACCGTATCGGTTTTATTAAATACAACCTCAACCGGTGCAGCTACTCCTACATTTTCTGCAAAATCTGATTTTGCCGTAGGGTCCAGACCTTACTCTGTTACAACTTCTGATGTGAACGGCGATGGCAAGCCGGATATTATAGCAGCTAATTACGGTAATAATACAGTATCGGTCTTATTAAACACAACTCCAACCGGATCTTCAACAGTTACCTTTGCTGCTAAGTCAGATTTTAGTACAGGAGCTACACCTTACTTTGTAGCAACTGCCGATGTTAATGGAGATGGTAAACCGGATATTGTTGTAACAGATCTTACACTTAATACAGTATCTGTTTTAATTGACACAACTTCAACAGGATCATCTACTGCTGCCTTTTCTGTAAAATCTGATTTTTCCACAGGAGCCTTACCGTACTCCATTGCAATTGCTGACTTGAATGGAGACGGCAAACCGGATATTGTTACAGCGAATTACACTGATAATACCGTATCGGTATTATTAAACAAGATGGAAATAACTTCTGTTAAACAAGGCAATAATTCTTTTCCAGCTAATTATTCATTATCTCAAAACTATCCTAATCCATTCAACCCGTCAACTGAAATTAAATACAGCATAGCCAAAAGCGGGTTAGTTACTTTAAAAGTATATAATTTATTAGGCCAGGAAATTGCAACATTAGTTAACCAGGAACAAAAAACGGGTAACTATGTTGTAAATTTTGACGCTTCAAAATTAGCATCAGGGATCTATATTTATAGAATACAATCCGGTAATTTTTCATTAACAAAGAAGATGATTCTTTTAAAATAACTTAACAGCAAAAATATTTTAATACTCTTTGATCAAATATTATAAACATCCTTATCCTTCCTTGGATCGTAGTTTAAAGGAAACTTTTATGAAACAACTGCCACTTATAATTTTTATACTTTTCTTGTCTTCAAATTTATTTGCGCAAAAAAAAGCAAATTTAAACTCCGATGCTTATGCAAAGGTTACTATTGAAAACCTAAAATGCGAATATCTTTCAAATCCGTTGGGTATCGATATTAAACATCCATGCCTAAGTTGGGAATTAATGAGTAATGAAAGAAATATTAAGCAGACGGCTTATCAAATCATTGTCGCTTCTTCAATTGAAAAACTATTATCTAATCAGGGTGATATTTGGGATTCTCAAAAAATTATTTCAGATAGTACATTAAATATTTTGTATAATGGCAAAGCTCTGGTTAGCAGAACAGAATATTATTGGAAAGTATGCGTTTGGACAAATGAGGGTGAATCAATATGGAGTAAGCCCGCAAAATGGAGTATGGGACTTTTAAGCAAACCCGATTGGCAGGCAACGTGGATAGGTCTTGATAAGTCATTCTCATGGGATGAACCGGACTCTCTGCATTCCAAACTTTCTGCACGTTATTTTAGAAAAGAGTTTAAAGTTGATAATAATATTAAGAAAGCCGTAGTATATGTATGCGGTCTAGGTCTTTATGAATTATACATTAATGGCAGGAAAGCAGGGGATCAGGTATTGTCGCCAACATTATCCGACTATTTTAAAAGAGATTATTACAATACTTTTGATGTAACCAAACTTATTAACAAAAACAAAAATGCAATTGGAGTGGTACTTGGCAACGGTCGCTTTTTTACTATGAGACCTACCTCCCAGCCTGGTTTTGGAACACCAACCATAATTAACTATGGTTTTCCGAAAATGTTGTTGCAATTGGAAATTGAAATGAAAGACGGTACGCATAAAACAATTTGTAGCGACGGGTCATGGAAAGTTACGGCAGATGGTCCAATTCGTTCCAACAATGAATATGATGGTGAAATATATGATGCAAGAAAAGAAATTCCAGGCTGGAATAAACCGGGATTTAATGATGCAAATTGGATAAATGTACAATTGGTAAATGCTCCTTCGAATAATATCGCATCTCAACCAAATCCTAATATAAAAATATTGGATATAGTACACCCAATTTCTGTTAAGGGAATAAAACCCGGCGAATATGTTTTTGATATGGGACAGAACATTGCAGGATGGGTTCAAATATCGGCTAAAGGGGCGAAGGGAACGGCTGTAAAAATGAGGTTTGCCGAGAGAATTAATAAAGACGGTTCAATTTATACGGCTAATCTACGCACCGCAGAATCTACAGATATATATACATTCAAAGGAAAAGGTGAAGAAAAATGGGAACCGTGTTTTACATATCATGGTTTCAGGTATGTTGAAGTGACAGGGCTATCGTATAAACCAGAGCTTAATTCGATAATAGGAAAAGTAGTTTATGATGAAATGGCAACTTTAGGGTATATTGAAACATCTAATAAGATGCTTAATAAAATATATAAAGCCGCTTATTGGACGATACGCAGCAATTACCAGGGGATACCTACTGATTGTCCGCAGCGTGATGAACGTATGGGATTTTTAGGGGACCGTTCAATAAATTCTTATGGTGAAAGTTTTGTTTTGAATAATAATATGCTTTACTCAAAATGGATGACAGATATTACGGATGCACAAAGACCAGGCGGCAGCATACCGGATATTGCTCCCTGGGAATATGGGCCAATTTATGGCGGCGATAATATGGATTGGCCGTCCTCAATAATTCTTGTCCCGGATAATCTGTACCGGCAATTCGGAAACATTAAGGTAATTGCCGATAATTATGATGTGATGAAAAGATGGCTTTTTTACATGCGCGATAAATATATGAAAGATTATCTTCTTCCGGCAGATTCTTACGGCGATTGGTGTATGCCTCCGGAAAACCCGGAGCTGATACATTCAAAGGACCCGGGTAAACAAACTCCGGGTGATTTTATAGGTTCGGCATATTTTTATTATTGTTTGAATTTAATGAAATTCAATGCTCGCCTTCTGAATAAACCGGAAGATGAAAACGGATTTGAGTCGTTGGCAAGCCGGGTAAGAAATGCAATAAACACTGCTTATTTAAACAACGATAGTTTGTATTATGCAAACAATACAGTAACCGCAAATGCTCTTGCTTTATATTTTGAAATACCTTCCCAAAATATAAGGAGCAGGGTATTTGATAACCTGGTTTACAAAACAACTCATGAATTTAAAAGTCATACTAGTACGGGATTAGTGGGCGGCCAATGGATAATGCGCACACTAACTGACAACGGCAGACCGGATTTAGCTTATACTATTGCAACAAACAAAGATTATCCAAGCTGGGGATATATGATTGAAAATGGAGCTACCACTATCTGGGAATTATGGAATGGAATTACTGCAGAACCTTCAATGAACTCAGGAAATCATGTTATGCTGTTAGGCGATCTTATGGTTTGGTATTATGAAGATCTTGCAGGTATTAAAACCGGGATAGAAAATCCGGGATTTAAAGAGATTATCATGAATCCCGTAGAAGTTAATGAATTAGATTTTGTAAATGCATCTTATAATTCCGTTTACGGATTAATTAAAAGCAGTTGGAAGAAGACAAAAAATAAATTTTTATGGAACATATCTATTCCGGCCAATACTTCTGCGATTGTGTATATTCCTGCTGAATCCTCCGGCAACGTACGGGAGGGAAAGCAACCGGCGGAAACAGCGAAAGGCGTTAAATTTTTAAGGTTGGAAAATCGAAGAGCTGTTTATCAAATTCAATCGGGAAATTATAATTTCACATCCGTACAATAAAATTATAATCTATATAAATTGCAAAGACTAACTAAGTGATAGCTTTTACAAATAATAACTAATAAAGGTTAATATGAAGTATTTTCCATTTCTATTATCAGCAATATTATTTTACACCTTTGGTACAACTGAAGCGCAGGACACTGCTTCAGCAATAAGATGGAAACAATATTTTAATATGTCCCATTATCTGGAGCCATTCTGGAAAGCAGATACAATTTACGACGAAACAATTCAACCCTTAAAAGAAGGAAACAGCCCGGCCGAAGCCAAACTTCTTTTTAAGGCTAAAAAAATTATTTCGGTTAAAGATGGATATTTGAAAAAAGAATTTAAGAACGGAATTGATTGGACTTATAAAAACGAAAAGATTGCGCTACCTGTCGGTTCTTCAGCGCCCTATTTTGATAAAAAGGAATTATCTTTTAATAAAGAGAGACCTGGCTGGTCTCAGCCCGGAGTTGAACCAGGGACATATGTACTATTTAAAGAAGGATTTTTTTTCGCTTCAAAACAACTCAAAGTGACTTATGTACGTGAAAAAAATGAAAAGTGGAAAGGTCCTGTGCCTGTATTTGCAGAAACTCTCCTCCCCAAAACTATTTCAAAACTGCTGAAAAAAGATACGCTTAAGATAGTTGACTACGGGGATAGTATAACGGAAGGTGCAAATGCAAGCGGATTGGGATTATTAAACGTACCTCCCTTTATGCCAACATGGGCTGATTTGATTACTTATGATCTGCAATATCATTATCATGCGCCGGTTAATTCGGTAAATCTTGGGGTTGGAGGAACAACGTCAAAATACGGCGCTGAAAATGTTGTCCCAAAAGTAGCGCTTCAAAAACCTGATTTAACAATCATTGCCTTCGGTATGAATGACGGTACTCTTAAAGTTGATCCGGAACAATTCCGGAAAAATATCAATTCTATTATTGATAGTATCCGTAAGTATAATCCAGATGCTGAATTTATTCTTGTCTCTACCATGCTGGCTAATCCGACCACAATTTTTAGTCAAATTCAAGAATCATATAAGGCGGTACTCAATTCACTAACCGGTGTAGGTATTGTTATAGCAGATATGACAGGAGTTCATAAAGAATTGTTGAAGCACAAAAGTTATCAAGATATGACAGGGAATAATATTAACCACCCCAATGATTATCTGATCAGATGGTATGCGCAGTTTATTTCCGGATTATTAATACAACAATAACAGCTTTTAGAAACTATGTTTATTTTAAAAATAATAGCCGATTGTAATAAGTAATGAAAGGTCATAAAATCAAATGAAAAGCCGGGCTCTATATCTTTTTAGTATCACTCTTTTGATTCTCATTCAAAATATTAATGGACAGGGTAAATTTAAAAAAATGGATCCGGCTTCTTTAAGAAGCAAAACTAAGGTATTTTTTGAAACTTCAGATACTACGTTGCAAAAAATTTTTAATGAAGCCTCGGAAAAAGAAGAAGCAAACATAAAATATTTTGGTAAATACAAGGTCCTAGTAGAAGGAGGCGGGTATAATAGTGTATACTTGGAAACACAGCCGATGGGGGGAGTCATGTATGCAAAAAGAAATCTTGAAATTGCAAAAAATAATATCGAGATATTTATTGATTATCAGAGAAACGACGGCCGCTTACCGGGGATTATAAGTAATGAGAACGGTTTGATAGTGCCTTACTACGGCTGGCTGCAGGGATTTTGTTTTCCAATGCCTGCGTTTGACTTGTATTTTTTGCTGGGTAAAGATAAAGCTTATTTGATTAAATTATATAAATCATTGGAAAAATTTGATGAGTTCCTGTGGAAGACCCGGGATTCCAACGACAATGGATGTTTGGAAACATGGTGTATATGGGATACCGGAGAAGATTTTAGTACACGATATGGAGGATCGCCAAATTCCTGGCCGTTCGATTATCCGCCATCGATAGAAAAAATAAAACGAATGACGAAGGAGCAACTGGCAGAATATTGTCACATTGATTCTTTTGATACTTCAAAAGCGATGCCGGTTCCGATGGAATCTATGAATGTTATGTCTTTCTCATATTCAGCAAGGGATGTTTTATCACTTATCTCTAATGAATTAAAAAATGGTAAAGAAAGTTATTGGAGAGAAAAAGCAAACGAAGTACGCAAAAAAATTAAAGAATATTTATGGGATTCAAATAAACATGCCTGCTACGACAGAGATAAAACTGGCAAGATAATGGACGTACTTTCTATAAGCAATCTCATGTGTATGTACTTCGGGAGCTTTGACCGGGAAATGGCAGATGATTTTATTAAGTATCATTTACTTAATCCGGATGAATTCTGGACATCAGTTCCTTTACCGTCAATTGCAGTAAATAATCCATACTTTAGAAATAGTTCCGGCAACAGCTGGAGCGGACAACCTGAAGCTTTAACGTTTCAGCGTTCAATAAGAGCGCTGGAAAATTATGGTCATTATTCAGAATTAACTATGATAGGTACAAAGTATTTGAAGATAATCGGAGATTCCCTAAAATTTGTGCAGCAATTTAATCCATTCAAAGGTTCTATTAATCGGGATAGCACCTATCCAAGCCAGGATTATTACGGCCCGGCTATATTAACCTCATTGGAATTTATTTCCAAATTATATGGTATTGAGATAGTCCAAGATAAAATTTATTGGTCATGTTTAGATAATAAATATGATTATAAATATACTCAACAGTGGGGAAATAAAATATTCAAAATGACGACGAAAGAAAATCAAGTAACATGTTCAATAAATGGGAAAGAAGCATTTAAGTTTACCAAAGGAGCCCGTTTTGTTTCAGATATTTATGGTAATATAATAGATGTTACAGGAATTGATGTAAACCCCAAAAAAATTGAACTTAACTACCATAGTAAAAGATATCCCCTGTCTGTAAATCCTAATTCGATTTACAAATTTGGGAATAAAAATGGGTTCTATTAATTGGAAGCCAAAGAGTTAAGCAATAATTAAATTATTCATTTGTAAACATTATTGGAGAATAAGTATGAAAATTTTTTGCAAACTGATAATATATTCATTCACATTTTTATTATCAGTTCAATCTATTTTAGGACAAGATAAGAACAATACATTTGACAGTTTTTATTTTGGGAACAAAGATTTAAAAATTTCTTTTTATCTTTATAATAATGAGTACTTAAGAAATTCATCTTTTTTGCCTTCTGACTATAAGGAAATTAATCCATTACCTAAGTGGAGCAGTGAAAGCGGGAATGTGGTTTTTCTACAGTGCACAGGGGAAAATCAAGCCTCACATCATGGTACAAAATTGACGGGCGGTAATCCGGGAATGAGGCTCCTTTTTGTCGAGAAAAAAGAATCAGTTACTACCTATGGTAAACAGGTGATACTTGTTCAAAAAGATACTGTTAAGAAACTAAGAGTTGAATCGTATTACGAATTAGATGATGCTTCTCCTACAGTAAGGGAATACACAAAAATAATCAATGAAGGTCTGGATGACGTAGGTATTGGATACCTTAGTTCGTCAATTCTAAATAATTATAGTAACATAACCGCGGGTTCTCCTGAAGAAAATATCCGTATTCGTTACGCTTATAACAGTTGGGAATCGGAAGCGCAATGGCATACTTATAAACCCTCAGATTTGGGATGGAACGAAAATGGTCTGTTTAACTTAACCGGGGCTGGTATAAGTAATTTAGGCTCTTGGTCAACTATCCGGTATTTGCCTATGGGTATGGTTACAAATATTAAAGCGGGAATTACCTGGTACTGGCAGATTGAACATAACGGATCATGGTATTGGGAAATGTCTAATACTGCAGACAGTAGTACTTATTTATATCTCGGCGGCCCGGATGAAATGCATAGCAATGCATGGAAAAATTTGAAACCGGGTGAATCATATCAGACAGTTCCTGTTGCCCTGGGATGTGTAAAGGGAGGTGTTGACGAAGCTGCTGCAGCATTGACGGAATATAGACGCTCAATGCTGATAAAGCCTGACGATAGTTACAATACATGCCCCGTTATTTTCAATGACTACATGAATTGTCTTTGGGGTGATCCTACCACAGAAAAAGAAATTCCCCTGATTGATGCTGCCGCCAGAGTAAAATGTGATTATTATGTGATTGACGCAGGGTGGTACTCTGAAAAGAATAATTGGGCTAGCGATGTAGGCATGTGGCAGGCATCGAAAACAAGGTTTCCCGGGGGATTAAGTGCCTTATTAAATAAAATAAAAGATAAAGGTATGATCCCGGGATTGTGGCTGGAACCTGAAATGGTTGGAATCAATTCTCCATTAAAAAATAAACCCGACAATTGGTTTTTAATGCAGCATGGGAAACGTTATATAGATGATGGCTCATATATGCTCGATTTTAGAAATCCTGAAGTAATAGATTATCTAACTTCAATAGTAGACCGCTTGGTAAAAGAGTATGGAGCCGGTTATATTAAAATGGATTATAACAGTACCGTTTGGGGCGCTGACGGATCATGCAGTCCCGGGCAGGGGTTCTTAGAACACAACAGAGCGATTATAAAATGGTATGAGTCAATTCACAATAAATATCCAGGCTTAATTATAGAAAACTGTGCAAGCGGCGGCTGCCGGATGGATTATGCTATGCTTTCTCAAACACAATTGCAATCATCCAGCGACCAGTCCGGTTATAAAAAAATTCCATCAATCCTTGTGGGAGAAATGGCTGCTGTGGTACCCGAACAGTTGGCTGTCTGGTCATTTCCAACTTCAGGCAGTGATGCAAGAGAGACTTCGTTTGATATGGTTAGTGTAATGCTTAGCAGGATAATGTTAAGCGGAAACCTTGATAAATTATCCGAAGAAAGTCTTGATGAAGTTAAAAAAGGGATTGAAATATATAAATCAGAGCTTGCGCCATTCATCCACAAATCTTTACCTTTTTTCCCGCTGGGAATGCCCTCAATTACTGATGATATCAATCCTGTATCTGTCGGCTTAAAAAACGGGAATAAAGAGTATATTGCCGTATGGCGATTAAAGGGCGATAAATCAGTAAATATTCCAATTGTTACAAATGGCAAAGTAAAGTTAGTTTATCCTGATGATTTGAATATAAAATTATACCGTGGAGATGATAATATAAAAATAGAATTTCCTGAGGAATATATGGCTGCAATTATTCAAATAAATAACTGAATTGGTGTAAAATAAGAAAATATAAAAATTTACATTAATGTTAATTGTCATTATTTAACTATTGAAAGTTATTTTATGAAAAAAATTATTATTTCTTGTGTATTTTTTCTTTTAAGCGTAACGTTACCGGCTCAGTCCAATGATCCGACATACCTAACAATACTTGGCTGGCCGGGATCATTCACCCAGCAATTTACCCCCAGGCCGAAATCCAGCAACCGACATATAGCCTTTAGTATATTGTTAAAAACACTTATAACACCAGTCAGAGAATTACGCGCACAGGTAACACAGGCTTTGGATACAGCTGAACAAACCGGCTACCCTGTGCTCTTTCAACTGGATGATTGGAATTACAATCTACCGTCATCGGATCCTAAACTTGTAGAATGGACCAACTGGCCAACGGCCGGACAAAGTCATGGTTCATTGGTTAAACGGCGATGGATTAATTGGGGAACGTGGTTCTGGGTAGAAGCGCCTAGAAATTATGAGAGTCCGGAGTTTCGTGCAGACATTAAAGAACGTCTGCAGGAGGGGATTCTTCCACTTATAGTAGCCAGGCTGCGGAAATGGAATTCAGAAGGTCGTGGCTACCTCTTCGCCGGTTTGGTAGTTGGATGGGAATCAGGTTACTATACTATGAAGGGCACCGGGGTGATTAATTTAAACCCCTTGCCTACATATAATGGTGTGACATACAGTGATAGCGACGAAGTTAACACTGGTTATGCAGCTCTAACAGCCAGAGGTTACACCTCAGATTCGGTAAAACAACTTGCCGTTATGGAGAATAAGACAGAAGCGCAGGTTATACACGATTTGATGGCTCTGGTTGTGCATGATTATGCAGCATTTTGGTCCAACGTTTGTTTCAAATGCGGAGTGCCAAAGGATCGTATATACACTCATTTTACTGCGGTATCCAGCATGACTGAATCGGAATCGCCAGTCCCATTCAGCGACGGCCGGGTTCTTCCATTAGAGGAAGCGGCAAATCCGTACTCTCGTCCCGGAGTAACTGCAGCGGATTTTGTGATCAACTTAGACACTACATCACAGGTATATAATAATTTAGGGTATTCTGCCTGGGGAGCTGTCGAGATTGAGCTTTCGGATGCAACACGCAGTGAGAATGGAGCATTTCAGTTTTTAAGCAAACTTGCAGACAGAGGCGCTAAAGTTATCTGCATTTTTGGTTGGTGGGAACATAAGGGACATCAATTCGAAGCCAAAACACCGGGTGCAATTGAGGCTATGCATAATTGGTTGGAAAAATAAAAAAAACAATGAATGTGAAAAAGCAGAATATTTAAAAGCATCTGCAAATGATTTCGGATAAATAAATTTTTCTGCCTGACTCCTAATTGCATACTTATTCTAGTCAATTTGTTTAATTTATATTTAATAATCTTTCAAATTCTACATAACCTCTATATTGAATAGTCACTAATAAGGAAAGGGAAATGCCGATGTTTAAAAAGAAAATAACCCGACGCAAATTTATACGAAATACTTTTGTAATAGCAGCCGCAAGTACCGTCATACCGAGAGCACTTGTTGGCCGAAGCCGTGAAATAATGAATAAATCCGGATTATTAAAAGAAGAATTATATCCCGATGATGCATTCTCGAGTCCAACTGAAGATAAGTGGTCCGTATTTGAAACTCTTGACGGCTGTCAAATAAAAGAGGACGTAAAAAGCCGTGCATCTTTATTCATAGAAAATGAACTTAAACTAATAGAAGAGAACGGACACCACAATACTCAATGGCGAATAAAGTCGAAGGAAACAGAATCCACAGGGTTAGTTTTTATGTCGGATGAAGAAAGAATCAGACGCAGGCCCGATAGAATTTCACTTATAGCCTCCAATCATTCTTCTGAACCAGTTATTGCTAAAATTGAATTTAGTGAAATGGCGTGGAAATCCGGTAACGAATATAAAACACTTCGCTGGGTAGTTGGGAAGGGACAGATTCTGAAACCGGGTGAAGAACGTGAGTTGACTTTCTTATTATCCGATGTTTATTGTTCAGAATTGACAGAGATAAAAGAGCCTAGATTTCCGGTGAGCGCTTTTTTAATTGTGGAAGGTTTAAAACCTGTAGTTGCTTACCAACTTAATTTTTCCCGGTTTACTGTTTTTTATTCGTATGCTTCTGAACTTGAATTGAAAGAACTTGTCACTTCTCCTGTAATAACTGCCGGAAAAGAAGTGGAGTTTAAACTTGATCTTAAGGGAAATATTGGAGGCAGAACTCTTGACCTTGAACTGCGAAACGGCAAATGGGTTGTTTGGCGAATAAGATTGGGTGAAGATGAGACCATGATCCGGCGAAAAGTTCCCTGGTGGATTTCCAAGGGTGAATATGTTTTAGGACTTGTAGCGGACGGATATCGTATAAAAGGTCCGGAAGAAAAGGTTCGGGTGATAAACACTTTAACGCCTCAGCTCGCAAAAACTGAACGAAGAAATTATAACGGACGTCCGGCGCTTTTCGTAGATGGAAAACCATTTGCGTGGCAAGGATATTCGTCTTATGATTATCAACCAGGGAATGTAACAGAATTTGGAAAACATGGGGCTAATTTATTCATTGTGCCCACTTGTGCCGGAAGCCATTTGCATCATATTGCTGCATCAACTTGGATAGCCCCGGATAAGTTTGACTTCAGCGAACTTACAGAACGAGTGAATTTTTCACTTCAGGGTAATCCTGATGCGAAAATATGTCTTAGAGTGTCACTTAATTTGCCTCCATTCTGGATTGAGGAGCATTTGGATGAACTCGTTCGCATAAGGACAGATGAAGGAGATTTGGCATGGGAGGAAACTAGTTCCCGGTGCATTTCGTTAGCATCTGAGGCATGGAAGAGAGACCAGGAGAAAGCTCTTCGAAAACTCATCAGGTTTTGTAAGTCTCAACCCTGGGCAGATCGAATGATAGGATTTATGCTTACTAGTGAAGTCACCGAGGAATGGTTTGCATGGGGATGTAATGACGGTATGTATTCCGATTATAGTAAAGTGAATCAGGCAGCGTTTGCGAAGTGGTTAAACAGGACTGAAGGAAATTTAATTCCGTCTCCGGATGTCCGCAAGTCCGAAGGGAATGAGATATATCCCGGTACTCCCGATGGTAGGCTAGCTGCTGAATACAATCAGTTTTATTCCGATCTAACGGCAAATACTATATGCCACTTTGCTAAAATAGTAAAGGATGAAACTGAAGGAAGATCAATGGTTGGAGTTTTCTATGGATATGTAATTCAACTTGCTGGAGAGCCAAGGCAGTCGCTTGCCGGGCAATTTGGTTTACGCAGACTAATTGACGATAAAGATGTAGACTTTCTTGCAGGGATTCCCATTTTAGATTTCAGACAATTATCCGGCGGATATAGCGCCTTTACAACTACTGTTAACAGCTTACAGGCTAAGGGGAAACTATTCTTAGATGAGAATGATCTGTTTTCCTGGCTTCACCCGGGAATATGGTATAATCTTGGGTTATATGACAAAAAGGATCCCAGGAAAGGCGCTTACTCGATGCATCATAGGGTAACTGCCCAATGCGCTGTTTACGGCGTAATGGAAGGAAAGTTCTCACTTATGACAAGCTGGCATCATGATGATGGACTTCAGAACGAATTTAAAAAGCTTGACGAAATCTATAAAGGTACAATAAGCCTTGATAGGAGCCCTGTAGAGGAAATTGCCTTCATAGTAGATGATAATTCTTTTGCACATACTCCACCGGATTCAAAGAAACTCATTATCAATAAACAACTTCTTTTAAGTCTTGCTCTCACCGGGGCTCCTGTGGGCGTGTGGCTGATGTCTGATTTAGACAAACTACCTGAGAGAACTAAACTTGTAGTAATTGCGGGATGTCACTCTCCCGCTCCTGCAGACGAAATAAAGCTTAATAAGATTATTAAGGCGGGTGAAAAAACTGTTCTGATACCGGGTATTGATAAATCAAACGAAACCGGTATGCTACGGAAGTTAGTGGAGAAGGCAGGCGTTCATTGTTATGCTCCTATAGGATTTTCAATTCATGCCTCAAAGGAACTTGTTGCTATAACAAGCAGCACGCCAGGGGATGTTATTTTAAATTGGCAATATTTTGTTAATGCACATGATTTATATGATGGTTGGACAGGGAATGGAAAAAGTTTTTCTTGTCCATTCGAGACCGGGCAGACAAGATTGTTTAAACTAACCCGGAAAATGTAAATCAAAACATTTGCAAAGTCTAAATATTTTTCAAAATAATAATTTAAAAGTAAAGGAAGTTTAAAATGTTCAAGAAAAAATTTATTATTTCCGCTATAGCTGTTGCAGTTATTCTTGTAACTCAAAGTATTTCTTTGAGCGGTAAAGAAATAAAAATATGCAAGCATAATCAATCTGAAAGCTTAAATTCCTCCGGTGCAAAAAATGTCGATTTTGATGATCAGGCTTACGAGGATTGGAATAAATACAGTGCAATATTAAAAAAATATATTTACAAAGATTTTAAAAAGTCATACGCTGAAGCAGGAGGAGCTTTGAAATATCCTTTTATAACCGGCGCATCAGATAGCGCGGCTTACGCAGGAGATTTGTGGGATTGGGACACTCCATTCACGAACGCAGCATTAAGACAGATATTATTAGAGACCGGAAATGAGAAGGATAGGGAAGAAGCCGTAAAATATGAACAAGGAAGCGTTCTAAATTTTTTGAATTTTTGCGGAGATGACGGTTGGATGCCTGTAGTTATGCAGAGAGGTTCAACTCTTCAGGGAATGAGACCTCCAAATATATATGAAGAAAATATGCACAAACCTTGTATAGCCCAGCATGCAGCTTTTCTTGTAAAAATGAATAATGGTAATGCAAATTGGTTGAGTGAGTTGTTTTTTAAACTTCAAATGTTCATAGAAAATTACAAAGCTCATGATAGAGACGCAGCTACCGGTCTTTATTTCTGGCAGACAGATCACTGGGTTGGAGTAGATAACAGCCCGGATTCCTTTTACAGGCCGGCAAGAAGTTCAGCTTCAATATATTTAAATTGTTTCATGTACAAAGAGCTGAAAGCAATGGTTTACTTGAGTGAAAGGCTAAGTTTAAATGACATTGCTTCAGAATATAAAAAAGACGCAGAAGCCTTAAAAGAAGCAATACAGAAAAATTGCTGGGACGAAAGGGACGGTTCATTTTATAGCGTTGACTTAAATTTACTTCCAATAACAAACAAGGTTTACGGTTTTCATAGTGGTTATCCAAGAAATTATAATTGTTTAATTCAAAGGATTGATGTATGGGCAAATTTTCTGCCTTTGTGGGCGGATATAGCAACTCCCGAACAGGCTGAGAGAATTGTAAAACACTATAGAGATACTAGCACATTCAATTCGTCTTACGGAGTCAGAACTCTTTCAAAGATGGAAAAGATGTATAGTTTAATAGCAAGCTCGAATCCATCGAACTGGGATGGTCCTATTTGGGGGATTTCGAATTACCTGGTTTGGGAAGGATTAGTAAAATATGGATTTAAAGCAGAAGCAAAGGAGTTAGCTGAAAAGACGGTAGTGTTATTTGGAAGGGATTTTAAGAAGACCGGGACTTTACACGAATATTATGACCCGGAGAGCGGAGAACCAATATTACATCCGGGATTTCAGGATTGGAATTACCTGGCAATAAACATGCTTGCCTGGTTGGAACATAGACAAGTAATAAGTGAATTTTGAGCAATAGCAAAAGACGTAGAATGATAAAAAATTTATCATTTGTTTTATTATCACTAGCAGTGATACTGTTTATATTCCATTAAACACCCGGGTATCTACCAGGCAGCGCTCTATTTTATGGATTGGCACAATAAAAAGAGAAGAACAACTCTAAAAGTGTTTAATTTACAAACTAAAAAACTAAAAGCCCCGATAAAAATTGTCAGAAGCTATTATGATGGGAATAATTTGTTTTTAAATAAGATAAATCTGTTCTGATCAGGATTGATTGGGTCAGAGGAGTGAATGCTGCTTTTCGCGGTCAGTTGTACCTGAATAATGAAAGGCATACTGTTCAATAGAATCATTGAGCAAGCTGTGATCCATATAATTGTTAAGAATAAACTAGTTGCCATTGTTTAAACATAAGAGTCCAATACGGAGCATCCGCTATTAGACTAAAATAGATTTATTCCTACTTCTAATATTACATTTAATAACTAATTTGATTTATCAATATTACAATTAATAAACCATAAAGAGACTTATAACATGTTCCAAAAACAATCATCAATCAGAATAATTACGATTATTTTTTTAGCGATAATCCTATTATGGAGCAAAGGCTTTTCTCAAGAATCATCATCTTTAAAGGGAAAAACTGATTTACAGGTAAAAATATTTCCTGCAAAAGATGAAACTGATTTGCAGAAGCAAATAGTAGACTACCGTTATTCTCCTTTGTACTGGCAATCCAGTATTTGTCTGCCGGATGATCCTCATAAAACTCTTATAGGGTCAAAAGGAGAGCTTTTATATAACATATATACTATTAATTGGCAAAATGTATTCGGAACCCGTATTGAACCCGGACTAAAAGGTGAAAATACTGCTGAATCAGTACATCAATATTTATTGGATGCAAGGACGCCTATAATAATAACAGAAAAAAAAGGCAATGAATTATTATTACGTGAAGAAGCCTGGGCAAGAGCGCCGGAACATAATACAACAATAAAGGAATGGGCACCCCGCAGGGTCGATTATTTACTATTAGAATTAAAAAATACAGGTTCTGTCAAAAAGAAATGTCAGATCTTTTTGAGGATTCAAGATTGTAAAAGGCTAAGTCTGAACGGGGATAATAACCTATTAACTGAAACAGATACGGCAAACATAAAAAAGATGATAGCGAGATTTGATCCGGCGATAGAATCAGTAGAAGGAGAAGGAGATTCACTTACGCTATTCTTTCCGGAACAGACATTAGCGCCGGGAGATTCTTTTAAAGCTCTGGTTACATTCTATCCGGCAATATTCGATACCCCTTTTAACATTGATCCGTCTTTTAAAAAGATTTACCTGGAATATAGTAAGAATACATCGGTCAATGAGTTAATGCATATTTCCTCATCCCTTAGTAAGGTACAAAATGAATTGACGCGCGCCTTGGAATTCTGGAAACATACAGACTTGCCATACGGGAAGATAACAGTACCGGATATAGGTATGCAAAGGTTGTTAGACGGTAGTATCAGGAATCTATATCAGGCACGCGAGATAAAGAATGGACATCCTAAATCTCAGATTGGGCCTACTATGTATCGAGGCTTATGGGCTGCCGACGGAGCCTTTATAAGTGAGGCGCTTACTTATCTTGGTCGCTGGAATGAGGTGAAAACACAAGTGGAAGGGCTGCTTAACGGTGAAGAAGGACCACCTGCTGGCCCTGTATTTTCAAAAATAGCAGGTTTACATTTATTGATGTTATGGCGGGAGGCACAGCTCACCGGAGATTGGAAATGGCTTGAAAACCTATGGCCAAAAGTTATTGCTGAAGTAAATAATATTAAAAAGTTCCGTGCAATGACCAGAGACGATTCAACCCAGGCTAATTATGATCTTATGCCAATAGGAACCGGGGATGGTGGTTTGGGTTGGTTACACCGCGAGTATACAAATGTTTACGGTACACTTTTCGGTTTAAATGCTGCTCTTTCAATAGCTGCAAAACTGAATAAACTCGAATTCGCTGATTGGAAAGCTGAATATGAAAACTACTGGCAAGCATTTGATAAAGCCCGGAATCGTGATAAGCTTTTGGATTCAAAGGGTAATGTATATGTTCCGGTAACAATGTATAATACCGGTGGATTGGTTCCCAACGCAGATATAGCCGGCAATGTGTATACTCCAGTAACAATGGTCAAGGAAGAGCCTCAGTTTCCTCAACGCGGTTGTTGGACATTTTTACAGTCCATCTATCCCGGGGAAATTTATTCTAAAGAGGACCAGTTGATGCTCGGTACATTACATATGTTAGATGGAACTATGCAGGAAGGGCAAATATTAGGGACTGCTTGGCTGACGCATGGTATATGGACTTATAATGCAGGTATGCTAGCTGAGGCACATCTATGGCTTGGCGACAGTAAAAAAGCTGCTTCTATTATGTATGCATTTGCAAATCATGCAAGCCCCATGTTAACCTGGGTAGAAGAACAATATCCTGTTGGCGAGCAACTTGGAGAGCAATATGGCGGTGATATGCCCCATAACTGGGCAAGCGCCGAGTTGATCCGGTTAGTACGTAATCTGATGATTCTGGAAAAAGGGAAGGAACTGCATTTACTTGAAGGAATGCCAAGCTCATGGGCGGAACCCGGGAAAACGACTAAGCTGCAAAAAATTCCGACTTCTTTCGGAGATGTAAACCTTTCAGTAAGAGTTGACGATAATGGTTCAATGGCTCATGTTACTTTTAACCTCAATGCAAGAGAAATACCTGAAAAGATAATTATTCACCTGGAATCTTTTGAAAAATCAATTTGGTCTATCAAAGAAGGGAACAGATATCTTCATCCAAATAATAATGTCCTGGAATTGAGCGGAAATAAAGTTACACTTGATATAAAATTCAGACATAATGCTGAACAACGGTATGTAAGTCCGGAACCAGGCTTTGATAATGTTCCAAATTAAAAATAGTATTGGAACAGCTACAATATAAAGTCAATTCAATAACTTCATGAAAAAGGTTTATATAATGAAAAGAAAACAATCATCCATCAGAATAATTAAGATTATTTTTTTAGTGATAATCTTATTATGGAACAAAGGCTTTTCTCAGGAATCATCATTTGTAAAGGGAAAAACTGATTTGCAGGTAAAAATATTTCCTGTAAAAGATGAGACCGATTTGCAGAAGCAAGTAGTAGATTACCGTTATTCTCCTTTGTACTGGCAATCCAGTATTTGTCTGCCGGATGATCCTCATAAAACTCTTATAGGGTCAAAAGGAGAGTTTTTATATAATTGGCTGAATAAATTCAATACGAGTATAGAGGCAGGAATAAAAGAAGAAAGCCCAGCCGCATCAGTGCATCAATATTTATTAGATGCAAAGGCGCCCATAATAATAACAGAAAAAAAAGATAATGAATTACTATTACATGAAGAAGCATGGGCAAGAGCGCCAGAAAATAATTCGACAATAAAGGAATGGGTGCCCCGCAGGGTTGATTATTTATTATTAGAATTAAAAAATACTGGCTTGGTTGCAAAGGAAGGACAGGTTTTTTTAAGGGTTCAGAACAGTGAAAAGCTAAGCCTAAATAAAGAGAATAATATTTTAACGGAAACAGATTCGGCTAATATAAAAAAGATGATAGCAAGATTTGATCCGGCGGTAGAATCAGTAGAAGGAGAAGGAGATTCACTTACGCTGTACTTTCCGAAACAGATATTAGCGCCGGGAGATTCTTTTAAAGCTCTGATTACGTACTATCCGGCTATATTCGACATACCGCACCACACCAATTATTTATCCCAGATGATTGATACTTCATTTATTGACACATCATTTCAAGATGCTTACATGGATTATAGTAAGCATATATCGGTTAATCAATTAATGCTTATTCCGGCAAGCCTTAGCCAGGCACAAGAAGAACTGTCGCGTGCAATGGAATTCTGGCAGAAGGCGGATTTGCCTTATGGGCAAATAACATTACCGGATATCGGAATGCAAAGATTGTTGGACGGCAGTATTAGGAATCTCTATCAGGCTCGCGAGATAAATGCCGGACAGCCTAAATTTCAGGTCGGACCTACTTGTTACTGCGGCTTATGGGCTGCAGACGGTGCTTTTATTAGCGAAGCGCTTACTTATCTTGGTCGTTGGAATGAAGTGAGAAAACAAGTGGAAGGCTTGCTTGATGGTGATGATGGGCCGCCAACTGGTTCTGAATTTTCAAAAAAGTCTGGACTGCATTTGTGGATGTTATGGCGTGAGGCACAACTCACCGGAGATTGGAAATGGCTTGAGGAATTATGGCCCAAAATTGCCACTGAAGTTAATAATATTAAAAAGTTCCGTTCAATGACCCGAAATGATACTGCTCAGGCAAATTTTGGTCTTATGCCAATAGGCTTTCCGGATGGTGGATTGGGTGGATTGCACCGCGAGTATACGAATGTTTACGGGACACTTTTCGGTTTAAAAGCAGCTCTTTCAATAGTTGCAAAATTAAATAAGCCTGAATTGGCTGATTGGAAGGCTGAATATGAAGACTACTGGCAGACATTTGATAAAGCCCGTAATCGCGATAGGCTTCTAGATTCAAAGGGTAATGTATATATTCCGGTAACAATGTATAATGACGGTGGATTAATTCCCCGCTCTGAGTGGGGCGGTAGTTTGATTTATCCAATAACAATGACCGGGGAAGAGCCACAGCTTCCTCAACGTGGTTGTTGGTCTTTTTTACAATCTATCTATCCCGGGGAACTTTATTCTAAAGATGACCCGTTGATGCTCGGTACATTGCACATGCTGGATGGAACTGTACGTGAAGGGCAAATATTGGGGTCTGCTGGGCCTCATGGAATATGGACTTATCTTGCTGGCATGTATGCTGAAGCACATCTTTGGCTTGGCAACAGTAAAAAAGCTGTTTCGATTATGTATGCATTTGCTAATCATGCAAGCCCTTTGTTTACATGGGTAGAAGAACAATATCCTGTTGGCGAACAGCTCGGAGAACAATCTGGCGGTGATATGCCTCATAACTGGGCAAGTGCCGAGTTGATTCGGTTAGTACGTAATCTGATGATTCTGGAAAAAGGAAAGGAACTGCATTTACTTGAAGGAATGCCAAGCTCGTGGGCGGAACCCGGGAAAACGACTAAGCTGCAAAAGATTCCGACTTCTTTCGGAGAGGTGGATCTTACCGTAAAAGTTGACGATGATGGTTCAATAGCTCATGTTACTTTTAACCTCAATGCAAGAGAAATACCTGAAAATATAATTATTCACCTGGAATCTTTTGAAAAATCAATTTGGTCTATCAAAGAAGGGAACAGATATCTTCATCCAAATAATAATGTCCTGGAATTGAGCGGAAATAAAGTTACACTTGATATAAAATTCAGACATAATGCTGAACAACGATATGTAAGCCCAGAACCCGGTTTTGATAATGTTCCAAATGATAAATAAGTAATGGAGTTTAAAATCATGTCGATAAAAAAAATACTAACTTATTTTATAGCATTT
>CAZUCY010000040.1:0-26915 GCA_964618785.1 uncultured Ignavibacteriaceae bacterium | reverse complement strand
GAGAATTTCTGTTTAAACAACGTGAATAGTTCAAGCAGATCATAGTGCTGTGCAACCATATACAAGTCCGCGAAGTCCCTTTTGGTTCCACGGCTACTGATCGCACTAATCTTCATACAAGCAATGTCCCTTTCGTCGGCTACTCTTATGGCTATGCCTGTTTCCGATTGAAATTCCTTTGTCTGAAAAAGAAGTGGATAGTTATAGCCAAGGAAACTTACCTTGATCTCTTTCAAGTTAAGATGAAGCGTGTGCTCGCTCTTTGCAACAATGGTAAGATCACTCAGTCCTTGCATTTTTTGAATCAGCACTTCTTCATCGAATAAATCGGGACTGAAAAAATCAAAATCACGGGAAAGACGATGACCGAGTATGAGTGCAAGTCCGGTTCCTCCGGCAAGATAAAATGGTGAGAGCGGCAGCGTTCGATTCAAATCACCCAAAACTTCATCTGAAGCGGGTGGAAGAATTTCTTTATGCCACATAGGTTTTTCAGTATTCATATGACACCCCCTCGGTTATTTTTTAGTGCATTAATTTCGCCTAACGGAATATCAAACATGATTGCCCAAAAGTTTGCCGATTTGGGAGAAAGTTTTTTATCTGACTTGATGACCTTCTTAATTTCAGATTCAGAAAATAATTCTTTCATCCAGGTTGCGGCTTCCTCATCACCAAACTCGAGAACACGGCTGATCGTATATTCGGGATAGTCAAGCGGATTAAATGTTTCTACGTTAATGTCCCAAAAAAGATGCTGTATGTATTTTGGCATTTGGTTCATATTTACCTCTTATTAATTAGCCTTTCCTATAATATACATTAAAGGAAGTCACGCAGCTTACGGAGAATATTTCCTTCTATGCGGAATAGAAGTCCTTGGAGCAGGTCTAATTGCTTCAAATATTTTCCATATACCATCATCTTTTCTTAATACATATTGCTGATGACTAGTTTCTCTGTAAGGGAATGTATAAGAGTTATTTTTAGTATCCCACCAGCGGAGATACCAATACTCTGTGGTAGAAACAAAAATTTCTTTTTTCTCAATATCCTTAACTTTAATGCTAAGGATCCTTTTGGTAGAAGGGTTCATTGGATTTGTCAGAACCCATCCCCGTTCTTTGTGGCGCAATAATACATGCATTATTTCTTTTTTAGCAGGTCCGGAAGGACAAAACCAGCTGTTGAGCAGATCATCTTCAATTATTTGGGGAAGAGTATGATATGCCTCGAATTCTGTGTCAACAGCTTCTGCAATAACGCGTTCAATATATTCTTTAATATCTTTTGTGGTTAAGCCATTATTGGGGGAAACTTCCTTAGAAGTATCCCGAACTAAAACTGCATATTCACCGATATTTGGGTAAGACTCTGCATTGTCATAAAATATATTATTTAATTCTTTTTTGTGAATCATCCGGAAGACAAAATCAATTTTCCTTCCCGGGCGAAGGTAAAATTTTCTGAATTTTTCTTCAATCTCATACTTTAGTTGTGCCTTGTTAGAATTAGTTAACGAATGGAATTTTGAATAAGAATTTGGATTAAAAAGCACGTTAAAGCAATCGACAAAAAAACGCCATTGAAGAGAGTTGGGCTTTGTTACAGCAGCTTTGTTTGAAAGTAAAAGTTCGAGTTCAATATTAATATCTTTCTTTAAAGAGATAATTTCTTTATGGGAAAGATATTCCATTTTATAAACTCCAATTCCAAAATCCAATTGGAAATTAACAAATTAAGACTATTGATTCAACATTTTTTCCTAAACATCTTTACAGTAGAAAAACAAGAAAATAAAACAAAATGATGAAACCGGTTAGAACTACTCTATCACAAGCGGTGTGCATTAGTTATAGTTGAAAAGGAAATTTTTTTATATGGGTATGTCGTTGATTCATATTATTTGACAAAAAATCAATATACCATTGAATAATAGTCACTAACTACGCCATTTTGTCATACTGCTAAATGTGCATGTTTTTATTAAATGATTATATAATAAAGAGTTAGAGTATTATTTTATTTTGGCATTTAACTTGATGTGCCATATATTGCAAATATGATATTAAAATAATTAAATATTTTAATGAAAGGAGATAAAATTATGGCTATAGTAAAATGGAATCCGGCTCGCGAATTGCTTAATGTTGAACGCGAAATAAACAGACTTTTCAACTCGTTTGGCGGAAGATTTGGTCTTTCAGAGACATCGAATGAAGATGAATATCAGAATGCTGTTTGGTCGCCGTTGACTGATATCTCGGAAGATAAAGATAACTATGTTCTTAGAGTTGACCTTCCGGGCGTAAATAAAGAGGACGTTAAAATTTCTTATTCGGATGGACAGCTAAATATCAGCGGTGAACGAAAGCAGGAAAAAGAAACTAAGGAATTGAAATTTCACAGGGTTGAAAGGGTCTATGGAAAATATTTCCGGTCATTCGCTTTGCCCGGCGCTATAAAAGACGATAAAATAGACGCGGAATTTAAAAACGGGCAATTGTTAATTACAATACCAAAAGCTGATGAGATAAAGCCCAAAGAAATATCAATTAAATTTAATTAACTTATAGTACCGGCAAATATAAATTATTTTTATTGGGTAGCTGTTGAGGCTACCCTTTTGTTTTTAAGTGATTAAATTTAAATTGATGTTTTCAACAAGTTTTAATCCGGGATAAATAAATGGAATATAAAGATTACTACAAAGTACTTGGCGTGAATAAAAATGCAACCGCTGAAGAAATAAGGAAGGCTTATCGACAGCTTGCAAAAAAATATCACCCGGATAAAAATCCCGGAAATAAATCCGCTGAAGAGAAATTTAAAGAGCTTACCGAAGCCAATGAAGTTCTAAGTGATAAAGAGAAAAGAAAAAAATATGATACGCTGGGAGCTAATTGGAAGCAATATCAAACTTCCGGCAATGCCGATAGCAGTAATTGGTACAATCAATACAATTCCGGGGCTGGCGGAAGGACTTACGATTTTTCTTCCAATACGGGCGGAATGTTTGAAGGTGAAGGAGGATTTTCAGATTTCTTCGAGAGTTTCTTTGGAGGAAGTTTTAAAGATAAAACCCGGGCAAGTACAAAAGCGCAACCAAGAAAAGGACGGGATTATGAGTCGAAGTTAAGCGTATCCTTAAATGAAGCGTATTCCGGCAGTGAACCGGAATTTAAAATAAATGGTAGAATATTAAAAGTGAAAATAACACCCGGCATTGAAGACGGCAAAAAACTCCGTTTGAAAAACCAGGGTGGTGAAGGTACACGCGGCGGTGAAAAAGGTGATTTATATTTAACTATAAATATAAAAAAACATCTTTTGTATGATAGAAAAGGGGATGACCTTTATTTTAATTTAGATGTAGATATCTATACTGCAATATTAGGCGGGAAAAAGCAATTAAAAACGCTTGACGGAAAAACAATAAACATAACAATACCTAAAGAAACAGATAATGAAACAATATTAAGAATGAAAGACCTTGGAATGCCCAAGTTAACCGGCGGTAAAGGAGATTTGTTCGTGACAATAAAAGTCAGGATTCCTAAGAATTTATCGTCTGAAGAAAAATCATTATTTGAAAAATTAGCAGCTATCAGGAAATAATAATATAAAAAATTAAAGGATTAAATATGGATTCAAAACAAGTCAGTACAAAAAAGTATGAATTTAAAGCTGAAGTTAAACAACTGCTTGATATATTGGTTCACTCATTATATACAAGCCGTGAAATATTTTTAAGAGAAATAATTTCAAACGCCTCCGATGCATTAGACAAATTAAGATTTGAATCTACACGCGGTACGGACATTACAGATAAAGATTTACCTCTTGAAATAAAGATTGATTTTGATGAAAAGAATAAATTATTAACTGTTACCGATACCGGAATAGGGATGTCGCGCGATGAAGTAATAAACAACATAGGAACTATTGCAAAATCCGGTTCGGCTGAATTCCTGAAACAATTGAAAGAAAATCAAACCGATACAAATAATATAATTGGAAAATTCGGAGTGGGATTTTATTCTGTTTTTATGGTTGCCGAGGAGGTTGTAATAAAAACAAAATCTTATAAAGCGGGCGAACCTGCTGTTGAGTGGCAGTCAAATGGTTTGGGCGATTATGAAATTGCGGAACTTGACGGCAATATCAACCGCGGTACAAGCATAGAAATTCACTTAAAAGATGATGCAAAAGAATTTGCGGAAAAGTACAGACTTGAAACCATAATTAAAAAACATTCCAACTTTATTTCTTTCCCGATTTATTTAGGAAGTGAAAAAATTAATACCGTTGCAGCCCTATGGCGGGAACCTAAAACATCGGTAAAGAAAGAACAGTATAATGAGTTCTATAAATTTTTAACTTATGATACTGAAGAACCGGCAGATGTAATTCACATTTCAATCGATGCCCCGATTCAATTTAATTCATTGATGTTTATTCCGAAAAAAAACTTTGATTTTTTCGGCTTCAACAGAGAAGATTATGGATTGGACTTATATGTCAGAAGAGTTCTAATTCAGCATAAGAATAAAGATTTATTACCGGAATATTTAGGCTTTGTGAAAGGTGTTGTAGACTCGGAAGATCTACCATTAAATATTTCGAGGGAAACCCTTCAGGAAAATATTATATTCACAAAAATTGCACAGAATATTACAGGGCAGATTTTATCTTATTTGATAAAAAAAGCTAAGGATGAACCTGAGAAATTTGCTGAATTCTGGAAAGAACACGGCAGGGTATTTAAACTCGGATATTCGGATTTTACAAATGTTGAAAAGTATAACCAGCTTTTAAGATTCAACTCGTCGGCTAATGCTGATGCCGGCGGATTAACTTCGTTGGAAGAATATGTCTCAAGATTTAAAGAAGACCAAAAAGAAATTTATTATGCCTTTGGCAGCAGCAGGGACGCAATAAGCCAGGACCCGCATCTTGAAATATTTAAAAACAAAGGACTGGAAGTATTTTTCTTATATGATCCTATTGATGAGTTTGTTTTGAGTACGCTTAGAAAGTTTAAGGATTACGAATTTAAGTCAGTTGATTCGGTAGACCTGAAAAACTTTGACAGATATAAAGATACTGAGGAGAAAAAAGACAAGCCGGAAGAGTTAAACAAGGAAGATGAAAAACATTTTGACAGCTTATTAAGCAGGATAAAAGATATTTTAGGCGACAGGGTTGCGGAAGTTAAGGAATCAAAAAGGCTGTCCGGAAGCCCTGCAATACTTGTTAATCCCGATGGTACCATGTCTTCAACAATGCAGAAAATTATGCGGATGACTAATAAAGATATGAGTATTCAGAAAAAAGTGTTTGAAATAAACAGGGATCACAAATTAATTAGAAATCTGTTGAAGGTATTTAAATCAAATTCAAAAGATGAATATATATCTAATGTTGTTGAAGAACTTTTTGAATCGGCTCTTCTTTTGGATGGAAGCTTAAATGATCCTCATAAGCTTGTAAGCAGACTTAACCAACTGCTTGAACAATCGAGCGATTGGTATACTGAGATTAAAAAATTGTAATGAAATGCAGGTTGACTTACCAGGTCGACCCTTGTTATGGTTCAGTATTTGGCTAAAATAAAAAAGCCATTACTATTTATTTTGTACCACCAGAAAGGCTGCTGTTATATTTAAAAAGTAATGCGCTGCACTATGCTGTGCCTTAGCAGGCATTGGCTTAAGACATCACAAGTTTGTAAGCCTGCGGCTTAAGTACAATATCAACAAGAAAAGAGTTTGAGTGTTTTCATTCCGCTTTATTGGGAGTGAAATACCTGCCTGCCGGCAGGTTTGAAGAAAAACTGCACTCAACAGTACAATCAGAATTTCAGAGCTATGATATATTTAGTCTCTCGATAATTCAGAAGGATAAGGAATTAATAATATGCCATTTAATTTTAACAAATTTACCGTAAAAGCCCAGGAAATTATACAAGCTGCAATTGAGATAGCGCAGAACTATAATAATCAGTTAATTGAACCCGAACATGTTCTCGGATCGCTGGTACAGGAAAGCGGAAATATTGCAGATACGGTAATTCAAAAAACAGGCGGCAATATTAATCGTTTAAAAATAAAAGTAAATGAATTACTACAAAGTTTACCAAAAGTAAGCGGTACAGGTATCGGCAGTCAGTCAATGTCAAACGACACCGCAAAGCTTCTTGATGAAGCCGCTGTAGAAGCGCGTAACCTGAAGGATGAATATATTTCCACCGAGCATATACTTTTAGCTTTATCGGCGAGTGACGGTAAAGCCGGCAGGCTGTTAAAAGAAAATGGAATATCGCACGATGAAATATTAACAGCTCTTAAAGATGTTCGCGGTACGCAGCGGGTTACTACGCAAAACCCGGAAGATACTTACCAGGCGCTTGACAAATACGGGAGGGATCTAAACGAGCTTGCAAAAGCCGGTAAACTGGATCCTGTTATAGGACGGGATGAAGAAATCAGAAGAGTGCTTCAGGTTCTTTCCAGAAGGACAAAGAATAACCCTGTATTAATAGGCGAGCCGGGTGTTGGTAAGACCGCTATTGCGGAAGGTATCGCCCACCGGATTATTTCCGGCGATGTTCCTGAAAATTTAAAGACCAAAAGGATAATTGCGCTTGATATGGGCGCTCTTATAGCCGGGACCCAGTTTCGCGGGCAGTTTGAAGAAAGAATGAAAGCCGTGCTAAAAGAGGTACAGGATTCAAACGGAGAAATAATTCTTTTCATTGACGAACTGCATACTCTTATAGGAGCCGGATCGGTTCAGGGTTCCATGGATGCAGCAAACATTCTGAAACCGGCTTTAGCCCGGGGTGAATTGCATGCAATCGGCGCTACGACTTTAGATGAATATAAAAAATATATTGAGAAAGATGCCGCGCTTGAAAGAAGGTTTCAGCCGGTTATTGTAAGCGAGCCTTCCGAAGAAGATACTATTTCAATTCTTCGCGGATTAAAAGAACGCTATGAGGTTCATCATGGCGTAAGGATAACCGACGGCGCAATTGTAGCGGCTGCTCAGCTTTCAAACAGGTATATAGCAGATAGATTTCTTCCCGATAAAGCTATCGACCTGATTGACGAAGCAGCTTCAAAAATCAGGATTGAGATTGATTCAATGCCGGAAGAACTTGATGCGGTGGAGCGGAAAATAAAGCAGCTTGAAATTGAGCGGGAAGCATTGAAAAGGGAAAAAGATGAAGCTTCAGAAAAACGTCTTGAAGAACTTAAGCAAGAATTAAGTGAACTTACTGATGAAAGAAATAAATTTAGGATGCACTGGAATCTTGAAAAAGAAAAAATTCAGAAAATACGCACAATGAAAAGCGAAATTGAAAATTCCAAATCTTTATCCGATAAGTACGAGCGCGAAGGCGATCTTGGGAAAGTCGCGGAGCTTAGATATGGCAGGATTGTAACACTTGAAAAACAATTAAAAGAAGAAACTCTAAAGCTTTCTGAAATTCAAAAAGATGAGAAGATGCTTAAAGAAGAGGTGGATTCGGAAGATATTGCTGAAATTGTTTCTAAATGGACAGGAATACCGGTAAGTAAAATGCTTGAGAGTGAGCGAGGTAAACTACTGCGCCTGGAAGATGAACTTCATAATAGAGTGGTCGGGCAAAATGAAGCAGTCTATGCTGTTGCTAATGCTATCAGAAGATCAAGGACAGGACTGCAGGATGTTAACCGTCCGCTTGGCTCGTTTATATTTTTAGGAACTACAGGAGTAGGAAAAACCGAACTTGCACGTGCGCTGGCAGAATTTTTGTTTGATGATGAGCATGCTATGATAAGACTTGATATGTCTGAATATATGGAAAAGTTTTCAGTTTCGAGACTTATAGGCGCTCCTCCCGGATATGTGGGTTATGAAGAAGGAGGGCAGTTAACGGAAGCAGTCAGAAGGAGACCTTATTCTGTTGTCCTTCTTGATGAAATTGAAAAGGCTCATCCGGATGTTTTTAATGTACTCCTCCAGGTTTTGGATGACGGAAGATTAACCGATAACCAGGGAAGAACCGTAAACTTCAAGAATACAATCATTATTATGACTTCCAATCTGGGTTCACATCTAATTCAGGAGAAATTAGAAAATGTACCTGAAAATGAGATTGAAGATGCAATGGGTGATTTAAGACTTAAACTTATTGAGCTTTTAAGAAAGACAATCCGCCCTGAATTTTTAAATAGGATTGACGAGATTGTTCTGTTCAAACCTTTGACAAGAGAAGAGATCAGAAAAATAGTTGATATTCAAATTAAAAGTGTTCAGAAAATGTTGAGTCAAAAAGAGATTGCCATTGATGTTGATGATGAAGCCAAAGACTGGCTGGCAAAGCTTGGATACGATGTTACCTTTGGCGCCCGTCCGCTTAAAAGGACAATTCAGCGTCATCTTATAAATCCATTATCACAGGAATTATTAGCCGGTAACTTTGAAGACGGCGATAAAATACGCGTCACACTCGGAGAAACGGGGCATCTGAAATTCGACAAATAAAGTTGCTATTATTTTTTTTTCATGTAAACAATAGCGCATCATTCCTTTTTAAATTATTAGACAGATGCTAAGAGAAATATTAAACGACCTGGTTAATGATACTATACGTAAACGAGGGCATCTTTATTTTCTAAAAGGCGCTGTATCTGATTTGAAATATTCTTCACATAAGGCTACTGCTTCGGTCGAAGGTACTTTTATTTACGAGGTCGAAATTGAGTTTGATGATAATAAACGCCCGGTAATATGCAATTGTACATGTCCTTATAATGAAGACGGCAGCGCTTGTAAACATATTGTAGCTGTACTATATAGATTAGACGAAACAATTTTCTTTAAAGAAAGAATTTATATTCCTGTCGATTACGGGAAAAATAATTCAGATTTCATTGAGAATAAATTATCGCCGCTGCGATTGTTAAATCAGGACAAGAGAAATATTCCGGATAACCGGGGAATTACATTATACGGAAAAAATAAAAGCAGGGAACAATGGCTTGCTGAAGCAGCTGAACAAAAAGAAGCGGCAAAATTCACCGCATTTAAAAACCAAGTAGATGTTTTAATAAATAAAGAGAACAAAAAAAGTTCCACTCCCGGTTACAAAATTGCCTATGCTATAGAATCCGAAGGAGATCATACAAATATTTATGCTTTGCGGCAAAGATTAAAAAAGGATGGAAGTATTTCAGGTTCGGAAATTATACATACTCCTAATTTTGATACTTTGCCGGAAGTATCATTGCAGGAAAAATTAATCATAGAGCGCATATCGAGGCATCTGGGTGAATACTCCGTTGATCTGTTTCCGGCATATAACCAGCGTGCTTATTCCAATGAACAGTTAAATAGATCATATTTTTTTTCTGAAATACTTTCCTTCCTTTCAGAAAAAGAAGTCTATTTATATCCGGGATACAAAGCAATTGGAAAGAGAATTTATATAAGCAGAGATTTGGGCTCTGCCGAGCTTGTAGTTGACGAAGAAGGAGATGAAATTTCGTTGAATCTCAGGTTTTATTTTAAGGGAAAGCACATAAAAGCAGGAACACAGGTAATGCCTATCCTTGATAATCCTTTGTGGGTTATGATAGATGATAATATCTTTAAAATATCAAATCTGACTTATTACCAGTTCTATAATTTCACACGGGAAACAAAGAAAATTATTTTTTCCAAAGCTTACTTAGAATATTTCGAAGAAAATTTTCTGCCGCAGCTTGTTAAAAACCTGCCGGTAAATTCTGATAAATATAAAGTTGAAGAAATATCTTCTTCTCCTAAAAAGAGAGTATATCTGGAAGAAGATGATTCCCGTTTGAAGATAATCTTAAAATTTGCATATAATGAATTTGAAGTAAACTTCAATAATAAAGAGAATAGTTCTTCATTTTTTAAATTGGGTAAAATTTTCAGGATTGTCAGAGATAGTATTTCAGAAGAGAAAGCCCGGCAGGAAATCAGGCAATTTAACTTAAAAGAAACAGAGGAAGGGATATTTACTACGCGTAAAAATCCTATCGATTTCTTATTCGGGGCGCTTCCAATCTTAAAGGAGATGGATTATGAAATTTTTGGCGAATCGAATTTAAGCAGGTACAAAATAAATACATCAAAGCCTTCATTTTCTTTTTCGGTAAGTTCGGGTATAGATTGGTTTGATGTAACAACTGATATAAGGTTTGGCGATGCTGCTGTTCCATTTGAAGAACTCTTAAATGCAATTAAACATAAACGGGAGTATATTCAACTTAACGACGGTTCAATAGGGTTGTTACCCCGGCAATGGCTAAATAAGTTTTTAAGGACGTTTGCATTTGTTGATTCAAAAAGTGATCAATTAAGGTTTTCAAAATTTCAAATTAATGCACTTGACGGTCTTATTAAGGATGCTGAAAATATTAAAACCGATGAGGAATATAAAAAACATCTCGTACAATTAAACTCTTTTGAAAAAATTCAAAAAAAGAATATCCCTCCTGATTTTAAAACTGTTTTACGTCCGTACCAAAAATCCGGCTTTGATTGGCTTTATTTTCTGAAAAGCTACGGTTTTGGAGGCATACTTGCAGATGATATGGGGCTTGGAAAAACAATTCAGGCTTTAGCTCTTCTTTTAAATGAGAAAAAAAACAAAAATAAATTACCTGATTTGGTTATTGCTCCCACTTCCGTTGTATTTAATTGGCTGAGTGAAGCAGAAAAATTTGCACCGGGTTTAAGTATTTTAAATCATACAAGCAACAACCGTATTAAAGAAAATACTCTTCATTTTGAAAATTATGATGTAATACTGACCAGTTATCCTATAGTTCTTAGGGATATTGCAATTTTTAAAGAAAGGGAATTTAATTATATAATTTTAGACGAATCTCAAAAAATAAAAAATCCCGCCGCCAAAACTTCTAAAGTGATAAGAACATTAAAGGCACAGCATAAGCTTTGTTTAACGGGAACTCCGATTGAAAATAACTTAAATGAATTATGGTCGCAATTAACTTTTCTTAATCCCGGCATGCTTGGGTCTCTGAGCAAATTTCAGGAAGCTTTTATTAAACCGATCCAAAAAGCAGACGATGGTTCTGCGGCAGAATATTTAAGGAGAACAATTTACCCTTTTATTTTAAGAAGGACAAAAAATGTAGTTGCCAAAGAACTTCCCGAAAAATCGGAAATTATACACTATTGTGAAATGGACTCTTCGCAGCAAAAAATTTATAATATATGGCGGGACTCAATCAGAGATGAAATTGTCAAGGAAATCGAAACAAAGGGGATTAAGAAATCCGGCATAAAAGTAATTGAAGGGCTGCTCAGGCTCCGGCAAATTTGTAATCATCCTTTACTTGTCAAAAATAATTATAATGGTAAATCCGGTAAGTTTGAAGAATTTAAAGAATTACTTACAAAAGCTTTGAAGGAGAACCATAAAATACTTGTATTCTCTCAATTTGTCTCTATGCTTGACATATTAAAGGATCACTTAGATAAAGAAAAGATATTATATGAATATTTAACCGGCAGTACAAAGGATAGGGAAAGCTGTGTAAACAGCTTTCAAAATAATGAAGAGGTAAAAGTGTTTTTAATAAGTCTTAAAGCGGGCGGGTTCGGTTTGAATTTAACCGCTGCCGATTATGTTTTTCACTATGATCCATGGTGGAATCCTGCCGCTGAACTCCAGGCAACGGATAGAGCGCACCGGATAGGACAGGATAAAAATATATTTGTTTATAAATTTATAACAAAAGATAGTGTCGAAGAAAAAATTCTGCATCTCCAGGATAAGAAAAAACGACTTGTTGAAAACATCATTACAAGTGAAAGCGGAATTCTTAAAAATCTCACTAAAGATGATATAAATATATTATTCAGTTAAAATGGATAGAGCAAAAAAAATATTAAAAGACATTTTTGGATATGATTCATTCAGGCAGCTGCAGCCGGAAATTATTCAGAACGTTTTAAATAAAAAGGATTCCTTAGTAGTAATGCCTACAGGGGGCGGGAAATCCATTTGTTATCAGATCCCCGCATTAATTTTTGAAGGTATAACAATCGTAGTTTCACCTCTTATTTCTTTAATGAAAGACCAGGTTGAACAACTTAGACAGCTCGGCGTTAAAACAGCTATGCTTAACAGTTCTCTTTCTCCAGATGATTACAGATACAACGTTGAAAATGTTAAAAGTATTAAAGCAAAATTACTTTATATTGCTCCCGAATCCCTTCTAAAAGATGAAATTATAAACTTGTTAAAAAGTATACGCGTGGACTGTATTACAGTTGATGAAGCGCATTGTATTTCCGAATGGGGACATGATTTCAGAAAGGAATACAGGCAGCTTGGAAAATTCAGAACAATTTTTCCTTCTGCCGTATGTATCGGACTTACCGCTACTGCCACTCCAAGAGTCCAGAGCGACATAGTAAAAAACTTAAATATGGCTGAGCATAAAAAATTTATTGCCAGCTTTAACAGGGAAAATTTGTTTTTGCAGGTAATTCCAAAGCAGGATGCTTTTCAGCAGGCAGTTGAGTTTTTAAAGGAACATCCAAACCAGTCCGGAATCATTTACTGTTTTTCAAGAAAGCAAGTCGATAGCCTGCATGAAGATTTGTCTTATCTTGGATATTCTACCAAACCATATCATGCCGGTCTGCCGGATCAAGAAAGAAGCAGGAACCAGGACCTGTTTATTAGAGATGAGGTGCAGATAATTATTGCTACCATCGCATTCGGGATGGGAATCAATAAATCCAATGTACGGTTTGTACTTCATTACGATCTTCCAAAGAACCTTGAATCATATTATCAGGAGATAGGCAGATCGGGGCGCGACGGGTTAAGATCGGACTGCCTTCTTTTATTCAGTTATGCCGATATTTCTAAAATAAACTATTTTATAGATCAGAAAGAAGATGAAGTAGAAAGGCTTTCCGCCAAGGCTCATTTAAGCGCGATGATTAAATATGCGGAATCTGAAATTTGCAGGAGGCATCCGCTTATAAATTACTTTGGCGAGTCGTATAAAAATTTTGACTGCCAAATGTGCGATAACTGTATTGCCGCCAAAAAGGAAATGACGGATATTACTATCCCGGCGCAAAAATTTTTATCTGTAGTAAAGAGGACCGGCGAGGTTTTCGGCGTGAATTATTTAATTGATGTTTTAATGGGAAACGATACCGAGAGGATATTAAGCAACGGACATCAAAATTTAACTGTTTTTGGAATAGGAAAAGAATTTACCAAAAAGCAGTGGCACATGTTTGCCAACCAATTAGTCAGAAAAGAACTTTTAAATAGAGACCTGGAATTCGGCAGTATTAAGCTTACGGAAATGGCTTCAGGCGTTTTGTTTAAAAACCAAAAGGTGCTTGGCATTATTAAAGAACCTGAAATTACGCATAAAAAACTTAAGCAGGCTGAACAGTCATATGATATTGAATTATTTGAATTATTACGCCGAAAAAGAAAAGAACTTGCCGAAGAACAGGACATTCCTCCTTATGTTATTTTTTCAGACAAAGTCTTATCTCAAATGGCTTCGGAATACCCGCGTGATGAAACGGGCTTATTAAAAATCAGCGGTATTGGAATAAATAAGCTGGAACGATACGGCAATATGTTCCTGCCGATAATTAAAAGATACTGTGCAAAAAAGAATATTACCGGTAATTTGAATAACAGCCGGCAGGTATTTGGCAGCAGGCGGAAATCAAAAAATAATTTCCAGGTATTAAAACATGTAATTGTGGCTGAGTCTTTTAATAACGGAGCTTCAATCAAGGAATTAGCTGAAGAATTTAAAGTAAAAACGCAAACTATTGTTACACATTTAGTCAGGTATGCAAATGAAGGGCACAAGTTAAGAATCGAAGGCTTAATGGAGCAGCTTTCTCTTCCGGCAGAACAGCACAAAAAAGTTTTTGAAGCTTTTAAAGAGAAAGGAATTTTAACAATGAAATCAATCTATGAAAAGTTTAATAGTGAAATATCTTATGAAGACTTAAATATTCTTAAGATATTTTATTTGTCAGTTTAAATAAGTACGCCGACTGAAATGCAGGTTAACTTGCTAAACTGACCCTTCCAGCATTACACTATTAAATGCGTACTGAATAATCCCTTTTGAGATTAGTCCCATCCGGAGCGAGAACTATATAATAGATAGGAACCACCAGAATTTTTGAAACCTCAAAGGGATGCCATAGAAAACATTCATTTTTATTTTACATTTTTTGCAATTTGTAATGTTGGCAGCATAATCGCAAACAAAAAGCTTTTGCCGGAATGATTTTATCCTGTTTCATAATGACCATGATTTTGATCCAATGGAAAAGCATCTTGGCTTAAAAGTTTATCACATTTCATAAATAATTTAATTATGCGAACATGCACCTGAATGATAAAGAAATAATTGCTATTAAATCTGTTATATAGGGATTTGACAAAAATGCAGAAGTTAAATTATATGGGTCAAGGGTTGATGATGCCAAAAAAGTATTCTACAAAATATTCATAAACGGCCAATCTTTTTTGTAATAGGCTCTGACAAAAAATACGATTGTTCCAGTCATTATAACAACAACACCGCCGATGGCAAAATACATCCCCGTTGAAAAAAATAATCCGATCCACATTATAATTGCAATAAGCGCAGGTAAAGGATAAAGCCACATTTTAAATGGGAAAAATGAGGAAGTTTTTTTGCGTCTTAATATTATTATACCAACTGCCTGCCCGATGAATTGAATTATAATTCTCATTGCAAGTATTGCGCTGATAACTTCTTTTAATCTGAACAGCAGGCTGAACACAAAAGCAATTGCGCCGAGAATAAGTAAAGAGGCAGTGGGAAAATTTTTCTTAGGATGAGTTCTTGCGAATATTTTGAAAAATGAACCGTCAACAGCGGCTGCATAAGGTATTCTTGAATAACCAAGCGCAGCTGAAAACAGCGAAGAAAATGCTATCCATAAAATCAGAATTGTTGCTATTATTGCAGCGCCTGAACCATAAATCCTCTCAACAAAAGCGCTGACGATAAATTTTGAATTCATAGCCTCGCGCCATGGGACAACTCCAAGAACGCTTAATTGCATTAAAAGATAAAGAACCGCAATACCCACAATAGATATCAGAATACTTTTGGGAATATTTTTCTTAGGTTCTTTTATTTCAGAGCCGAGATTGCAGGCATTGTAATAGCCTAAATACGTGTATATTGTTTGAACGGAAGCGCTGCCGAGCCCCGCGAAGAATATAAAAGAAAAATTAAAAGCGCCGGGAGGAAAATCAAAGGCTATTTTGGAATTGAAATGAGTAGCTCCGCCGAATATAAGCCATAGTATTGTTGCAATTACACCAATCCATAGGAATACAGAAATCTTTCCAACGGTTGTAATTCTCCGGTAGAGAAGCACTACGATAGCAATAATTAAAATCCCGGCAACGATTTTTTGCCCTATAGTACCCATAGGGACTAAAAATGTGAAATATTGTGAAAAGCCGATTGCACCCGATGCAATAACAAGCGGCGCCTGGAAAATTGTCTGCCAGATCAGAAGGAAAGAAAATAATTTTCCCCAGCTCTTAGGTCCGTATATTTCTTTCAGAAAGACATAACTTCCCCCCGCTTCGGGCATTGCAGCGCCAAGCTCGGACCATACTGCACCATCCATTAAGGAAAGCAAAGCGCCTAAAATCCATGCAAGCAGACATTGCGGGCCCCCCATCTCCCGGATTACAATAGGCAGCACAATAAAAGGACCAATGCCTATCATGTCTAACATATTAAGCGCAGCGGCTTCTTTTAATCCTAATCCCCGCTCAAGCTTTGAAGATGAAATTTTTTTCACAATTCCTGCCGGACTCTGCTTTTTTTATATCCGTATGAAAAATAAATTACCATTCCTATTAGCAGCCAAACAGCAAATCTTATCCATGTAATCCAGGGCAGACCAAGTATTAAGTAAAAACAAGCGACAATTCCAAGCACAGGTATTAATGGAACCCAGGGCGTTCTGAATGACCGCGGTCTATCCGGCTCTCTCTTACGAAGGATTAAAATACCGGTACATACTAAAATAAAAGCAAATAAAGTTCCTATATTTGTTAGATCGACCATCTCGTCAATTGTAGTAAACATAGCGCAAATACCGACCGCCACACCTGTAAAAATTGTAGTCACATGAGGTGTCCTGAATTTAGGATGAACTTTAGCGAAACTTTGAGGAAGTAGTCCGTCTCTTGCCATTGAAAAGAAAATTCTCGGTTGACCAAGCTGAAATACAAGCAGCACTGCTGTATGAGCAATTACCGAACCGAATGCAATTACACCTACAAGAATATTACCCCAGTTTTGAATATTTGCATATTGAATTGCAAGAGTAAGCGGCTCAGCCTGGCTTGTTGCAAGAGTTTTTACCAAAGCTTTATATGGAATTATTCCAGTAAACACTGCGGCGACTAATATGTAAATTATTGTGCAGATAATTAATGAGCCGATTATCCCTATAGGAAGATCACGCTTAGGGTTTTTAACTTCTTCTGCAACGGTTGATACTGCATCAAAGCCTATATAGGCAAAAAATACAATTGCGGCGCCTGCTTGAACTCCCGCCCATCCGTTTGGTGCGAAGGGCGTCCAGTTTGCAGGTTTTACAAAATGAAAGCCAATCCAAACAAAAATTGCAAGTACAACAAGCTTAATAAGCACCATTATTGTGTTTAATCTTGCACTTTCGCGGATACCAATTACTAATACAATTGTTATAAGCGCAACAATAGAAAATGCAGGCAGGTTAAATACTATTGGAACGCCGAATAAGTGCGGCGCATGTTCAAGCAGTCCGGGAATTTTGGAAGCCGTCCGGTAATCTATTGATATCCAATCGGGAATGATTATTCCAAATCCGGCGACAAAAGTTTTAAAATAATTTGACCAGCTTATTGCAACGGCAACATTGCCTACAGCATATTCGATAATTAAATCCCAGCCAATTATCCAGGCAACCAATTCGCCAAGTGTTCCATAAGAATAAGTGTAAGCGCTTCCCGAAATGGGAACCATAGCCGCAAACTCGGCATAGCATAAAGCCGCAAACCCGCAAGCAATTCCTGTCAGGACGAAAGAAAGCATTAATGCGGGGCCAGCGCCAGGTCTTGCAGCATCGCCGGCTGCTGCCGTGCCTATTGTAGCAAATATACCCGCGCCGATTATAGCGCCTATTCCCAGCATAACTACATCAAAAGCGCCAAGCGCTCGTTTAAGCTGGTATGTTGGTTCTTCACCTTCGTGGACTAAAGCGTCAAGGCTCTTTCTTCTCAATAATTGTTTCAGCAATTGATGATCCCTAAATAAAAATTTAATATAATTAATTTATTATTGAAATTGAAGAAGATAATAAGATACGGATGGCACAGATTAATATGGACCCGCCTGCCGGACGGGCAGGTTAATTTGTTTAATATGGATTTAATCTGCACTTATCAACAGACGGCAATTTTCTATAGAATCGATTATCATAATTATTCAAATTTATGTTTATTGCAAAATTAATACTTTTATATTAGAAGGAAATTCTTTTGAAAAATAAACTTTTTCAGCTGCTTTCTGAAAATCAGAATCATTAGCAAAGTAAATATTCTCAAACTTTTGAGGGTTCCTGTCAGCCAGTGGGAACCAGCTGCTTTGAATTTGTACCATTATTCTATGTCCCCTTTTGAATGTATGCAGTATATCCTGAAGCGGATAACTAACTTTAGTTATTTTATTTGGAATAAAAGCCTCCGGTTTAGAAAAACTACTTCTATACTTGCCGCGGATAATATCTCCCCTTACCAACATTTGGTATCCTCCCATTTTTACAATGTCATGTTTTGATGGAATACCATCTGCTGTATCCGGAAATACATCAATTAATTTTACTACCCAATCGGCATCTGTACCCGAAGTGGAAACATAAAGATTAGCTTCAATTTGCCCGGCGATAGTAATATCGTTGTTTAACAGATCAGACTCATATACAAGTACGTCGTTTCTTTTAGCTGCAAAGCGCTGGTCCTCATCCATGTATTCTCTAAGCATGTGCTGAGTTATTTTCTGCGTATATGGTACAGGATGAGCGGGGTCGCTAATATATTCATCGTATAAATTTTTACTTTCTATTGGTTTATTAAAGGAGAGTGATTTCCCGGCATGAAAATATAGATTTTCTTGTTGAACATTGCTTGGCGGCCATTGCTTAAATTGTTTCCACTCATTAGACCCCGTTTCAAAAACGAAAGCTTCCGGTTGATTGAAACTGCCTTTCCCTTTTAAATAATAGTTGAAGAATGGTAATTCAATATTTTCCTGATAATATGTACTTGTGTGGCTGCCAAAATAAATATTGCCGAGGCTGTCCCCGTTTGATCTTTCCCATCCGCCGTGAAACCATGGACCCATGACTAAAGTATTATGAATGTCTTTATTTTTATATACAATTGATTTATATGTGTTAAGAGTTCCATAGAGATCCTCTGCGTCAAACCAGCCGCCTACAACCATCACAGCCGGTTTTATATTATTAAAATGGGGCAGTGAATTACGCGCCTGCCAGAAAGAATCATAATCAGGATGAGCCATGATTGTATCCCAAAAAGGGATGTTGTGTTTAAAAAACTTTTCTGTTGTGTATTTAAAAGATCCCATCTTGAGGAAGAAATCATAGCCATCGGGGTTATCTGTATTAAATGCAGGTTCAGGCCAATGATCTGTTGGTCCCGTTCTTGGAATTCCAAAACCATTGTAAAACCAGAAGGCATGAGGAAGCCAAAAAGCGCCGTTGCGGTGAAAATCGTCGTCAATAAACCAATCGGCAATAGGCGCTTGCGGAGAAGCAGCTTTTAGCGCAGGATGTGCGTCAATAATTCCCATCGCTGCATAAAAGCCCGGGTAAGATATACCGTATATTCCGGCTTTGCCGTTGTTGTGCGCAGTGTTTTTTATCAGCCAATCAATAGTATCGTATGTATCGGTCGATTCATCAATATCTTTAATACTTTTTTTATCAGGAAAGTATGGCCGCATTTCAATAAATGTTCCCTCAGACATAAACTTCCCTCTTACGTCCTGATATACAAAAATGTAACCTTCTTCTTTAAATAGCGCTGATGGACCAAGTTCCGAAGGATATTTATTTTCACCATAAGGAGCGATACTATAAGGCGTACGGTTAAGCAATATAGGATAATTATTTGAAGTATCCCGCGGTGAATAAACAATAGTAAATAATTTTACACCATCCCTCATTGGAATCAAATATTCATGCTTGGTGTAATGCTGTGCAACGTAAAGGGAATCTGAGTTCTGAGGGAAACAATTATAACTGCTTAATGATAAGATAAATGTTATTAAGAAGAGGATTTTATTTAAAATGTGATTCCGTTCTTGCATAGTTAATTCTCCCAATATTACTTCGACTATTATTAAAAAATAAAAAGAGAGCGGATTGATTTAAAATTTAATATAGTTATTTTATACTTTAAATTAAATAAGACAATTAGACACGGACACAGATTAACACGGACCCATCTGCCGGAGGGGCAGGTTAAACTTTTTAATATGAATTTAGTCTGTACTTAACAGCGGACTATTTAATTTTGATCACTTTTTTGGCAGTTTCAACAATATTTTCCACAGTGAAGCCGTATTTTTCCATAAGTATATCAATCGGGGCGGAAGCGCCAAATTTTTCAATACTGATTGATTCACCTGAATCGCCGGTATACTTTTCCCATCCTTGTTTAACACCAAGCTCGATAGAAACTCTTGCCTTAACGGAAGGGAGCAGAACGGAATCTTTATACTCTTGCGGCTGCTGCTCAAATAATTCCCAGCTTGGAAAGCTTACTACTCTGACTTTTAATCCTTCCGATTCAAGAATCCCGGCTGCTTTTAAGGTTATGCCAACTTCAGAACCGGAAGCGATAAGTAATAATTCGGGAGTTTCATTGCTATCTTTTCCCGAAGGGATGGATTCCCACAATGTGTAAGCGCCCTTTAACAAATTTTTTGCAGACGGAAATTTTTCCCGGTCGAGAATCTGTAAATTCTGCCGGGTCAAAATTAAAGCGACCGGGCTGTTTTTATGTTCTATTGCTGCCTGCCAGGCATAAGAAGTCTCATTTGCATCTGCCGGGCGGATAACAATCGCACCGGGAATTGCCCGCAATGAGGCTATTTGCTCTATAGGCTGGTGAGTAGGACCATCTTCACCCAAACCAATACTATCATGAGTAAAGACATAAATAGGTTTTATTTTAGAAAGAGAGGCGAGACGTATTGCCGGGCGCAGATAGTCTGAAAATATTAAGAATGTACCGCCGTAAGGGATAATACCGCCATAAGCTGCCATTCCGTTAAGAATGCCCGCCATGCCGTGTTCGCGAATACCAAAATGAAAATTTCTGCCGTCTCTGTTCTCTGCAGAAAAGTTCTTGTATCCTTTTAAGTATGTATTGTTTGAAGGTTCAAGGTCTGCGGAACCGCCTATTAATGCCGGAAGTGAAGATGCTATCGAGTTTAAGACTTTTCCGCTTGCGGCTCTGGTTGCCAGCTTCTTACCGTCGTCTTTAAATACCGGAAGCTTTGATTTCCATTCATCGCCGAAGTCTCCGTTCATCATATCAATAAATAATTTTGATTCTTCCGGATATTTTTCACGGTACTTTATAAACAGCAGGTTCCATTTATTCTCTTCTTCTTTTCCGCTTATTAGTACATTCTTAAAATGATTATTGACTTCACCGGGAACAAAGAAAGCCGGTTCTTCCTGCCAGCCTAAATTTTCCTTTGTCAGTTTTACTTCTTCTTCACCTAAAGGCGAGCCATGGGCGGCAGCAGTATCCTGCTTGTGAGGGCTTCCAAAGCCAATATGAGTTTTTGTAACAATAATAGAAGGTTTATCATTCGCAGCTTGTGCATTTTTTACCACTGTTTCAACTGTATTAAGGTCATTTACATCTTCTATATGCTGAACATGCCATCCATAAGCTTCAAATCTTTTACCGACATCTTCTGAAAAAGCTAATGAAGCAGAACCGTCTATAGTTATTCCGTTGTTGTCATAAAAGAAGATTATTTTTCCAAGCTTCAGATGTCCGGCTAATGAAGCAGCTTCATGAGAAATACCTTCCATTAAATCGCCGTCGCTGCAGATGCCGTAGATATAATGATTGAGTATTTTTATATCATCTTTGTTGAATTTAGCGGCAAGATATTCTTGTGCTATAGCCATTCCGACTGCATTTGCAAATCCCTGTCCTAACGGTCCAGTAGTTGTTTCTACGCCGGGAGTATGCCCGAATTCAGGATGTCCGGGAGTTATACTTCCCCACTGCCGGAATAATTTAAGCTGTTCCATTGGAATATCATATCCGCAGAGATGCAGAGTGGAATAAAGCAGCATGCTTCCATGTCCGGCTGATAAAATAAATCTGTCTCTGTTTAACCATTTAGGATTTGCGGGGTTATGCTTCATAAATTTAGTGTACAAAATATACGCAATAGGGGCACAGCCCATAGGCATTCCGGGATGTCCTGAATTTGCTTTTTGAACACCATCAACGGATAAAAATCTTATTGTATTGATCGATAGCTGGTCTATATTATTAATTGACGGCATTTTATTTCCTACATTATATTGAGTGAAAGAATTTTGTTTTCAAATAAATAAAAGTTAGAATACAATAACAAATAAAAGCATAAGTTATAATTTATTATAATAATAATTGTATTATTTTAATATTATTATAAATGACATTTATGTCTTTTATGCAATTTATACTAGTTAAAGGTTAATATTTGGATAAACTAAATGAAACCACATCGAAGATTTCTTTCCATTCAATATTATATTTTTTCTCTTTATTTGCTGCCGTCATTCTGCGGAATTGCACTTGCACAGCAATTATTTAATTCACCGTTAAGCGACAGAATCGCAAGCTATGATATATCAGTAAAACTTAATCCGGAGAAGAAAACAATAACCGGAACAGAAACATTAAACTGGAAAAATTCTTCAACAGATAAAATAAGCGAACTCCGGTTTCATCTTTATTTAAATGCTTTTAAAAATACGAAATCTACATTTATTCAGGAGTCAAGCGGACAGCTTAGAGGCGATGAAATGGATATTAGTTCCGGCTTAAATTGGGGCTGGATTGATGTGCTTTCGATGAAAGTTAAAAACGGAGAAGATTTAACAAATAAGATAAAATTTATTCAGCCTGATGATAATAATAAAGACGATCAAACAGTAATAAGCATACTACTGCAAAAGCCGGTTTTGCCGGCGCAAACGATTACACTTCAAATTAATTTTGAATCAAAACTTCCAAAAGTTTTTGCCCGGAGCGGTTTTAGCGATGATTTTTTTCTTGCAGGACAGTGGTTTCCAAAAATTGGTGTTTATGAAAAAGCCGGCGAACGTTATGCCGCAAAAGGACAGTGGAACTGCCATCAGTACCACGCAAATTCCGAATTTTATGCAGATTTTGGCGTTTATAATGTTAATATTTCCATTCCTAACAACTTTAAAGTCGGAGCCGTTGGTGTGCTGCAAAATGAAAGACAAAATGGCGACGGCACTAAAACTTTAACTTTTCATGCTGAAGATGTAATTGATTTTGCATGGACAGCGTCACCCCGGTTTAAAATTGCAGAAGCTAAATGGAAGAATGTTAAAATAAAAGTTTTTCTTCAGCCGGAGCATTACGCCCAGGCAGATCGTCATATAAATTCCGTTATTTATGCGCTTGAATATTTTGACAAATATGTCGGAAAATATCCATATCCAAATCTTACCATAGTCGATCCGCCGCTGCGTGCGGCAGGCTCTGCCGGCATGGAGTACCCCACTTTTTTTACTGCGGGCTGTTATTGGGGAATGCCTTCCGGTATAAAATTTACCGAGGTAGTTGTGGTACATGAATTTGGGCATAATTATTTTCAGGGAATGCTTGCTACAAATGAATTTGAAGAAGCCTGGATGGATGAAGGTTTCAACACTTATTACGAAACACGAATTATGGATCATTATTATGGTAAGCATACTTCGTATGTTGACCTTTTCGGAATTCATATCGGCGATGGGGAATATCTGAGAGAGGATTATACCGGAATGTCAAATCCTAAAATTGCGCCTGTTTTTTTAAATTCATGGCAGTATATAAACGGAGGATACGGGGAAATGACATATTCCAAAACTACTACCTGGATGTATACGCTGGAAGGCATTCTTGGGCAAAAAGTTATGGACGAGATAATGCAGATTTATTTTAAAAGATGGCAATTCAAACATCCATGCGGAAAAGATTTCATCGCGATTGTTAATGAAATTGTACGTAAAGATTATGGTAATAAATTCGGGGAAAATATGAATTGGTTCTTTGATGAAGTCTTATACGGGACAAATATATGCGATTATAAACTTGAAAATATTACTGTTGGAAGAATTGAGTTACCAAAAGGAATCTATGATAGCGTAACCACAAAGAAATATTATAAACTTAATGACGGGCAAAATGATAAGCCCAATTATAATTCCAATGTATTAATATACAGGCTTGGAGAGGTAGCAATGCCGGTGGAAATTCTTGTTCACTTCGATAGCGGACAAGAAATTCTTGAAACATGGGACGGCAGGGACAGAACTTATAATTTAATCTATAATAAACCGGCAAAAGTTATATGGGCAAAGGTGGATCCATATAACAAAATATCTATGGATGTGAACCGGATAAATAACAGCTATACAACGGAACCTGAAAGTACAGTCATAAACAAATATTTTGCAAAGTTTCTTTTTTGGGTTGAAAACATTATGCTTTCAATAGGATCTCTTTTTTAATAAATTTTTTGCAGTTAAAAACATGAAAATATTTAAAGCTTATTTTGCAGGATTAAAATCAGCGGGCAAATCCCAAAAGACGGCAGCGGTTATATATGCTGTTATATTTTTACTGGCGCTCGTACTTGCAATCCCATTCCATACGGCTCTTTTAAGTCAAACTGGAAACTCAATAGCTCTTCATGCCTTATTGAAACATTTTAATTATACTATATTTTCCGATTTTATGAATTCATCGGGAAAAGTTATAAATATTTTTATATTAGCTGCGCTCTGGATGGGGATATTTTATTTTTTATTCACGGTTTTTTTTACCGGCGGCATCTTAAATGTTCTTAGCAATGGAAATGGTAAATTTTCAATTATGAGTTTCCTATGGGGATGCGGAAAGTATTTCTTTAGATTTTTCCGGTTGGGGATTTATTTACTAATTATTCAATTTTTAATGGCTGTAATTATATTTTTCCCCCTGAGTAAAATTCTTTCAGCCAATTATGAGGTAACTCTAAATGAAGCATCTCTTTTTTACATTTTCCTAACCGGTGTACTTATTTTTGCCGTTATATTCATTTTAATTCTGATAATTGGAGACTATGCAAAGATTATTTTGTTTAATAATGATTCTAAGAAAGTAATAAGAGCTATTGGCAAGTCATTTCAATTTGTCTTTAAACATTTATCCGGAACATATACGCTATATATTCTTATACTCACAGCACCTGTTTTACTTATTATTTTTTACTTTTTGCTTGATAATGCCGTTGGAATGATTTCGGGGTTTACAATATTTATTATGTTTCTTATCCAGCAGGCTTTTATCTGGCTGCGTATCCTGATAAAAATCTGGTTTTTAGGGAGTGAACTTTCGTTTTATAAAAATTTAAATGAATACAATATTCAATAGATTATAGTTTATATATATAAGCGCCCTTCTGCTCCGGTTCAAAATTACTTTTAGAAGGAATTGATTTATCTCCCAAATAAGCGCCGGCTGCCTTTGAACTTTTCGAAATTGTCTGTTCAATCTTAAATTTTTCCCGCACTTTTTGAAATTTTTGAAGCGCCGCCTGCTGTTTTAATATTTCTTCATGCAGGCGTTTTTTCATTGTAACCAACCTGGAAATAGTTGCTCTATGCTCTTCATGTTCAACCTTAATCGAATTAATTGAAGCCTCAAGCTGTGTAAGTTCTTTCATCGAATCGTTAATTTTTCCCCTGTAATTAAGTACTTTTTCCTCGTATTCTCTTATTTCGTCATACAATTTCAGTTTCCGGGCTCCTTCTTTGCTGTAACTGTCGTTAGTCATTCTTAATAATTCCTGGATTCCTTTTTCCAATGAAGATCTCTTTTTCATTAAAAATTCCATTTCCATTCGCATATCGTCGTTGTAATTTTTCCTATCGACAGCATCTTCATCAATCTTTTGCAGATCAGCCTGGAGCATCACTTTCTGGTCATTCAATATATTTATTTGTTTTTCGAACGATTCTATTTCCAGCTGCCTTGCGTTCAGAATATTTTCACTTTCTTCAAGAGCTGAAATTTTTTCAACCAGTAACATATCCTTTTCATCTATATCTTTTTCTTTCTTAAAAATTATTTGCTCAAGAATATTTCTTTTTTTAGTTACCTCGGATATTTCCTTATTAAATTTTTGAAACATCTCCGCAAAGCGGGTTTCAAGCAGAGAATTGCTTTGTTCAATTTCTTTTTTTCTTTTTTCAAGCAGCGGGACAATTTCCCGCAGTTTAGAGGCTTGTTCGGTAAAACTATCTGCCGCAATTTTTTCTTCGGTAAATTTTTGATGAAGTTCTGATTTTAATATTCCATATCTTTTTATTTCATTTTTCAGTTCCTCGTATTTCTTTTCCATACTCATCAGTTCCAGGTTTATTTTCGATAGCCTGTTTGCTTTTATAGAGAGAGATTGATTTATATCGAATATTTCTTTTTCTTTAAACCCGGCTTCCTCTGAAAGTTTTTTATAAGTAAGCGCCGCTTCATCCAACAATTTATGCTTTTCCATCAACTCATTATCTAATTCGCTTAATTCTCCGGCGAACTCACTCCTTGACTTTTCTTGATCGGTTAACTTATCTATTCGTTTTGTAAGATTATTTTCTTCATTTTGTAATGCGAAGACATTTTTTTGTGTCTTCGCGTATTCTTTAACAATTTCATTTAACTTCTCTGTATATTCTATTAATTCTCTCTTTTTTAATTCAATTTCTCCGGATAGTTCAGATTGCTCTTCTTCAAGTGATTTAATCTTTTGTCCGGTTTTTTCTGTTTTCTTATTCAGCTGCTCCTGTTTTTCCAGCAGGTTTTGCTTTTGTTCTTCTATATTGTCTATTTCCTGTCTTTCGTGATTAAAGCTTTCAATCAGGTTTGACTCTTCCTCATTCAATTCTGAAATTTTTTGTACAGCATTATCAATATATTCCCGGGTATTTGAATCCGGAACCCCTTCATTGGTTGAGGCATCTAAATTTGGATTCTGCCCTCCTATAACCGATTCAAGATCCTGAATTTGATCAGTATAAGAGAGAATAGTATTCTGCAATTGATCTCTCATTTCTTTTAGGCTCGAAATCTTTTGATCAATTTCAATCATCTGATTTCTTTTTTGCTGTTCCCGGAGGCTGAGAGCATCAATTTCGTGAATTAAGCTATTTTTCTGTTTATTAAGCGAAACAATTTCGGCTCTTAATCTTTTCAGAACTTCCTCAAGATTCCGGGCTGATTCTTCCTTCTCATACACGCGCTGAATTTTTGTTTTCAGCTCATCGTTTTCATTTCTTAGCTCTTCAAGTTTTTTGGAATTGAAAAGTCTCATGAGTAAGCTCCAATATTATAAACAAAATCCGTCAAACAATTTAAATATGTTAACAAAGCGGCGGTCCCGGCTTAACTTTTATTTTAGTATATCAGAACTTAGTTATTAGTCAATTAATTAGCAATTGCTATTATATCTTAT
>CAZUCY010000039.1:0-27699 GCA_964618785.1 uncultured Ignavibacteriaceae bacterium | reverse complement strand
TTAAAAGAAAACCACGCGAAATTGCAGAAGAAATTATTTCCAAATTGGAGATTGACCCTCAAGTTCTTGAGAAGGTTGAAATTGCTGGTCCGGGCTTTATAAATTTTTTCTTTAATAAATCTTATATTACCCGCATTACTAAAAATATATTAGCTTCCGAAAAAAATTACGGAAATTCTCATAAATATGAAGGTCAAAAAGCTAACATTGAATTTGTTTCTGCTAATCCTACCGGACCTCTGACCGTTGGACATGGCAGAAATGCCGTGTTTGGTGACACACTAGCAAATCTATTGGAGTGGGTCGGTTATTCCGTAGATCGAGAGTATTATTTTAACAATGCCGGCAGACAAATGCGTGTTTTAGGTGATTCCGTTAAGCTTCGGTACCTTGAGTTACAAGGACAAAGTATTGAATTTCCTGCAGATTATTACCAGGGTGAGTATATAAAAGATATAGCAAAAAGTTTGTTGGATGAATATGGCGATAAACTATTGAATGAACCTGCGGAGGGCGCATTTAAAGACAAAGCTGAATCAGAAATATTCAAAGATATAAAAAAATCTTTGGAAAGATTAGGTATCATTCATAAAATATTTTTCAACGAAAATTCGTTGTATAAAGGAGGAAAGATAGGCGAAATAATAGAAGCATTTAAGGACAAAGATTTATCGTATGAAAAAGATGGAGCAACATGGCTTAAGCTTGCTGAACTTGGCAATGAGCAGGATAAAGTTATTGTTAAATCAACGGGTGAACCTACTTACAGATTGCCTGATATAGCTTATCACGCAGAAAAATTCAGGCGCGGTTACGATTTGATGATTGATATTTTCGGCTCTGATCACAATGCTACTTATCCGGATGTGCTTGCGGGCTTAAATGCTTTAGGCTATGATTCCGGTAAAATTAAAGTCCTCATTCATCAATTTGTCACTATTATGGAAGGCGGGGAAATTGTAAAGATGTCCACACGCAAAGCAAATTATATTACTTTAGATCAGTTGGTTGATGAAGTCGGTTCTGACGTAGTAAGGTACTTTTTTAATATGCGTGATATTTCCACCCATATGAATTTCGATCTTGCTGTTGCAAAGAAACAATCAGATGAAAATCCTGTTTTCTATTTGCAGTATGCCCATGCAAGAATTTGTTCTGTTCTTAAGATGATTGGAAAAGAGGAACTAAAAATTTCTACTGAGAACCTTAACTTGCTGGTCTCAAATGAAGAACAGGAATTATTACGCAAGCTTCATGAATTCAGGGAAGAAGTTTTGGCAAGCGCTGAATTATTTGAGACGCACCGTATATGCAGCTATCTTGAAGAACTTGCGGCAGCATTCCATAAGTTCTATACGTTTTGCAGAATTTTAGGAACCGAGAAAAAACTTGCTGAAGCAAGGATAGCATTGGCTATGGCTACAAAAATTGTCTTAAAGAATGGATTGACTATTCTTGGTGTAAATGCACCGGAGAGAATGTAATATCATATGGCAGGCAGGTTAATCAAATTCCTACAGACTATGAAATTTCTAATCTGCAATTGCAGCAGATGCGGCATAAATCCTAGCGGCGCCGGCTTGTAAGAGTATCCTTCCACATTCACTAATTGTCGCACCGGTGGTTATTATATCGTCAATAAGCAATATATTCTTATTAGATATTCCATTGGAGTCAATAATTATAAATGCATTACGTATGTTTTCTTCCCTTTCCGCTAAATTCATTGTAGTTTGAGACTGCGTAAACTTTTTCCGTTTTACAATATTTCGTTTTACCAGAGTATTTAATTTTCTGCCTACTTCTTTAGCTATGTAAAAAGATTGGTTGTATCCACGCTCGGTTTTTTTTAATTGATGAAGAGGTATAGGAATAATAATGTCTATTTCCCATTCACTTGTTTTATTCATTAATATATTACCAAGTTGTTCTCCTAGATAAATTCCGATTGAAAAACGGCCATTATATTTAAGTGCATGAATAATATTCTGGAATTCTTTTCTTGCTTCAAACACATAGAGACATGTAAAACCGGAGATTATATTCTTCCCTTGAAATTTCTTTTCAAATTCCGCGCAAAGCTTTTCTTTAGAAGCAAGTTTTATTTTATCAAGGCATTGGGAACAGATAGTTTTTTCTTTAATAGTGAGCCTATTTCCGCAGCCTGGGCATATACGGGGCAGAAAGAAGTCTAATATTCCAGTCAATGGATTCAAATTTTTCAATCTTTAATTTATTTATTAATTACAACATCCCCCATCTTTTTCGGAAGAACCATTCAAGAGCGAAGGCAATAATTGAAGTAATCAGAAGCCATTCATTCGACCAAAGATTTATGTCGCTGACTTCTATTTTATCTTTCGATGAGTGGGATGTAATTTCTTTAAGAATTGAATAAAGGTTATGATAATTTGAATTATAAAAAAATTTACCGCCGGTTTGATTTGCAAGTAAGGAAAGATAGTCGCTGTTCATAGTTGGATTAACCATTTCTATATCGGTTTCGCCTATATTGAATTTCCCATTATCACTGCCGAGTTTGTAATTATTTTTATATCCCCATCCGGTAAAAGTGAAATCACCGGTTTGGTTTGTCTGAAATATACCTTCGTACAAACCGCTGCCTATGGAATTAAGATTAACTTCAAAACTTTTATTGTCTGATTTTATACTAACATTAACATCAGCATCTATCACCGGATTAAAAGTCTGATCGTAAATCTGTGCATTAAATTCTACCTGCTCTCCAGGTGAATAAAGCTTTTTGGCTGTTTTTATGGAAAACTGTTTATGATCTTCCTTAGTGTTAAGCCATCTTACACTGCTCAAAATAAGCCTGTCGAATAAATCCAGATTCTTAGGAGCTGTTTCAAGTTTCCATCTCCAAATATCTTTTGCAAGAATTGCTATTGATTTTTTACTCCCAAGAATCCTGGTCAATATTAATGGTCTGTCCACCGGTACATTATTAATCTTTACCTTAGAAATAATTTCACTTTCCGGCTTTGATTTCAAATCAACATTAGGCTGATAAACAGGTGGAAGATTATTCCATGCTTCAATTGAATTGGAAGCGTTATTCTGAAGTAAAGGATTATCCGATTGTGTAGCGGAAATAATCGGTTGTATTTCCAGATAATCACTGTTTACTTTATTTATATTAAATGATAATTCATTTTGAAGCGTTTTCAATCTTAAAAAATCAATTCCGCTGGAAAGAGTTATAAAATAAGGTTTATCTAAATCTGAAATTTTCCTCAGTACACTATTCAGAAGCTGCTGAGGGGTCTCTTTTGATGGAAAACCAACAAGAAATAAAACATTTGCGCTATCAAGAAGTTTTTGCCTGTCATTCTTCTCAATAAATTTATCAAGCGCTAACTGTGTAATTGAGCTTACTGATAAATTATCGTCGGCTTTAAGGGAATTTTTAATAAATGAAACATCGGACGAAGGGCTTCCAGCAATTAAAAGAACTTTTACTTTGTTGCTAAGGACCTTTATGAAAAATACTTTTTTATTGTTTGCAAAAGTAAACTCGCCGGGAGTGTTTGAAACAACTACACATAACTTTTCCTCACCGCTGGTTTTGGGTGTGTAGGTGAAATCTACATTTTGAACCCCATCAGAGCTTAACGAAATATTTTTCTGCTCTATAAATGTATTGTTTTCATAAAGAGACGCATTCACATTTCTGTTTGCAAAACCTGTGTTGGCAATTGATGCTACAATTGACGTTGGTGTCTGTGCATATATTATTTCATTATACAAAACATTTTTTACTTCAACATCATTGCGTGATGTGGAATCGCCGGTCCCGACGGTAAATACCGGGATATTTAGTCTAATCGCACTTTGAAGCGGGTCGCTTCCATCGGTTATTACTCCATCGCTAACAATTACAATTGATGAGATATTTTTATTGATTTTGCTAATATTGGAAAATATCTTAGAAAAATTTGTGCTGCTTTCCTCATAGTTAAGCTTCTGCAAGCTGTCATAACTTAAAGTTTTAGTAATTGAGCCAAAGGTGTATAATTCTGAATTACCTTCGAGATTATTATCTTTAATCCCTTTTACAAAATCTTTAATTGTCTTACTGCGGGCTGTTCCGTCGTTTATTTGTATTGATCTTGAATTATCAAGAAATATTAAATTTACCGGTTCAAGAATCTTCTTTTTTGCAAGAGTTAAGATAGGTTCAAAGATAATAAAAAGGAGTAAGACGAGAGCCAGTGATCGTAAAACAATCAACATTGCTCTTTTACGCTTTGGAATACCCGGAATGGTATAACGGTATATATAAATCACATATCCAATCAATAACAAAAGGACTATGAAAAAAAAGATAGAGGGAAATGAAAAGTTCAGATTGATTTTTTCAAAATTGAACATTAAAAAACCATTTCTCCTTTCAATACAGTTACTGCATTGCCGGATATATATAATTCATTTATAGATGGAGAATATTTTACCCTCACTCTTCCTCGCCTCCCGATAATATCGCCCTGTTCAAATGTTAGTGAAATATCTTCATTGTTATTCTTAATAAATCCAAGTGTTCTTAATACCAGCATTAATGGACCATTTGCAGAACCTGTTACCGGATCTTCGTCAATCCCCCAGAAAGGAGTGAAGAATCGGCTGTGTGCAAAACTTTCTGTATCATAAGTTTCTAGAGTAAAAAGTACATTGCCGCTAAGATTAAGTTGTTTCTGCAAGTTCAATAAGTATTTGAAATTTGGTACTATCTTTTTCAGTGTCGAAAGTTTTTTAACGTAAATATACAAATACCCGTTTCCAATAATAATAAAAGGAACCGATTTATCTAAATCATATTCTGATAAGCCAAGTGCTGCTAATATGTCTTCTTTATCGTTATTGTATTCTTCGGCTTTATATACTGGAATTTGCATTAAGCATTTTCCGTCTTTTACGCCGCATTTTAATATTCCGGAAAGAGTATCGAATTTTATTCCGGAATTATTTTTTATATATCCGTTTTCAAATAAGAAATGAATTGATGCTATAGTTGCATGACCGCATAGCTCTACTTCTGTTGAAGGCGTAAACCATCTTAAATTAAAATCTGCTGATTCGGATTTTGAAAGGAATGCTGTCTCAGCTACATTCATCTCTCTTGCAATTAATTGCATTTCTTCTTTCGTTAAACCATCACCAAAAGTAACCCCCGCCGGATTTCCGCCAAATGGTTTGTCTGTAAAAGCATCTATCTGGCAGATATTAATTTTTTTTGCCATTGAACAGCCTTTCAATATTCCATGTTTTCATTTTATTAAAAGTCTCATAATCGGTCAGATCAAAGTGAATAGGCGATACCGAAACATAATTATTCTTTATCGCAATCTGATCGGTATCTATAGCTTTGTCCACTTCCTTTAAATTGCCTGTCAGCCAATAATAATCTCTGCCTTGCGGATCAACCCGGTGCTCATAAATGTCATCCCACTTTGATTTTCCCTGTTTGGTTAATAAAATCCCGGCGATTTCTTCTTCAGGAACATCTGGTATATTTATATTTAGTAATGTCCCTATTGGAATTCCTTTCCCGGCAAATTCTTTAGCCAGCATATTAGAAATCTTTGCGGCGAACCGGAAATCTGTTACAGCATGATTTGTTATGGATACAGCCATAGAAGGTACATCCATTATAGCAGCTTCCCGCGCCGCCGAAACAGTTCCCGAATAAATTATATTTATGGCAGTATTGGAACCGTGGTTTATTCCCGATACAACAAGATCGGGCGTTTCTTTAAGAATATTTCTTATCCCTATCTTTACGCAGTCGGCAGGAGTGCCGTTCACAGAATATCCGAAAAGTTTTCCATCCTTAAATAACTTTGTCACCCGCAGGGGTATCTGCACCGTAATAGCATGCCCTACTGCACTTTGTTCTTTTTGAGGCGCAATTACTGTAACCTCTCCGATCTCTTTTAATGATTCGGTAAGAGCATATATTCCCGGTGAATCTATTCCGTCGTCGTTTGTTACTAATATTCGCAATGATAATTGCCTTTCTTATTTCAAATTAATATGAAAATATAATACTTAAGATATAGAGACTCAATTGAATAAAATTGTACCAATGGTTGGTTTTATTTCTTTAAAAAGAAATCCTTTTGAAGGAATTGGGAGACGTGAACCGCTTCGTTTTTTGGGAATCAGGGTCTGGTCTAGAAGGCTTATTCAGGAACATAGAATTGTTTATGTTGTAGACAATGACAGAATCGATTTTATTCAATGCAGGTATTATTATTAAAAGAATTATCGCTACCTTGAAATGATGAAATTATAAAGTAAATGAGTATTCCTATTGTATTATTAGAAAATAATCATATTGATAGTCGATCGGCAATAATTTAAAGCAGTCCATAGATTTATCTATGTGAGATGAGATAATCCAGATTTACAAGAATCGTTTCAACGATTTATTGCAATATCGATAGATTTTATCTGCCGAAAGATAGTAAGTTGTTGAAACGACAGTTCCAGGCTTATTGCCCGCGAATGAATTCGTGGGCTGCTTAATAAAATCTTTGTGTATTTAAATAGTATTTTTGAGTAAAAATATTTCCTTCAAACAGCAATGCAATATGACATTGATATCCTGATACGTTTGCATTAGAGCATTTTATTATTCCAATATTTTAAGCAATTTCTAACTGAAATTTTCTTAAATTTAATTACAAAGTTTTAAACCAATAAAAGATGAAAGTATAAGAATGATAATCATCAGGTCGAGCCTTTTTAAGAAATACCCTGAAATTATTTTCGGGTTTAGTACTAAAATAGGCGGCGACAGGGAAGCCCCGTATTATTTTAACCTTTCTCATTCCGTTAGTGATGATGAAACTGTTGTGGAAGAAAATCGGAAATTATTATTTGAAATGCTTGGGCTGGGTTCGGAAAATGTCGCACTGCAGAAACAGATTCATGGCGATACTATTACCTATGTTGATAAAGGCGGTTACTATGGAAATAGCGATGCAATGATGACTGACAAACCTAATCTTGGGCTTGCAATAAGTACCGCCGACTGTACATCAATATTCCTTTATGATAAGAAAAAGAGGATTATAGCTGCTGTCCATTCTGGATGGCGCGGTACTCAGAAGAAAATTCTTCTAAAAACACTTCAGAAGATGAAAGATGATTTTAATTCATTTCCGAAAGATATTATTGCTTATATAGGCCCTTCTATAAGCCAAAAGAATTATGAAGTTGGACCGGAAGTTGCAAAGCAGTTTGATGATAAATACCTTATTTCTAAAGGGAATAAATTTTTGCTTAATGTTGCAGGGAATAACTCTGATATGCTCCTGAATTTTGGAGTACATAAGGAAAATATACAAATTTCACATTATTGTAGTTATGAATTGGATGAGCTTTTACATTCATATAGGAGAAATGGACTGTATTCCGGTCGTGCTCTTGGTTTAATTGCAATGAAAAGTTCTTTCTGATAAGCGAGTTTACTTAGAAAATATTAAATTGCATATCAAAATAGTGTGATTTTTTTTGATAATTTTATGCTCAATATTATTCGGATAAAAAAAGCCGTTTTTTATGCTTATCATGGCGTGCTTTCTGAAGAACAAAGTGTCGGTGGCAAGTTTGAAGCAGATGTAGATATTTATACAAGTTTCCGAGATGCTGCGTTAAAGGACAGTCTGAGACAAACAGTAAATTATGATAAAGTATATAAATTTGTTTACCAGCTTGCGCTTGAACAAAAATATCGTTTAATTGAAACCCTGGCAACCAAAATAGCCGATGGGTTATTAAATAAATTTGAGCAAATTGAAAAAGTTGCTGTAAGGATTAGAAAAAATAACCCGTCTCTTGGAGGTGTGGTAGACTGCGTTGAGGTTGAGGTTATAAAAAGCAGGGAAGAGTTGTAAATTTAATCATTCTCCTTAAGGAATAGCTATACTTAAAGGTCTTCCGGAAGGTATGACGATGTTAAAAAGATAATGATTTAAAAATCAATTGGTTGAAAATATTAATATTTTCTTATTAGGCATTTTATTCATGGCTATTTAATGGTGATTTGATAGAAAATTATCAGGTGATTAAATTCAGAATAATGTTTACATAGGAGTGGGTTCCAATAAGGGGGAGAAGCTTTGGTATTTGTGCCAGGCAGTTAAAAAACTAAACGAATCTTCGGGATATCGTGTAGTTAAATGTTCTTCTGTTTATGAAACTAAACCTTTCGGTTATCTAGAACAAGAGAATTTCCTCAATGCAGTGATTCAGGTGTCCACTGAAAAATCATTATTGGATGTGATTGATAATCTTAAAGCTATTGAAAAAGGACTTGGAAGAGTTGCAAGTACAAGATGGGGCCCGCGGGAAATTGATCTAGACCTTTTATTTTATAATAATGTAGTGTTTTCAAATGAAAGAGTGACGGTTCCTCACAAAGAAGTTACAAACCGTGATTTCGTTTTCGTACCTTTGTGTGAAATAGCTCCTGATTTTATTCATCCTGCATTAAATCTGAAAATTTGTGATATTTGTATAAGCGATTCCGAAATATATATAATTAAAAAATTATCTGGCACTAATCTTTAACCGAGCGGAATAAACATTGAGAGAAATATCTGAAGTACGGTACATTGCAATAGAAGGCGTTATCGGCGCTGGGAAAACATCTCTTGCAAGAAAACTTAAAGAGAGATTAAATGCCGAACTTGTTCTTGAACAATTCGAGGTTAATCCTTTCTTGGAAAAATTTTATTCCGACAGAAGAAGATTTGCTTTTCAAACTCAGATGTTCTTTCTTATAAACAGATTTAAGCAGCAGCAGGAATTAAACCAGGAAAACTTATTTATAGAGTATATTGTTTGCGATTACTTGTTCGATAAAGATAAAATCTTTGCATATTTGAATTTAAGTGGTGAAGAATTAAAATTGTATGAAATACTTTTCCCGCTCCTTTCCAGGAGTTTGCGAAGACCTGATTTAGTGGTATATCTTCAAAATAGCATGAATAGGCTTATGTATAATATTAAAAAAAGAAATAGAAAGATAGAACGGAATCTTACAAGAAGCTACATTGAGGAACTTTCCGAAGCTTATAACCATTTCTTTTTTAGGTACAAAGAAACACCCCTGCTTATTGTTAATTCCAGCGAAATAGATTTTGTAAATAGTGATAATGATTTTGATGAATTATTTAAGCAAATTTTTAGAGAAGATAGAGCTTTTACGGAATATTTTAAACCTGAATCTAAAAGGACTGATGAGTAATGTTTTTTGATCTGTTTATTTGGTGTATTGTAATTTATGTCATATTCAAAGCTCTTAGATTATTTTTAAGATTTTTTATTCCTGAAGTTAAACGTAAGGACAACTACGGACAAAAAACACCACCTGAATCCAAGTATAAAGATGCAGAAGAAGTAGATTTTATTGAGATAAAGTCTGATAAAAAAACGGAAAAGACCAAGAATAATCCGAATGACTGCTAATATCTTTTCCAACTTTGTTTATTCTTTTGTCAAAAAGATATTTGAAGTTCCTCAAAATAAGAGCCTTGATATTGGTAATCCGGAAAAGATACTTATAGTTAGGCAGCACAATCAACTCGGGGATATAATTGCCGGAATTTCGGTCCTAAGAGCAATAAAAGAAACTTATCCTGGTTGTCATTTGACATTACTTGTCAGTCCGGAAAATTATTTAGGATTAGTAAAGAATAAATTTATTGATAAGCTTTTTATTTTTGATAAAAGGAAAATTTACAACCCTTTTTATTTTGCAGAACTTTTCAAATTATTACGTGAATCCTATGATTTAGTTATTGTACCGGTCACTGTTTCAATTTCGTTCACAAGTAATCTAATGGCCCGTTTCGCTAATTCAAAAACAAGAATTGGCCCCTCTTACCTAAACGGTAAAAAGAATGAAAGTGAATTTTTATTTGACAGGCGTGTAGTACTTGATTGGCGTGAGCATCCTAATTCTAATGTCTCTGATAGAATACTTGATATTGTTAGACCGTTTGGAATTAGTACAAATAATTTCCTCTCGGAAATAACATTTGATAAGGATGATATTGAAACAGCCTGGAAGTTTATTCATGGGATAAAAACCAAAAGTGATGAGATATTGATTGGCTTTCACACAGGCGCTGGAAAAATTCCAAACCGGTGGTCGCTATTAAAATACATCGCTCTTATGGAAAAGCTGAAAGAAAACTACGGAGCTAAGTTTTATTTGACAGGCAGTTCTTCAGATAAAGAAGAGATAGATTTTATAAAATCCAGGATTATATTTAATATTGGCTTATTTATTAATAAAAAGATTACCGAAGTTGCCGCTTTAATTTCATTGTCTGATCTTTTTGTCTCAAACGATACGGGAATTATGCATGTGGCGGGAACAACTTGTACACCACAAATTTCAATTTTCGGGCCGACTAACCCATTTAACTGGGCGCCCATTGGCAGCAACAAACTTTTTATAAGAAAATCAGAATTTATAGATGATATTTCCGTTGAAGATGTTTATTTGTTATGCGAATCACTGCTAAAAAGGAAAGCCTGAAAACAAATTTCAATCTAATAATATCTTGTCAAATTGTGATTCCTATAAAGTAAGCCCTACCTGCCGGCTTGCCCATTTGGTAAACAAGCTTTGACTTATAATAATTTTTATTTTTAATTTATTCATCTTTAAATTTGGAACCGATAAAATATTTTTTTTGAAGCCTAAGTTTGCACTTAAAAGGGATTAGCCGGAAGAACTAACCGAAGGCTAAGATTTTTAACTTATTTTTTTATTCTTATTCATCAAATCAGGAAGGAATATATAAACCTAAGATGGCATCTAAGCATATTGCAGCAATTGATATGGGAACAAATTCATTTCACCTTATAATTGTTCAGGTGAAAGAAAATGGCACGTTTAAAGTTGTGGACAGGGAAAGAGAAGTAATTCGGCTTGGCTCAAGTCAAGGTAAAGATCTAAGCTTTATATCCAAAGAAGAAATGGATCATGCTATAAAAATATTACGATCTTTCAAGAAACTGGCTGAATATTACAAAGCTAAAATTCGTGCTATTGCCACAAGCGCAGTAAGAGAGGCAAGAAATAGTGATGATTTCCTTAGAACAGTAAAAGAATTAACCAGCATTAAGATAGAAATTATAAACGGTAAGCATGAAGCTGAATTAATTTTTACTGGCGCTAATAAAGCATTAGAGCTTTATAATAAATCGGCGCTTTGTATAGATATTGGCGGTGGAAGTACTGAAATTATTTTTGGGAAAAACGGCAAGTCGGTTTTTACCGCAAGTGTAAAAGTAGGTGCAGTTCGCTTAAGTAAAAAATACTTCCCTAATTTTATTTTAACTGAAGAATTTGTACGGGAATGTGAACAAATGATCAAACATGAAATAAAAACTGAATCGAATATTGTTTTTAATAATAAGTATGATCTTGCTGTGGGATCTTCCGGTACAATTCAATCTGTTGCTGCAATGATATTTTACTATCGCGAAGGAAAAAGAGCTAAAGCTCTTAATGGATTTTCCTTTACAAAAAATGAATTGTTTAATATTACAGACGAAGTGTTAAGTATGAAAACGCTTGAAGAAAGATTGAAGATAAAAGGAATTGAGGAAAAGCGAGCAGATATTATTCCGGCTGGACTGATTATTCTTAGGCAAATATTTCAATTATTTAAAATTGAAAATATGACTGTTTCGGATTTTGCTCTGCGGGAAGGAATTATCATTGAAACTATTACAGATGAAAATTGAGATAAATTGAACACCATTACAAGTATTCAGTAGTATATAACTTCTCTTCCCTCTTCTTCCTTTCAAGATACTTCTTCTGTAAGTATATTTACAATTCAATCTCTTTGAATTTATGAATAATATTAGAAATTTTTGCATTATTGCGCATATTGATCATGGTAAGTCTACAATTGCGGATTGTCTGCTTGAAAAAACAGGAACTGTATCCGAACGCGAAGCTAAAGCGCAGGTTTTGGATGATTTAGAACTCGAAAGAGAACGCGGAATTACTATTAAATCGCATGCTATCCAAATGAAATATAAAGCAAGTGATAACCAGGATTATATCTTAAACTTAATAGACACTCCCGGGCATGTAGACTTTTCTTATGAAGTGTCAAGATCTTTAGCTGCATGCGAAGGGGCATTGCTTGTAGTTGATGCTGCACAAGGTGTGGAAGCACAGACTATAAGCAATCTTTATCTGGCAATTGAGGCGGGTCTGGAAATAATTCCCGTTATAAATAAGATTGATCTTCCCAGCGCCGAGATTGATAAGGTCAAAGGTCAGATAATTGATCTTATCGGCTGCGACCCGAATGAAATTATTCTTGCCAGTGCAAAATCCAGAATAGGCGTTGACGAAATTCTTGAAAAAGTGGTTAAAAAAATTCCTGCCCCTAAAGGTAGTCCCAATGAACCGTTGCAGGCGCTTATCTTCGATTCTATATTTGATGCTTATCGCGGCGCAATTGCTTATATAAGAATATTTAATGGTACTTTAAAAACTCACGATAAAATAAAATATTTTGTTGTTGATACTGTAATCGAAGCTGAAGAGATAGGAATTCTCGGTTTAAAGAAGATTAAGACTGATGAATTATCTGCCGGTAACGTCGGATATCTTATTTCTGGGATAAAAGAAGTTCACAACATTAAAGTGGGTGATACTGTAACTCATGCAAAGAATGGCGCTGATTACCCGTTGCCCGGTTATAAAGACGTTAAACCAATGGTCTATAGCGGTCTTTATCCGACAGATGCCGATGAGTTTGAAGATTTACGTGATGCACTTGAGAAATTTCGTTTAAATGATTCTGCTCTTATTTATCAGCCGGAAACATCCGTGGCATTAGGATTCGGATTCAGATGCGGGTTTTTGGGAATGCTTCATATGGAAATAGTGCAGGAACGCCTTCTTAGAGAATATAATCAATCAATTATTACGACTCTTCCAAATGTTGAATACTATGTCTACAATAAAAAAAATGAAATATTAATTGTCGATAATCCTGCTATGATGCCGCATGTCGGAGATATAGATCGCATAGAGGAACCTTTTGTAAAAGCGCAAATTGTTTGTCCAAGTGAATATGTAGGAAATATTATGAAACTTTCGATGGAAAAACGCGGCATTTACAAGAATACCGCATATATTGATCCTACAAGAGCCGATCTTCAATATGAATTTCCATTGTCTGAAATTATTTTTGATTTTTATGACAAGCTGAAATCAATGTCACGTGGCTATGCCTCATTTGATTATGAATATATGGGTTATATAGAATCTGATTTAGTAAAACTGGATATTCTTCTTAATAATGAGCCTGTGGATGCTCTTTCTATGATTGTGCATAAAAGCAAATCCTACGATTGGGGTAGGAAAGTTTGCAGCAAATTAAAGGATCTCATACCAAGACAAATGTTTGAAATAGATATTCAGGCGGCTATTGGCTCAAAAGTAATTTCTAAATCGGTTGTAAAAGCTTTAAGGAAAAATGTTCTTGCAAAATGCTATGGCGGCGATATAAGCAGGAAAAGAAAACTTTTGGAAAAACAGAAAGAAGGAAAAAAGCGGATGAAACAGGTGGGAAATGTAGAAATTCCGCAAGAAGCATTTTTGGCCGTGTTGCAGATTGATGATTAGAACAGGATTAAATCTTGTCCCTTGATGAAATTCATAATATTGAAAGTTCAAAAGAAATATTAAATAAGTTATCACCGATCGGACCTCAATTTAGAATAAAAGAATTTATTCTTGCTGTTCTGATTGCTCTTGCGGCGGCTTTAATTATAAAAATGTTTTTTATTGAAGCAGACCTAGTTCCAACAGGTTCAATGGAAAATACTTTGTTGGCAGGTGACTTTGTCATTGTAAATAAATCCGCTTATTCAATTTCCACACCAAGGACTATACCTCTGACAAATATTACCATTCCGAACTTTAAAATTATAAGCATATCTGCACCTAAACTGAATGATGTCATCGTATTTAGGTATCCCGGTAATCTCAATGAAATTAAGCCTGCTGGGGAAATCGATTTTATCAAACGTATTGTCGGCTGTCCTGGCGATACTCTTCAAATTATAAATAAAACGGTTTATATTAATAAAAATAAAATTCCTTTACCGCCTAATGCAATTTTATCACGGTTCAATATTTTGAAAGGCGGTATGTCTGATAAAAAAATTTTTCCGCAAGGAAGAAATTGGAATAGTGATAATTATGGACCGGTTGTAGTGCCTAAAAACTCGATGACCGTTGACCTGAATTCTAAGAATATAAATGAATGGGGACTATTTATTGAAAGGGAACAAGGTTCAAAAATCGTAAGTGTTGAAGGTACTGTAATTACAATTAACGGCATACCTGTCAGGAAATACAAATTTGCAAAAAATTATTACTTCGTAATGGGAGATAGTCGTGATGAAAGCATGGATAGCCGTTATTGGGGATTTCTGCCGGAAGATAACATTATTGGTAAAGCTGTTATTGTTTATTGGTCCTGGGAGCTTCCTACTAGGCTGGAAAACCTGCAGGCATTTTTTCATTCCATCAGGTGGGGCAGGGTACTGAAGATTATACATTAATTAAATGCACAGGGAAAGTATTTTTTAATTCGGATTGTGTTTTATATATTAACTGAAAGTAATTTTAATAGTCACATACTTCTTTCAAAGCGCAATTTTAAATACATATGAAGAAAATATTTTTACTCTTTTTGCTGACTTTACCATTTTCTTTTTCTCAAAATAAATATTTAATTTATTTTAATGATAAAAAGATTAATTCAAATAATTCTCTCGATAAAAATATTGCTGGTTATAGGGAAGCTATCAACCTTTTGACAGCCCATAGCATTGCACGCAGAGAGAAAGTGATGGGTAAGAATAATATCGTCACGTATGAGGATATTCCCTTATGCAAAGATTATGTTAAAAATTTGCAGGACATGGGTATTAAAATTGAAAATCAGCTTAGATGGTTTAATGCAGTGTCGGCTTTTCTGACAAATGAGCAAATACAACATATTTCAACACTTCCATTTGTTCAATCTGTTCAACCGGTAAGAAATATAAAATTTACTCCCGAAAAAACTTTTTCAAAAACCAGGATTGAAAAAAGTGTCGGGGGCCCGATACAGGCTGATTATGGCAGTGCTTATGGTCAGCTTAATTTATCCGATATTCCAATTGTACACTCAAAAGGAATAAATGGGCAAGGAATTATAATCGGAATTCTTGATGATGGTTTCATTTGGAAAAAACATGAATCACTAATTAATGCTAAGGTTCTTGCTGAATATAATTATGTATTTCATGATACTTCAACCGCTCCGCAACCTGGGGATTACTATGCTTCCGGGTTCCATGGCACCATGGTATTTTCAATTATCGGAGGATATAAGGATAGTTCTATCATAGGCGCTGCTTATGGTGCCAGCTTTATTCTTGCTAAAACCGAAGATGACAGAAGTGAATCTCATATTGAAGAAGATAACTATGCTGCTGCGCTTGAATGGATGGAAGGTCTCGGCGCTGACGTCACAACAAGTTCTCTGGGTTATAATATTTTTGATGATACAACTTATAGCTATACCTATGCCGATATGGATGGCAAAACCACAATTTGTGCAAAAGCTGTAAATCTCGCTTTTCAAAGGGGATTATTAACATTTACCGCAGCAGGTAATGAGGGGGATGATTCATGGTATTATGTTGATACTCCTGCTGATGCGTTTTATATTATTGCTGCAGGCGCTGTGGATTCAGAGAATAATCTTGCTGATTTCAGTTCCCATGGTCCTACATCCGATGGCCGTATAAAGCCTGATGTTGTCGCTCAGGGTGTCAATGATTTTGGCGCTGATGTTGGCAGCGGTTTTAGCAGCTATGAATATGGAGATGGAACATCATTTGCCACCCCGATATCAAGTGGCATAGGGGCACTACTTCTTTCTGCGTATCCATATCTTACAAATGTACAGGCAAGAAATATTATTCTTCAAACCAGCGCTAATTCAAATGCACCAAATAATAACATTGGGCATGGATTAATTTCTGCAGAAAAGGCAATTGCATATCCTAACATTTCAGATACTTCCGGTAATTACCGGATTAACAAAATATTCTTTTCTTCTAATGCTATTGAAAATGCTTATATACATTATTCATTGGATTCTTTAGTATATAATACTCAAAACCTTTCCTATGACGGGAAACTAAAATACAATTTTGCTGTCCCTCAACTTGCCGATGGACAACCATTGTATTTTTATTTTACATATATTGATAGCAAAGGCAGCAGCTATCGTGAACCATCAACGGGGTTTTATAATTTTCAATATAGTCAAACAAATATTGTTACTTCTAATTTAAGTATTGTTAATTCTCCTATAGAAAAACTAAGTAATAATTACCCTAATCCGTTTAATTCTAGTTCACAGTACACATATATAGATTTTTATGCAAACTCAAATGAAAATGCAAAAATAATAATATTTAATACTTTGGGGCAGAGAATAAAAATATTATTTAACGGAGTTGCAACCGCAGGAAAAAACACAATTGCCTGGGATGGGAAAAATGACCATGGTACTAAATGCTCAAGCGGCGTTTACTTTTATATTCTTACTATTGAAGGCAAAAAATACAGTAATAAATTGGTGATCATTAAATAACAACAAAAAAAAGATTAAAAAAATTCATTTTAGAAAATCTTTTATCAATTTTTTCCCATTGTTAAAATATGATGAAACTACCTCGGTACAATAATGCCATAGTTGATCAAAAAAACTGAATGGTTATTGCCTAAATGCATTTTACAATGAAGATAAAAATAATGTAAGGATTTTTCAGACTTTTCTCGGTATAAGTTCATATGATGCTGAAGGGCTGAAAACAGCTAGGCTATATTAAAAACTGCTAGTGTGTGTGTTGCAATACCAGGTGAAGAAGACTGTAATGGGAAAAGATACACAATTGAATTTAAATTATTAGACGTTGTTGCTTTTCTAAAGGATATCCCTGAGAAAAGAACTTGTTACCTGCTAAGTAGGAACAATAATTGAGAAAATCGGGAAAAATGTCTTCGAAGTTGAATTTTATAATACATTAAGTACTACTATAGCAGTGGCAGCTTTAGATAAAAGGGATTTATTATTGTTTCACTATGAAGTTGAACCAGCATGGTATGAAATTGATATTTTCGTGACTTTTATATTAAGAGAATTGAAATTTCTGCAATTCTCCTTCATTTTATTTTTTTTTGTATTAACTTTTTTATTAGGATATCTTATGAGTATTTTAATTCCATCTCAGAAAACTTATCTCCAAAGTTTTATTAAAGAAATCGATCCTCTTGTACTCGATATGGAAAAGTATGCAGAAGAGAATAGTATCCCGATTTTATCCCGGGATTCAGCTGAATTCTTAGAACAATTGATATGCCTTATAAAGCCAAAACGCATTCTAGAACTTGGTACTGCAATTGCTTATTCAACAATAAGAATTGCACGGAACTTAAAAAAGAAAGGTTCTGTTTATACTATTGAAAAGAGCGAAGATAATATTATGCTTGCCAAAGAAAATATTACTAAATCAGGTTTGGGAGGGAAGATAAATATTATTGCGGGCAATGCTCTTGATGAATTACCTCGCTTTGATAAAAAATTTGATTTTATATTCCTTGATGCGGATAAAATAGATTATAAGCGCCTTTTTGATTATTCTTTAATTCTCCTTAAAAAGGGAGGAGTGATTTTTGTCGATAATTTGTTATGGCGCGGTTATGCTGCAGCTTCAAAAGTTCCAGGCGACCAGAAAAGTGCTGTGAAAGTGATAAAAGAATTTAATACTATATTCACTTCTCAGCCCAATTTAAAGACCACAATTCTGCCAGTTGGAGATGGTATTGGTATAGGTGTAAAATTATAGATTATAATTATGAAAACTGTATACCCTAAAAACCCATCGGAGTTTGTCAACGAAGTTGAGAAATTCTCAAGATCAAAACTTAAACGTAAAGCCGAACTTCTCCGCATCTATGAAGAAGCATTAAAAAATAATAATGAAACATTGTTTGAAGATTTGGTTTTTACGGCTAAATATATTCTGGGGCTGCTGCGAATAGTTAATAGCGGAATAATAAATTCTGAGATAAATAACATTGAACAAATAAAAAAAGATTTTTCTGATAATATGAATAAAGCTGTTATTAAAATACAAGAGATTATCTCCGGCGCCGAAGAAAATCTCAAATTACATTTCCAACAGACATATTTTGATTTAACACAGCAGGGATTTTTAAATATTAATGAGCTTTTATCGGATTTGGAATGGACAAAATTATATATGAATGAGAAAAAAAGGATATTTAGATAAGGGAATGCACTCTCAACCTATTCTTTACTCCCAAATTGCCTCATGTAATCACTTGAACTTTTGTGCTCCATTTTGTAAAATCGAAAGTAATTTAGTCATTGTGTTAATTAGCGGCGGAAGCTGCGATTCATCAATATTTTCAAGGATTTCTGTGTGGATATCAAGATAAGATTGACTTAAAAGTTGAACAATTTGTATTCCTTTAACGGATAGAGCAACGCACATATTACGCCTGTCTGTATTATTAATTTCTCTGATAATATACCCTTTCAGAACAAGATTGTTAATGATTCTTGTTAATCTGCTTGGGCTTAAGTTCATCCTTTCGGCTATATTTTTATTGTTAAGACATTCTTCCCTACCGAAAGAACGCAGACATTTAAACTCCGCTTGCGTTAGTCCACTCTGTTCCGCTAATTTGCTTTCTTTTTTCTGACATATAGTCATTAGGCTGAAGGTCAATTCGGCAAGTATTTTTGCATTTTGGCTTATATCTTCTTTTTTTAGCATTCTTTAATTTAATTATTGTTAGTATTAAATTTCGTTAATCACTTTTACTTAAGCAAGCTAATTAAGAAATATTTTATGTTGCAAAATATTTTAAGCTGCAAACGAGAATGCGGATTAGATGTATATTAAAACCTCACTTATTGAAATTGTGATCTGATTTTGAGAAGCCTCGGTTAAGTCCCATTTAAGACTTTCTGTTTTATTTGCTTCCGCCAGGCATATGAATTTAACCTCATTTCCATAAAAAGTATTAAGTATTTTAGCATCGTGAGCTGCAAGAATTCTATATATGAAATTTAATTGTGGAAATGTGCAGGTTAATGTAATTTCTTGGTAAGGCTTTTGAACGATTATTCCTGAAACTTCGAGTACATTAAGTGCAGAATAATAGTATGCCCTTCCTAATGGACCAATTCCAAGCTTTGTGCCCCCAAAGTATCTTATTACAACAATTAAACAATTTGTAAGCCCGTAATGGTCTATTGCATTCAAAATTCGAAATCCGGCGGTACCGGAGGGCTCCCCATCATCGGAATATTTGAAATTACTTTCATTGCTTAAAGAGTTCAATCTATAAGCAAAACAATGGTGAGTCGCGTCAAAAAATTCTTTTCTAAGTCTATTAAGAACTTCTTCAGCTATTCTTTCATATGGAATGTTGAAAGATTTACTTAAGAAAAGTGATCCTTTCTGTTTAAATTCCCTTTCAGCTGATTTTTTTATTGTTTTTATTTCTTCAACTTTATTCATCAAAATTTGCTGTTTTTGTATAGAAAAAACGGGCGATATAAAGCAAATTAAATTGCTTTTCAAACATATGATAAGTAATATAATATTTTAAATTTTCAAAATTTGGCTTCCTGTGGAAAAAGATACTATTGTAATAAAAGGCGCTCGAGAGCATAACTTAAAAAATATTGATTTAGAGATACCGCGTGATTCTTTTACGGTAATTACCGGATTATCAGGTTCTGGTAAATCATCATTAGCTTTCGATACTATTTATGCCGAAGGTCAGAGAAGATATATTGAATCTCTTTCAGCTTATGCAAGGCAGTTCCTTGATATGCTTGAAAAGCCGGATGTCGATTTAATCGAAGGTTTAAGCCCTGCTATTTCTATTGAACAAAAATCTGCTTCCGGAAACCCGCGGTCAACTGTTGGAACAGTAACCGAAATTTATGATTACCTGAGACTCTTGTATGCAAGGCTTGGAACTCCTTATTGCTATAATTGCGGCAATCCGGTAACAAGGCAATCATCTTCACAAATTATTGATTCTATTATACAAACATTGACCGGCAAAAAAATATATGTTCTAGCGCCTGTTATTAGGGGAAGGAAAGGACATTATAGGGAACTTTTTGAGGAAATTCTTTCAGATGGATTTCTAAAAGTGAGAGTTGATAATGTATTTCATGAAATCAAGAAAGGTCTCCAGATTGATAGATATAAAATTCACAATATAGAGATAGCAATTGATAAATTTATTGTAAATGAAAGTTCAAGAATCAGGTTGACGGAATCTATAGAAGTTGGATTGAACTATGGCAATGGAATTGTCATAGCAAATGATAATTCTCAGGATTATGTTTTCAGCCGACATCTTGCATGCCTGGACTGCGGAATAAGCTTTCGGGAATTAGCTCCTAACTCGTTTTCATTTAATTCACCGTATGGTTCCTGCCCGGCCTGTGAAGGACTCGGTGAGAAAAAAGAGATTGATATAAATTTAATGATTCCAGATTGGGATAAAACAATTAATGATGAAGGACTTGCGCCGCTTGGCAAGCCGCGCTCTATATGGTTTTTTAACCAGTTAACAGCTGTCGCTGAAAAATACGGGTTCGATTTTGATACTCCTCTTAGGGACCTCACTATTGAACAGATGGAAATTCTCTTAAACGGCAGTAAAGATAAGATTGCTTTTTCGTATTCTTACGGAACAAGCAAACCAGTTACCTACCTGCACAGGTTCGCAGGTTTGACAAATCACTTGAAAAATTATTATAATACTACTTCTTCAAATAATATCCGGGAATGGGTAGAATCATACATGAACACGATACCGTGTCCCGACTGCAAAGGGGGCAGGCTTAAACAGGAATCATTAGCAGTAAAATTCCAGGGAAAAAATATCAGCGAGATTACGAACTTATCTATCGCAAAAGCAGAAGAATTTTTTAACAAACTTCATTTGTCGGGTAATGATGGGATTATTGCTAAACCTATTCTAAAAGAAATTACGGAGAGGCTGAAATTTCTTCTAAATGTCGGCTTGAATTATTTGACGTTAGACCGTTCCGCACGAACTCTATCCGGCGGTGAATCCCAGCGCATACGTTTGGCAACTCAAATTGGCTCACAGCTTGCAGGTGTGCTGTATGTACTTGATGAACCAAGCATAGGGCTTCATCAAAGCGATAATTTAAAACTTATTAATTCACTTAAGAATTTAAGAGATTTAGGTAATACCGTAATTATAGTTGAGCATGATCGTGAGACGATGGAGAACTCTGACTACATGATAGACCTTGGTCCCGGAGCCGGCGAGCATGGCGGTGAAATCTGTTTAGCTGGAGAAACTAAGAAATTAATTGAATCAAAAGATAAAATTGATTCACTAACACTTGAATACCTTACTTACAGAAAACAAATTCCGGTACCAACGGAGAGAAAAAAGGGAAACGGTAATTATTTAATTTTGAAGGGCGCAAATGGGCATAATTTAAAAAATGTAAATCTAAAAATATCACTTGGAACGCTAACTTTAATAACCGGTGTAAGTGGTTCAGGTAAATCAACTATTATAAATGAAACCCTCTTCAAAATATTAATGAACAAAATATATAAATCTAAGGTTGTTCCCCTTCCCTATAAATCTATTGAAGGATTGGAATATATTGATAAGGTTATTGAGATTGATCAATTGCCGATTGGGCGCACTCCAAGATCCAATCCGGCAACTTATACCGGGCTATTTACTTTTATAAGAGACTTATATGCGCAGCTTCCTGAATCGAAAATGAGAGGGTATAGTACAGGGCGGTTCAGCTTTAATGTCGCAGGCGGAAGATGTGAAGAGTGCGGCGGCGACGGTCTTAAAAAAATTGAAATGAATTTTCTCCCCGATGTCTATGTGGAATGTGAAGCATGCCGTGGCAAAAGATATAACCGGGAAACTCTGGAGGTTTTATATAAAACTAAGTCTATTGCAGACGTTCTTGAAATGCGGATAAACCAAGCGCTTGATTTTTTTGAGGATCTTCCCAGAATTAAGAGAAAATTAAAAGCAATTAATGATGTTGGCTTAGGCTACATAAAGCTTGGTCAACAAGCTACTACGTTATCTGGAGGTGAAGCACAGCGTGTTAAGCTTGCGACAGAATTAAGTAAAGTAAGCACTGGTAAAACTCTTTATATCCTTGATGAACCTACAACAGGATTGCATTTTGAAGACGTGAATATCTTATTGAGGGTTTTAAATAAGCTTGTTGATAAAGGGAATACGGTTATTGTTGTCGAGCATAATCTTGATGTTATTAAAACAGCCGACTGGGTAATTGATCTTGGGCCCGAAGGCGGGGATGAAGGCGGAAGAATTATTGCCGAAGGTACGCCAGAGCAGATTGTGAAAAACAAGAATAGTCTTACTGGAGAATTTCTGAAAAGGGAATTGAATATAAGTACTTGATTTACTTTTTGTATAATTAGTTAATTATCTTAGCCTTCGTACTTAATTACTATATCAACCGTTCTATACTTAAAAATGAATAAATAATTAAGAAATGTCCCAAATCATGTAATTGAGCTTTAAGGAAATGAATGGAAAGGTCACCTTAAATCTAAGTAAATCAAGCGTTAATTATTTAAAAAAATTGTCGTTAAATACGGCTCCCGTATCAAAAAGTGATCAGAAACCTGCTTGATAAATATGAAACCCATTATTCTGAGTAACACCATGTTAAATTGATAAAATAATATAATATTGAATATGGATAAAAGACAAAGTATTTATTGTATTTCCGATTGATTTGCTTAATTTAAAACTTCGGATTATTATTCTTTTGTAACTTTGTTTGTTATTGCTCTATTAACGATTAAAAATATAAAATAAATTCATTTTTTTAGTTGTAAATTGGAAATTATGTTTTTTAGGTGGAAAAGTCGAAAAAAAATAAAAAAACCGTACTCGAAGAAGAATTAAACAACTTTGGAAAATTTCTCCTCAAACTACTTGACAAAAAAGTAATCCCCTCGGAATATTCTATTTATACAAAAGATATTGTTAAGCATATTGCTTCTTATAATAAGAATAAAGGGATAGAAAAATCTGCATCAAATGTCTCCCTCAACTTCTCAAATAAAGGAGAAATACTTTTTATCAGCAAGAACTGTAGAGAACAATTGGGTTATGAGCCGGAAGAGTTGATCGGTAAAATGTTTAATGATTTTGTTCTTGAATCTGAAATAGAAAGAACATCCGGAATTTTAATGAGGCTTTTCAAGGAAAAAAGCATTTATTGTGAGGACATGGTGCTCAAAAATAAAGCAGGTGATTTAGTTTCAATGGATTTTAATGCGGAAGTAATTGAAACGGATGGAATGCCAGTTGGACGGGGCAGGCTTCAGAAATTAAATGAACGGCTGAAAGCTGAGAAGTACATAAGAACTTCCGAAAGTGTTTTTGAAAATGTTTGGAATAAATCATCCGAGGGTATGTTACTGACGGATGAAAAGGGTTATGTCTTTATGTGCAATGACGCTTATGCAAAAATGTTTGGCTTAAGCAGATCGGAAATAGAGGGGCAATTATTTTCATCTGCTTATTCAAATGATACTTCACGGGATATTTTAAATAATTATTTGATTAGGTTTAAAAACGATTCATTCCTCAGCAGTTATGAAGGAAGTTACAGGTTAAAAAATATATCGACAATCGATCTTGAAGTTTCTCATTCATTTATAAGGGATATAAATAATAATAAATTATTACTGAGTATTTTCAGAGATATCTCTGAACGAAAAGCTAATGAATGGTTATTTAAGAAAAAAGATGTGCTGCTTCAAGCAATAGCTGAAGCCACTAAAACTCTAATTTCTATAAATGATCCCGCCCGGGGTTTTAATACTGCCCTCGGCTTTTTGGGCTTTGCTACTCAAGTAAACCGTGTATATATTGTTAAACATAAGACTGTTGACGAGACTGAAGAAATGTATATGACAATGTTACACGAATGGTGTTCTAAGGGCACAGAATCTCAAATTAATAATCCATTATTTCAGAAACTTCCTTATACAAGGTTCGGAACTTTTAAATTTTATGAAAATTTATCTCTTGGTAAAACAATTTCGCTTTTAGTAAAAAAACTGCCGCCGGAACACAATGATATTTTTGTCGATAGAAATATTAAGTCGATTATTATTGCTCCTATAATGATTGATGAAAAATACTGGGGTTTTCTTGGTTTTGATGAATGTAAATCCGACAGGACCTGGACGCTAAATGAAGAATCTCTTTTAGTTACAATGGCATCAATGCTCGGAGCAATTATTAAAAAGGATAGTATCAAGGAGGAGTTGATCCGGAAAAATAAAGAGCTGGACTCTGCAATAATTAAAGCCGAAGCAGGTACTAAGGCAAAGAGTGAATTCCTTGCTTTAATGAGCCATGAAATAAGAAATCCTATGAATGGTGTTATCGGGATGACAGGACTCCTGCTGGATACCGATCTTGATGAGGAACAAAAAGAATTTGTAGAGACGATCCGTTTAAGCGGTGATCAATTATTGGTAATAATAAACGATATACTCGATTTTTCTAAAATTGAATCTGATATGTTGGAACTTGAAATGCAGTCGTTTGATCTTCGAGATTGTGTTGAAGATTCTCTTGACATGATGGCATCAAAAGCAAGCGAAAAAGGTCTTGACCTTGCTTACTTAATAGAGAATAATGTCCCTCCATCGATAAATGGAGACATTACAAGACTTAAACAGATTCTTATTAATCTTCTTAATAATGCAATTAAATTTACTGAAAGGGGGGAGGTATTCCTTTCTGTTTCATGTAAGCAACTGGATAAATATAATTTTGAAATACTTTTTGCGGTAAAAGACTCAGGCATCGGTATTCCTGAAAACAGGATGAATAAATTATTTAAAGCATTCAGCCAGGTGGACACATCAACAACAAGAATGCACGGCGGTTCCGGGCTGGGGCTTGCAATAAGTAAAAAACTGGCTGAAATGATGGGTGGTAAAATGTGGCTGGAGAGTAAGGTTAATGAAGGATCAATATTCTTCTTCACAATTCTTGCAGGATCCTCTCCTTCAATATCAAGTATATATACCCAGGAAAATTCACTACGCTTTAAAGATAAGAAAATTTTAATAGTTGATGACAATAGGACATGTGTTATTGCGTTAAAAACACAGTTGGAAAATTGGAGTATGAAGCCGTGTGTCATGGAATCACCGGCTGAAGCTCTGGAACTAATTGCTTCCGGTGAATCATTTGATGCAGCAATTCTTGATTATCGAATGCCTGTTATGGATGGAATTAATTTGGCTTCAGAGATAAGAAGATTCGATAAAGGAGAAGAATTGCCGATTGTTATTTTAACTTCGATTGGAAAAAAAGAAAACCTTGCTGAATTTAGAAACCTTAAACTATCTGCTTTTATTAATAAGCCGCTAAAGTACAGGCAACTTTACGATTGTCTTGCCTCTGTATTAAGCGTTAAAGATAAAACTCAATCTGAAAAACTAAAAATTCAATCGAAAATTGATAATGAACTGGGGCGTAAACGTCCTCTTAGGATTTTATTAGCTGAAGATAATGTAATAAATCAGAAAGTTGCCTTGAAAATATTGGAGAAGCTTGGCTTTAGAGCAGATGTTGCTGCAAATGGTTATGAAGTACTTGAAGCATTACGCAAAATTAACTATGATGTTGTGTTGATGGATATATTTATGCCGGATATGGATGGAATTGAAGCTACACAGATGATTACTCAGATGTTTAATAAAAGTTTGCGTCCTAAAATAATTGCGATGACGGCAAACGCCATGCATGGTGATAAGGAAAGATGTATTGAAGCGGGAATGGATGATTATATAAGCAAACCGGTTAAAGTAGAAGAACTTTACGAAATGCTGAAAAAATGGGCAGAATCTATATATGTGGAAAAAAATTCCAAACTTTCCATAGAGGAAGAGAAGCACGACACAATGAAATTGATAGATGAAAATAAAATTGATTTAATTCGGGATATTAAATCACAGGAAGATGTGGATTTTTTTATCGAACTTCTCGATATTTATATAAATAGTTTCCCTCAATCGTTAGCAAGTATTAAAAAGTGCATTGAACAAAAAAATAATATCCAGCTTGAATATTGTGCCCATAAAATTAAAGGGAGTAGCCTTACTCTGGGAATTGATTTTGTTTCGGATATATGCAATAAAATAGAAATCTCTGCAAAAGATAACGTTCCTACTTCTTATTCGGAAAGCCTTTTTGAGGAATTGATTGGAAAATTTGAGGCAATTATAAAAGAATTGGAATTTCTGAAAGAGAAATATAGTCACATATCTTTCAGCTAATGCTAAGAATAGCAGTATGGGCTTTAAATTTTTGTATCCCGCATTAAATGAAAAGAGGCAAATATTTGGGCAGCGGTTAACAGGATAGTGCCTAACCCCGTCAGGTCCGGAAGGAAGCAGCGGTAAGTATGATTCTTGTGTAGCCGTCTGTCCTTTTTTTTACTAATAAGAGGGGGGATTAAAAATCGAAGATGGAATTAAAAATTCTAATGTTCCCTTGGCAATACTTACTTTATTTCCAAAAGAAACTTTGGCTATTGCTCCCTTTTTAAAATCAATATAAGCGCTCTTAGTGGATATTAAATCGGAAAGCTGCTCCGATAAATCCGGCTGATGTCCCACGAAAGCAATTTCTTCGCTTTCCAATGAATTAGCAATTTCGATTAAACTTTCTGTCCTGCTGCCTGGTGATAGCTTTTTATCTATCAGGATATTATTTCCGGTGCCGTATAATTCAGCAATGATATTTGCTGTTTGAACCGCCCTAACTAAAGGAGAAGTTACTATAAAGTTAAATTCCCTAATGATATTTTTCCAGTTTAAGATTGCGGATTTTAACTTTATTCTTCCCGATGAGGTAAGCTCTCTGTCAAAATCTTTTTTCCCGATTGATACCTTTTCGGTATCACCATGACGAATTAGATAAATGTTCATACTATTTAATTTGAATTTTCAAAAAAAAATTAAAGAGTCCTGCTTCAGCAATTGATTGAAAATGAGTTGATAATATTGTTTAAATCGTCTTTATACTTATCATAAGTATATTTCGATGCAGTAAGAATTAATAGGTATTTTTTTGTGCCGCAGGAATATTCAAAGAATTGTGTAAAGTCTTTTTTGAAATCAATCTTCTCAGAATACCTTACACGGTATTTTCCGGCGGAGGAATTGGTCAGCTTGTAATCAATATAATTTTCCGAAGAATCACCTTCAGGCAGGGCAATAACGGAAATATACGAACCGATTATATCGTTTATATATTTTGTCCCTTTTAATGGCGTTTTAAAAAAATCTAAAATAGAAATGTCTTTTAAAGTTTTCCAATTATCAGTTAGTGTTAAAGTATAACCTTGTGTATTCTTAATATTACCCGTGTTTTTAATTGTATCAAGATCAATATCTATCCCTATAGAAGCATATAATGAT
>CAZUCY010000038.1:20726-27975 GCA_964618785.1 uncultured Ignavibacteriaceae bacterium | reverse complement strand
TGGCAAAGCAGAATTGGCAGGAAGTTGAATTTGCGCAAGCGTTGGGGATGGCAACAAATATTGATTCGGCAGGTCGTAAGTTTGCCCGGCTAATTCTTAATGCACATACCCATGATAGCCCGGGTAAAATATCCTTACGTCCGGGTTATGCCTTAAAATATTCTGCGCCTTCAGACCCTACGATTTCTAATTCAAGTTTCCTGAATTTTGAAATGTTCATGGATAAGCAAGCCGTACCGGCGGGACAGGAAATTACTTGCTTAATTCAAAAAGGAACTATTACTGCCCTTACCGGCAGCGGACTTTCAAATACTCAAAATGCGCTTTGTTTCTGGATACGCCCTTATTGGAACGGCTCGGCTTGGATTGATGCCTGGCAGTGGCTTAACAGGATTATAATTACAAATGTAACTACAGGCGCTTTGTATCATAATACACAGAATATGCTTGAGGTCTACGGCAATGCAGCGCAGGGATTGGGAACCGGAGCTTTAGTCGGCTGGACTGCGTACAATGTAACGCAGAATCAATTTGCAAAAGTGATTACTTCAGTAGCCGATGGTTCAAATACAAGAATTTGCCACACGCTTTATAATAGCTTGTGGAATTTAGGCGATGTAATTATGCTGATGCAAAGTTACTATGACCTTAATAGCCTTGCTGAAATTTATAATTGTGCGGCTGATGAGATAGTATTTCATAAAGTAAATGACGATTTAAGAATAGGATTCGGGGGGAAAGCAAATAGTTCTACGGGAGCTGTCAGGACAGGTATTGCAATCGGCTATAGAAATACTTCTTTATTGTTAAATAATTTTAATTTTTCCACAACACCTTCTGATTTGACAAGCGCTGCACTCACTGCTTTCGCTTCAATTAATAAAGTAATAATGGAGCCGTTTATTCCCGATACTTCAATTTATGGTCTTAATACAACCATAACAAGCGGCGCTTTAACATTACCGGTTTATTATTTTGACCTTACCGTGAAGCTGGATAATTACGAGGAAATTTTAGTAGACAGCTCTGCCGTTTATGTGCAATCCGGACAGGGGATTCAATTAAGTCCTTATATTATTCTTGGCAAAGACAGCTTAAGAGCTACAAGTCTTTGCCTTTATGTAAGTACCGATGGGATTACTTATTATAAAATATTTGAATATTATTTAAGGAATGAAGGCGAAACAGGCGGGACAAATAATACATGGCAGATAGTTAATAGCGGGGAATTGACTTTATCCCCTTCACTATCGGAACTATATACGGAAGCTGATGCCGCAAGCATTGCCAATGAAACAGATTCAATAGGAACCTGGCAGCCTTTTACACCGGGAGTTGAATCCGTAACAGTCGATACCCCCGGAGCAAGTTCTACATATTCAATAAAGGCAGCTGTTTCAAGTGGTGTCGGCGCAATATTCCCAATCTCCCTCGGCAATTATGGGCAATTTCTTATCAGCTTATACCTGAAAGCTTCCGCTGCAATCGGTATCTATGTGTCTATATTAGATGAAAATATGAACACTTTAGATGAAGGCATGTTTAATGTTACTACATCTTTCGCACAATATCAGGTAGTCTTATCGCCAAGTTTTTCAGGTACGCCTTCTTATTTTGCCATTTCTACATTTAATCAAAGTACAACTTTTTGGTTTGATTTAATCTCTATAAAAGCCAATGAATTGGCAAGCTATACGTCTTCAGTGCAAAATGGCATCGAAATGAGCGATAGTCTTGGCTATACTCCCGGCGCTTCACTCGTTATGGGATGGGATCAGGCATTAGTTTTCCATGGCAGCACTTATTTCCTTAATCCTTATGTAGGCGGTGAAAGATTAGACGGGTTTATTTATGTAAGCATTATTAACTCCGCAAATTCATTCATGTGGGATATTGCAACAGCCGATAATTACAGGGAGCTTGACACTTTTGAAAGTTATGAAGTAATAGGAATGATTTTACTGCCTACTATGGAACTCCTTATTCTTATGAATAACTGTATAACCGCCATTGACCCCGATACCGGCATTGCAAGAAACCCGGTATTTAATGTAGGAGTCATTTCAAGAGATTCAATAGTAAACATTAACGGTATTATTTTCTGGTGCGATGATGAAGATATATACATGCTTAACATCGGGGAAGGATTAAATCCTAAAGCTTTACTTGAGAATACCATAAGAGATTTATATCAGGCGCTGGCAAATAAAAATTTACTCTTTTGTGTAAGGGATCAGTATAATACTTACAGAGTGAGGGTTTACGGTGCGATTGCAACCCCGAATACTAACCCCGAATTCTTATTAAGCAAAAACGGCTGGATCCAGGAACAAAAGTATAACTATCCTGAAATCTACAGGGTAAGTGTAAATAAAAAACTTAATTTCCTTTCAAAAGGGATTATATATGAAGAGAACACAGAACTTGTTACAACAATCCCCACAGACGATACGGGTGAAGTCATATCGGATGATGGCGGAGAGGTGGTGGGAACGTAAGAAAAAGAATGAACTGATATGGATTTAAAAAAATACAAGAACTTTTTAAAACCTGAACTTCATCCTATGTTAAATGATATTATACAGGCGGCAGGGACGGTAGTAAAAAAGTTACCTGCCGAAAACACAACGGCAGATGGTGCAAGGTTCTTGGTAGAGAATTCAGATGGAAGTCATTCTGAATACATAAAGATTAACGGCAGGTTTAAAAAAGGAAGTACATTTTTATAATCTTATGTCGAAACAACCTTCAAGGTTTTCCTGAACCTTGGAGGTTTAGGATATTAAACAAGACTATAAAAAAGATATAACAATAGTTAAGGATAAATAAAATGAAGAAAATAATTTTTATTGCGGTTCTGTTGATTTCGGTAAGCGTCCGGGCGCAGAATCCAAACAAGCCGCCGGTTACGCAGTCAAGTCAGTTCCTTGATAACAGGGCTTTCGATTGGCTGAAGGATGCTTACAGGTCGGAAGTGATTATTGATTCGACAACGGCTGCAACTTTAGCCACGGCGGCTAATCAGCTTTCCATTTGGCAGGCAATTGATTCTGTTAAAGCAATTCAAAGCCAGATAGCTTCTTATAATATTCCCGCATCTGTTTGGCATTCGTTTAATGATACCATAAGTTATTCAAGGGTGGATACGCTAAGCAGGAAACTTACTCCGCTTGTAGATACAGCTAATTATTTAGCGTCTGTATTTTCAGGCAAGACTTCATGGCAGGGATATATAAGCATACCTTCCGGAGATTCAATTGAGTATTGCCCTAACTCGTCTTTTACAGCCGGAACATATACAATAATTGTCGGTACAGGCGGACTTATACCTTTACCTAAAACTTTAGTTTCGGCATATCAGAATATTTATATAAAAAGCTGTGCCTATAAAGCGGATGTGCAATCTTTTCAGTTTGTAACATGGGGTAATTAACATGAAAAGAATAATTTTATTCTTGATGATATTCGTCAGTGCAGTCTTAGCGCAGGATAATCTTGATCCATATTTTTATTATCAGATTATTGCTACCGGCTCTACTTGGAATATTAGTACTGCCGCCTATACAGCAAGTATATCGGTAAGTTCGCAGGACGGTAAACCTCGTGGAGTAGTATTTAGTTCCGATGGAACAAAAATGTATATGATGGGGTATAATCATGCAACGGTATATGAATATAATTTATCAGTGCCATTTAATGTAAGCACAGCTGCTTACGCTTCATTAAGTATATCGGTCGGAGTGCAAGATTCTCAACCCCTGCAAATAGTATTTAGTCCCGATGGTACTAAGTTATATATGTTAGGAAATCCCACTAAGTCAGTATATGAGTATGTCTTGTCAACCGCCTGGAACATCTCTACGGCTGTTTACGCTTCATTGAGCGTAGTACTTAGTTCACAGGATGGTACTCCTCAATCAATAGCGCTTAGTTCCGATGGTACAAAACTATATATGCTGGGAAATGTTACTCAAACAGTATATCAGTACACTCTGTCAACTGCTTGGAACATTTCAACCGCTGTTTACGCTTCATTAAATGTATCTATTAGTTCACAAACCACTTCTCCTCAATCAATGGCGGTTAGTCCTAATGGGACGAGGATGTATATTCTAGGATATAATAATCAAACGGTATATCAATATAATTTATCAACTGCCGGAAATATAAGTACGGCTGCCTATGCTTCATTAAATACACAGGTTGGTTCACAGGATAGTGAGCCTTTGGGAATATCGTTTAGTTCAAATGGTTATGGGATGTACATGGCGGGATATGCACACGTAACAATATTTCAGTATTCAATGCACTAAAAGGAATGACTATGAAAAAGATTTTAACAACTCTCTTGTTTATAATTTTAGTTAGTGCAATAAATGCACAAACAACTTATATAAGATTAAGCTCTCTGCCTTCGTCATCATTATTGGGTTCTACTTTATTCCCGGTACAGGATGCTTCGTCAGCCGGTTATGTAAACAGGCAGTTAACTTTAAGCAATTTGAATAGTTATCTTGCAACAACTGGTTTATATCCTACATTAAGTCAATACGTGCTGCTTAGTCAAATATCATCCAATATGGATTTTAACGATTGGAGTTTTTATAATGATACTTTAAGGTATAACGGGACTTTAAAGTCTAAGCATTATTCTGCAATAGATACTTTATTCATCAACTCAACGGGGTCTGTGGTGGAATCAAGTATAGTTGACGGCGCAGTAACTCCACGAAAGACTTCTTTTGCAGTTGTAGGTAAGAATAAATTTAATATGAATGACCCGAATAATATAAGAGGTTATTTCATGGGAAGTGACGGAACTCTTTATGCAGGTTCTTCATATTCGATTACAGGTTATATTCCAATTATCACAGGACAATCATTATACTGTAATGCTAATGCTGGCGGCGGAACTTCAAATGTGCAGTATGATATAGGCAAAAATGTTATTTCGGGTGCAAGCACAAATAATGCTCATATAACAGGTGCTTCGGGTGTTGCTTATGTAAGGTTCACGCTTAATGTTAATTCTACAGGCAGTCTTGCAGGTGTTCAGATAGAAAATTATAACGGCGCTTCAACTTCATATCCTTCACCTTATCTGCCCTATACTGCATTGCAGGTTATTACGCCTTCAATTGCCGATACAAGTATTCCATATTATAAAACAAAGTTTTTAACACGGGGGAAAAACTTATTTAATTCCGCAACCGCAAATGTCGGCTATTTTGTTAATTGGTCTACAGGACAATTACAGGCAGCAGGCAGCGATGATGCTTCTGATTATATCAGGGTAACTGCGGGACAGACTTATATGTGCAATACTTCTATTCCGTATTATGCTGTATATGATTCTAATCAAGTATTTGTTTCAGGAGATTCGTCAGGCACTTATCCTTTAACTATTCCCACTGGATGCTGGTATATCCGTATTTCTTTACCTTCATCTCAATTATCAACTTGTCAGTTTGAAGCAGGAACAGCATCAACAACTTATGTGCCCTATACTTATGTTCTGCAGGATTTGGATGGCGTTGTACCGATTACGGTGGGTAATAATGTAATTACTCCCGCACAAACTTCAAATATGTTTTCAGTATCTAAAAATTTATTTAACAGCGCAGCAGCATATCAGGATTGTCTTATAAGTTGGGTTGATGGCTCAAGGCAAACAGGATATTACGGCGGTTATGCTTCTTATTTTATACCGGTTACGCCGGGTGCGGTTTATACCTGTAATACAACAATTCCTTACAGGGCATTTTATAATTCAAGTCAGGTGTTTGTTTCGGGCAAATCGGCGGGGGCTTTCCCTGATACTATTCCTGCCGGGTGTTATTACACTCGTATAACGATGGATAGCGCCAATATTGCAAATTTACAAGCGCAATATGAAGCAGGTTCAAATCAGACATTCTTTGTGCCTTATGGCTATACTTCAAATTGGCAGTACTTAACTCCATTTATGGCATCACCGCCTGTTTTGAAATGGGCTTCCGATGGCGATAGTATTACAGGTGAAGATTATTGGCAGCCTGCCGTTGCAAAAGCACTGAATATTATAAATACTAATCTTGGCATTGCAGGAACAACGGTATCATTTACAGGATCAACGGATACAACGGCGATGTGTTCAAATTACAGAATAGGGCGGATTCCTTCAGGTACTAATATCATTACTCTTTTAGGCGGTACTAATGATTGGGCGCAAAATATAGCTTTAGGCGATACGAGCAGTAGCGATTCCACTACCTTTTGTGGTGCATTAAATATCTGGATTCAAAAAGTTGTAACGAAATTTCCAACTGCAAGAATTTTTCTGCTTACTACAACTTACGGCGAACTTTACGCCAAGGTTCCTTCGCCCTGGGTTAATGCTTACACTAATACTCTGGGTTTAACTACAAGGGATTATGCAAATGCAGTCAAACTGATAGGACAAAGAAACAGTATCCCTGTGATTGACCTGAATGAGGACTGCGGCTGGAACACTTATAACATAAGAACTTTTTTACAAGATGATGGCGCACTGCTTCATCCGAATTCTACCGGCGCTGTAAGAATGTCAAATGTGATAATAAAAAAGATTCAGGGATTATTACCGTAAGAAAATGTCTGAAAGTAAAAAAATGGATACTGAAATAAGAGAGCTGTTGGATTCAATGAATGACAAAATTGATTCATTGGGCAGTAAGGTAGATTTAATGAACGAAATCTGCATAAAGAACGGCGGCGGCAGGCATATATCTTATAAGCGGAATGAGTTCTTCCAGATGCTTTATGATAGACATAGTTTGATAAAGATTTCGGATAAATTTTATAAATACGCTGTACTAATTCTTGTAATGATGCAGATAGCGGAATTTTTTATTAAAAAATAAAGGAGTTAATATGAAAATATTACAGTTCTTGCAGGAAGATAACGGACAGTTTTCTTCATCGAGGTTGTTATCATTCCTGATTGCAATCGCATTAATTGTGGATTATATGCATTCAATCTTTACAATAGGTGTTTGGCATCCTGACTTGAACTTAGTTTTAATTCTCTTAACAGTCGTAACCGGCAAAGTTGCACAGAAGTTCGGAGAGACTAAAACAACATAACTGATTTTTGGATTACGCCTGCCTACCGGCTGATTAAAACAAGCGAAAACCTTAAAGGTTTTCATCAACCTTTAAGGTTTAGTCTAAAGGAATAATACTATGATAAATCATTTAATCATTAGAAATCAAAAGTTCAGACAATTAA
>CAZUCY010000038.1:0-20626 GCA_964618785.1 uncultured Ignavibacteriaceae bacterium | reverse complement strand
AGTTCAGACAATTAAAGGATAATTTATTATGAAAAAAATATATCTAATCTTCAATTTTATATTTATTGTAACATATTTCTTAATTTTCTCCGGCTGCGCTTCTACTATCACAACAACAAAAGATACGACTTCGATTCAGACGCATACCGTTAATATTCCGGTACAACCAATACAGAACGCTCAAATTATTCCTGCTGATTCAGCAGGAACTTGGCATGAAACGTCAGTGACCCCACAAGGCGACACAATAAAAACAACAATTAACGAAGTTATCAATCCTAAGAAGCCTAAAGCTAAACCGTCGCTTCACGTAGTACAGACGATCATTCCTGTACCGGTAAAATTCACGGATACGACGCAAGTGAATAAGACTCAAACGACACAAGTTATTAAAGCCGCTAACCCTATCATGGTTGCACTTGGAAACTTTGTTGCATTCGTGTTGAAGTTTTTATTCTGGATAGTTTTCGCTTTAGCGGTTATTGCAGGTGTGATTTATGCGATGAGAAAAGGGTTTATAAAAGCATTAATGATGTGGTTAAAATAAAATGTCAGACCAGGGACAATCTATACCTGTAATTCTAAACTTTTCACCCGTGCAGACGGATGAGGAATTAAAGTCCAATAGCAGGATGGTGTTGGGTTATTTATCCGCAAAATTCCAATCCGATGCAGATATAACAGTTACAATATACTTTAAAAGGGATGATGATATGGAATGGGAAAACACAGCCGGAATAGTTATGAGTGCAAGTGAAGGCAGGTATTTTGGACAGCTTCCGCAAGGTTTAAGCGTAATTGATTATTACGTAACAGTTGAATCAAGTCCAAGCAATACATTTTGGATAAGTTCTTTAAAAATATTAATGAAATCATTACCAACCGGTAAATTTGGATAAGGAGTTATTATGTCGGCAATAGATGCAAGTAAAGCCCAGGATATTTGGAATCAACTTTCCCAAATGAATACGCAGGTACAAAACCCCTGGGAAAATTATCAAAATCCGTTTAGTTACGGTCAGGAATCCCAAAATCTCAATGCTGTTTACGGTAATGAGAGAGCCGGTATAAATAATCAATCCAATGCGGATATAGCCGGTCAGCAAAAAAATGCAGCTCAGAGTATGGCTTCCAGGGGAATAACAGGCGGGAGTATTTTGACGGACACTCAAAAGGGAATTGCTAATGCCGGGAATAAGCAGAAGTACAACGCTCTTTCACAACTTGGAACGAATCAGGCGCAGCAGAGTTTAGGACTGCAAAACTTATTTAATCAAAATGCGTTTAACGTTACACAGCAGGGGGTAGGTGTAAATCAGCAGAACGTTCAAAACCAATTCCAGCAGGCAGGTCAACTTCAAAATTGGCTCGGCACGCAAGAACAGGTAGGATTACAGCAGGAACAACAGCCGGGAACTTTGGCTGATATTTTTGCAGGGATCCAGACAGGGACTAAAGCGTTATCTATTCCTGCCGGCAAAGATACCACTGCATTGACCGCTTTATTGGCAGCATTATAAGGAGAACCAAATGGCAAAAGGTGATTTAACAAGGGCAGTACAGCAGACGGGTGGCATCGATCCGGTGGTTGCAACCCTAAATGATATGTGGAATAGAAAACGGCAGCAGGATTACTATAATAATCTTATGACTGCCTATACTAAAGGGCAGCAACAATTACAAGGTTTAGGTCAGCAGCAAACCGGTAATCCGCTTGTTGCAAATACACAGACTACGCAGCAGCCGCAAGCCGGGCAAAATGTGTTATCTTTACTTTCCGGACAGCCAACTCCGCAGCAGACAAATAATCCGCTTGTTTCATCCGCAGAGAAGAATATAGGAAACAATTTACAGCCCTTACCTAAACAGGTTAATCCGCTTGTAGCGCAAGGACAGCAAAATGTACAGCCTGCACAGAAGACACCGGCAAGTCAAAATGTGTTGTCTTTGCTTTCAGAACAGCCAAATCAATTGCCCATTCGTGTAGCGTCTCCACAGCAGCAAAAACGGCAGCCTTACCACGAAGGGACAAGCCCCTTAGAAGCAGGAAATCCCCGCAATATGCAGAATTACACTAAAGGAATGGACATAGCAAATCAATTCAGGGCGCAGGTAATTGCTCAGGCTATGAAAAACGGCGCTGACCCGGATGATGCTATCGCTTTAGCTGATATCCTTGGCGAGTATGCACACCGGCATTATCAGCCTGTACAAAATACTTGGAAGGAAATCCCTCCCGGAGGTAAGTTACAGGAATTTGATGCTGACGGCAGCCCGGTAAATGATGCAGTTACAAATCCTAAAGAGAAAGAATATACGGGCAAAGGAACTATTGAATTATCTAAGGATTCTGACGGTTATCCGGCAGGAACGAAAGTAGATATAACCTGGGATAAGAATAACCCCGGCGATATAAAAATTGTCGGTAAAGCCGCAGACAATAAAGTTCCCCCTATGAAAGAAGGCGAAGACGGTTATTGGTATAAATGGGATGCCGGCGCCGCCAAATGGACAAAAACGAACTTGAAGGCTCCGTCAAAAACTAATAATTCTAATACTTCAAAACCTAAAATAGATTACTAACCCCGATAGCGGCAAGCCAAAAGGATAAATTCTAAAGTTATAAATTGGATTTATGGGAGGTTGATAGTAATGAAGGCAAAATATTAAAAGAAAAAACTGGATCCCGACTCACAACCTGTCCGGCTGACTAAATCCGGAGGAAGTGAACCGGAACCCTGTGCCAAACATCCTTAATAGAATAGCAAAGGTAATGTAAATGAAAAAAGTAAACTTGAAAGATTTATCGGTATGCGTATTTGATACCGGCAGTTTTACTCCGCTTGCCCAGCGATTGACTGAAGAATTTAAAAAGGTTTTATATTTCTCTCCCTGGGAAGGAAACGGATTTCCGAAATCAAAATTTAATATGGTCGGTACCGGGATAAAAGGAGTTGAAAGAATTCATTCTATCTGGGATTACGTGGACGGTGATGAAATTGACCTCTACGTCTTTCCCGATTGTTATTACTGCACTGAACAGGAATATTTAAGAAGGCAGGGCAAACTTGTTTGGGGAAGCGCAGCAACATCATGGCTTGAACGGAATAAATCGGAATTTTATGAATGGGTCGATAAACAAGAAATGCCTGTTGCTGAAACTATCTTTGAAACAGGAATTGAAAAACTTGCAAAGAACATCAAGCCGGATGAGTTTATAAAAATTAATGAGTACCGGGGGGATCTGGAAACCTTAAAGTATTACGACAGGGAACGCAGCGAATTCAGATTGAAAGAGCTGGAATTAAATTTATCCCCGTTTGATAAAACTTATAAAGCCCTGCGTCAAAAGAAAATTGACGGTGTAGAAATAGGAGGAGATACTTACACCGTTGACGGTAAATACCCAAAATCTTACCTGTGGGGTATTGAAGATAAGGACCGTTATTACTTCGGTAAAATAGCCCCTTATGAATCTGTCCCTGAACAAATTCAGTACGTAGATGAAAAATTAGCCGGGGTATTTAAAAAAGAAAATACAAGGTCTCATTTTTCACATGAAATAAGAGTAGCTCAAAGTTGCTCGCCTTTCTTTATAGACTTCACTGCCCGGTTCCCGAATCCGCCTTACCAGCTTCAGCTTGAAATGATTAAGAATCTGGGTGAGATTATGTACTACGGCGCCCGGGGTGAATTGATTGAGCCGGTGTATGAGGATAAATACGGCGTTGTAGCGGTATTCAAAAGTCCAACGGCAGAGGATTATAATCTCCCTATAAAAGTACCGGATAAAGTTAAAAAATTTGTCAAGGTAATGAATCTTGCTGTTGTTGACGGTGAATACCTAGCCGTTAACATCAATAAGTTTGATGAATGCGGCGCCGTTGTTGGTACCGGCAGTACGCTCTGGGATGCAAGGGACAATTGTGAAGAAAATGCAAAAGATGTAAAAGCCGATGGATTAATAATCGATGTTCCTTCAAAGGAGGATATCGAAAATAAGTTAAAAGAGTTAAAACAATACGGAATTATTTTTTAATAGAAAGGAAAATTTATGTCAAATATAAAAAAACCGCATTCTCGCTTAATAAGACTAATGAAAATGCCAGGATCCTTTCAGGGCTTGTGGATTTCAATTTTAGTTTTTAAAAACGCCCTTATTATAATTTTAAAAGTTTGAAAATAATTTCAGCCCGCTGTATAATTAAAAGTCATTTAAATAATTTTATAAGATATCTAAGGTAAGCTTTATGGATATTTCCAGAATGTTCAGAACTGAAGAGGGTAAAAATTATTTTTTCACTTTCGCGCTTGTAAGCACTTTGTTTTTATTGTGGGGTACCTGCAATGGAATGATTGATGTAATGGATAAACACTTCCAGGATTATTTACATCTGTCCAAAGCTCAATCTGCCTGGGTGCAGTTTGCTCATTACCTGGGATATCTTCTTATGGCTCTGCCAGCAAGCTGGCTGGCTCGTAAACTTGGGTATAAAGGCGGAATAATTGCGGGGCTTATGCTGGTGTCATTAGGCGGGTTCTGGTTTATACCGGCAACCAACATTTCCGCATTCTGGGCATTTCTTTCCGGTGTTTGTTTGATTGCAATGGGACTTACTATTTTGGAGACTGTTGCAAACCCTTATACTACAGTACTCGGGTCAAAGAAATACGCAGCTACACGAATTAATTTTGCTCAGTCATTCAATGGAATCGGCTGGATTTTTGGACCAATTATCGGAGGTGCATTTTTTTATTCGTCAAAAGGTGCAGCAGTTGCGCAGGGACGTCTTTATATTCCGTACATGGTGATCGCAATTATAGTTCTTGCAATGGCTGTTATTTTTTATTTTGCAAATGTTCCCGACCTGAATACTGAGGATGAATACAATTTAAGCGAGCCCGACCCTGCCGGCATAAAACGTTCAATTTGGTCTCACCCGCATTTTACCGGTGCTATGGCTGCTCAGTTCTTATACGTAGCGGCACAAGCAGGAATTTTCAGCTTTTTTATTAATTATATAACTGAAGAAATTCCAGCCATCTCACAGAATATGGCAAAGAGCTGGTTTTTTATCGATCGGACAATCATGCGTAACGGAAATTACTTTGTGAACGAAAAGGGAGCAGCATTCTTATTGGGAACGATTGGATTCCCATTATTCCTTTTAGGGCGGGCAACAGGCGCTGCAATATTGAGGAAGTTAAAAGCGCATAAAATGGTTGGCGCTTATGCTCTGATAAATGTTTTTCTTTGTTTTCTTGTTACTCTCAAACTCGGATGGGTATCGGTTTCTGCAGTTTTCCTATGCTTTTTATTTATGTCGATCATGTTTCCTACAATCTTTGCACTGGGAATCTATGGTCTTGGCATTCAGGCAAAGAAAGCATCCGGTTTTATTGTTATGGCGATTATAGGAGGCGCAATAATGCCGAAGCTGATGGGTTATCTTGGTGATGTTTACAATATGTCTGTTAGTTTTATCATGCCGATGTGCTGTTTCGCTTTAATTGCGCTTTATGGATATTCATGGTCAAAGTTAAGTAAAGCTGGGGGTATCGCAGAACTTTCTTCTGCTAAAGAATAGCGATACAATTATTTAAGTAATATAAGTTTGTAATTTAGGAATTATTAAAAAAGACGTGCAATAATTTCCCGCCTCGAGAATATTATATAGCCGTTTTTCTTAATGTACCCATATTTTACTGTTGTAAGGTTCTTGTCTGTTATATAAATAATTATTTTATTAAAAATGTTTTATCGCCTTGTGTTATACCTGTATCATTTACTGCATCTACCGTATAATAATAATTTACACCTGCATTAAGTGAATTAATGTTTACAGTGTTCGATTTATACACCTGGAAATTGCTAAATAGATGGTCCGGCGCTATACCGTACCTTACAATATAGAAATCGGTGTTTGGTGCAGCCGTCCACGACAGACTTGCATGGCGTGGATCTGCATGATCCCGCCTGGCAGCAAGCCCGTTAACCTTAGGCGGAAGCTTTCCTAACCCGGAACCGAAAATCCGCAGATCATATAATGAAAAAACGCTCTCTGCCGGCGAATGTATATTGGTTATCCTGATATACCGTGCTTTTACGGGATTATCCAGTTGTACATAATGGTGGGGTTCATCACGGGGAGCATCACGACGGTCAATAATTATTTCCCAATTTTTGTCATCAGCCGATGCTTCAACATAATATTGATATCCGTCGTTTTGTAAACGCCCCAAAGCTTTTGCCCCCTGATCGGCAAAGTTAATCTGAACAGCATTGATACGGCAACTTTTAGTAAGGTCTACATCAAGCCATTCACCCGGATTGCCTGTAGCTGCCGCCCACCAGGTCCTGACTTCTTCATCAAATGCATTTGATGGATTGAAATTCTGCAGTCCGGCACTTGGAAGAGTTGAAGAAGCTTTTGCAGGTTTATTATAAGAAAGCAGCATCCATCCGGGTGAATTGTTCTGTAATGTATTTTTTACAGTTCCCGGTGCAAATTGAGGATAATCACCAAGATAAGTATTCGTAACTAACTGTCCGTTTTGTAAAATCCCCGACGGAAAAAGAGCAAGCCTTCGTTCAAACATTTGGCGCACTGAAATGTCCATTGTAGTAATATGCCAGAACTTTCCGTTTTTATCAGCGAATGTAGCCGAATGACCTGCGCCGGTTATAAAGCCGGTTGGCTTATAAGAAAACGGGCTGTATGGAGCATATTTAAAGGGACCCATCGGCGAATCAGATACAAATACACCATCAGCATAGGATTTGAACTGAGTACCGGGAGCGGCATATTGCAGGTAATATTTTCCATTGATTTTGTTCATCCAGGGACCTTCTATCCACGGTAAGAAATTTTTTATTGCCGTATCACCCGCAGTTTTTCCCAGGTTATTATCACCGGCAACTTCCCATCCGCGGTTTTGCATATCCGGATGAATCACTTCCAATTCTTTGCCGATTGGCTGGAATTTTTGAGTATCAAGCTCTACTGCCATCAGAGGCTTATTTTCGTTACAACCATAATAAAGATATAGACGGCCATTATCATCAAGGAACAAATCAGGATCACTTGCGCTATTGTTGAGTGTGGCTGTCTGGCTCCATTTGCCTTTATCCGGATCGTCTGTTGTAAATACTCCGTCTCCTGCAAGAAAATAAAGTTTGCCGTTCATCTCAACAACTGTTGGAGCATAAATTTCAAGAGGCAATCCAGAAGGTTCAATAAATTTCCAGTTGACAAGATCTGATGAACTCCAATAACCTCCGCTTTTCGATGCAAACAACCAGTAAATATTTTTATAAAGAACTATTACCGGGTCAGCAGCTTCACGCTGGCTCCCGTCAAGCTGAAACCGGTAAGGTAGATCAAGCGGATTACAAAATGTGTTAAGAATATGGTTATTGGTATTTTCATTTTTTTTGGAGGACTGTGCATTCAGGCTCAAAGCAACTAAAGAAAATATGATCAAAATTTTAAATCGCATAATTTATCTTTTTTATTATTGGTATTTTCGTATTACTATCCGGCTGCCTGTGTATTGTATTGTTTTATCCGGTTGTTTCTCTGTACCTACGCCAATTCCATGATTCTCATTCACAAAAACGATATTAAACGTTCTGTCTTTTTTCATACCTGGAAAACTGCCTTTGCGTTTTTCAATTGTGAGAGTTTGGGATTTATCATCCCATTTCGGAACCTTCTGAAACTCCCTAAAAAAGTCTGTGTAGAATCAATTTTTCCCTGCCTGTCATCTTGTTGAGGCTCTGTAGCGTCCAGCCACCAGGCATCAATACCAATGGAAAACAAGTTCTCGTTCATGTATTTCCAATAAATATTGCGAGCCAGAGGGTTGTATGCATCATAAACACGAACTCCCCCTTCGAACGGCAATGTTATTAAATTGTATAGAAGACCTTTTTCCCTCAGTTCTTTATAAATCGCGGTATTCTTGACAAACGAAGGCCATACAGAAATCATGATATGTGCATTGTTTTTATGTATTTTTTCATTTCTTATTTTATGCTATGAATAAGCAAATATTTATATTTTTTACCCGTTGTTCGGAACTAAATGAGTTGTGCAGAGAAGATGGTTTAAAAGTGGTTAAGTTATTATTGCAAAAACACCCACAACAATCAAAGACTAACAATGCCCAACATAAAAACAACAGTTAATAAATTTTATTTGATTATTAGAAATTACTAAAAGATTCACTTAATAAAAACGGTAATTTTCACAAAGTTGGCAGACGTCCTAAGTTCTCTGATGCCGAACTAATTGCTCAACTTCAGAATTTTCCTAACCCTTTTAACCCATCAACTATTATCAACTGCTCAGTTCCTAAGATAGTTTTAGTCACAATAAAAGTTTATAATATTTTGGGAAGAGAAATTGCAACTTTAGTTAATGAAGAAAAGATTGCGGGGAATTATTCAGTGCGATTTAAGCCGACCCATCATTACATTTTTATCATAGTCGAAAGTTCTCCGGTACAAAGAATTATTTAAACATTTTATTATTTAATAAGTTTGAAACTATAGTTTTTAATTGCTAAATTTTAATAATGCACAAAACATAGTTAGGGAATTTTTGATTTCAGAATAAATTGATTTGATGCTCTGACATAGGACAATCTTCCCTCATATTTATTAAATCTTTCTATTTATTAATTCTATTAATGAAATTGCTCTTTAAGTAGTTTAAAAAGGCGGTTGAAATTATTCAGTAGCCTGACTTATAATAACCTATATTATAGGAAAGTAATATTATTGATCTTTATGGAGGAAATAATTATTATGAAAAAAATATTATGTACTAGTGCCTTAATATTTTTGTTTTTTACAGGGATTTTGCATTCCCAGGATTGGGCTAATTTAAATCGTTTCAGAAATGAAAATGAGAAATTAGGACTTCCTTCAGCCGGTGAAAATCGTGTTGTTTTTATGGGAAATTCTATAACTGAAGGATGGATAAAAATTCATCCAGAATTTTTCTTCTCTAAACCATATATTGACAGGGGAATTAGCGGACAAACCACACCCCAGATGCTGATTAGATTTAAACCCGACGTGGTTAATTTAAAACCTGTTGTAGTTGTCATTCTTGCCGGAACAAATGATATTGCCGGAAATACAGGACCATCTACACTTGAAATGATAGTGGATAATATTATTTCAATGGTTGATATTGCTAAAGCTCATGGAATAAAAGTTGTTCTTTCATCAGTTCTTCCGGCTTTTGATTATCCCTGGAAACCAGGGCTTAATCCCGCTGAGAAAATTGTGGCGCTGAATAAAATGCTGAAAGAATATGCCGGTAAAAATGGGATTATTTATCTTGATTATTTTTCCCATATGGCTGATGAACGAAACGGAATGAAAAGTGAATACTCTCAGGATGGCGTACATCCAAATCTGGAAGGATATAAAGTTATGGAACCGCTTGTGGAAGATGCAATAACTAATGCTATGCAGCTAAAATAATATGAACTAAAGCCGGCGGCATTCAGAGAAAAAATTGTTTTAATTCGGAATATCCCTGTCTTTCCACCCAATACCCGGCTAAATCCGGGCTTCTGTAGAATGATTGCTTATAACGTATTTTATAGGAAAGTGTTTTTTTCAATTCTTTAATAAGGACTTATATGAAACTTGTCATTTTGTTTTTAGCAATGATAGGGGCAGCAATGGCTGATTCAAAATCTGATGCTGTTGTAATGCCTTCAATCTTTTCAGATAATATGGTTCTCCAGCAAAAATCTAACGTTCAGTTTTGGGGAAAGGCCAGGCCGGGCGATAGTGTTTTTATTAATGGAAGCTGGAATGCGTCTGCAAAAACTAAAGTAAATGATGACGGACTATGGAAAACTAAAATAAAAACTTTAAAAGCAGGCGGGCCGTATGAAGTAAAAGTTAAAATCGGCGATTCAACCATTGTCTATAAAAATGTTATGCTCGGTGAAGTATGGCTGTGTTCCGGACAATCAAACATGGAAATGCCTCTTGAAGGCTGGCCTCCGCAAAGTGTAATTCAAAATTCGGCCGAAGAAATTAAGAATGCAAATTATCCGGATATCAGGTTATTTAACGTTACAAGAGCCGTTTCAAATAAACCTGAATTTAATTGTGCAGGGAAATGGACGGAGTGCGACTCTCAGACAGCGGCTAAATTCAGCGCTGCCGGTTATTTTTTCGGAAGAGAAATATATAAAAATATTAAGGTGCCCGTAGGTCTTATAAGCTCACCCTGGGGCGGCACTCCTATTGAGGCATGGATTAGCAGAGAATACCTTGGAAAGCTTGATCAGTATAAACCCGTCATAGAAAAAATTGCATCTATGGATACCGAAGTTAAAAAGTTAATTGACTGGATACACAGCCACCCGGTTATTGATGTTAGTTCTAAGGATGTTGAACATAAATGGGAAAACCTGGAATTCGACGACAGCTCCTGCTCTAAACCTGAATTTAACGATGAAAACTGGAAAACAATGAAACTTCCGGTTTACTGGGAAAGCGCTGCAATTGGGAATTTTGATGGTATAGTCTGGTTCAGAAAAAAGGTTGAAATCCCGAAAGAATGGATCGGGAAGGATCTTGTTGTTGAGCTTGGACCAGTAGATGATATGGATAGGTCTTATGTAAACGGCACTTTAATCGGTGGAATTGAAAAGAACGGATTTTGGCAGCAGCCAAGAGTTTATGATGTTCCAAAAGAACTTGTCAAAGATTCTGTCCTGTCAATAGCAGTAAGAGTTATGGATATTGGCGGCGGCGGCGGTATTTGGGGTAATAATGTTAAGATGAAAATTCATCCTAAAGGCAGCGAAGAAAATATTTCTCTCGCCGGCGATTGGAAATATTTACCCACTGCAGAATTTATAAGCGATAAATTTTATGTGTATAAAGTTGAGGGCCAGGAGTTCAACTCAAGGCCAAAATCATCAATTGATATTTCGCCCAACACGCCTACTATGCTGTATAACGGCATGATAGCCCCTCTGGTCTCTTACGGAATAAGGGGTTCGTTATGGTACCAGGGAGAGACAAACGTCGGCCAGCCGGATAACTATAAAATTTTGTTTCCATTGATGATAAAGAACTGGAGAGATAATTGGGGAGAAGGAGATTTTTCATTTTATTTTGTACAGATAGCTCCCTTTGATTATGGGGAATCTGCAAGGTCATATATAATAAGGGAAGCGCAGTTTTTAACGCTTTCAGTGCCAAATACAGGAATGGCAGTAACATTGGATATTGCAACTGTAAAAAATATACATCCGCCAGATAAACAGGATGTAGGTAAAAGGCTTGCATTATGGGCGCTTGCAAAAAATTACAATAAAAAAATTATATATTCGGGCCCGTTATATAAAGCAGTAAAAATTGTAAAGAATAAAGCAGTACTTTCATTTGATGAAGCCGGCACAGGATTAATATTTAAAGAATCCGGCGGAGAAACAAACTTCCTGATTGCCGGGAAAGATAAAAAGTTTTTTAAAGCCGAAGTTAAAGTCGACGGCAAAAAATTGATTGTATTCAGCCCGGAAGTTAAGCAGCCTGCAGCGGTCAGGTATGAATGGAACAATGAAGGTGAAGCAACGTTATTTAATAAAGAACAACTTCCTGCTTCAATTTTTAAAACCGACAATTGGGATGAATGATATTATGTTCGCTCAGTTTATTAATTTTTTGGAAATATACAATAAAACTTGCGCTAATATCTCCGAAAGAGAATTTGAATATATAAAATTCAAGGTATGACGACCTTGAAGATGCTCCAGCTATAATTGTTCGAACATTGTCCATGTTCAATAATGGGTATGTCCTGAACAGTTGCCAATCAGGTAACTCTTTTTCCCGTTTCTCTGTATACGGGAATCAGCTATCCTGAAGAACGATTGATGATGCTGACGCACCAGTGAATTATGGCGGAAATAAAGGAGATTTACGTGGTTACATGGGAGCTAGACTGGTTCATTATATTAAAACCGACCACTAAATGAAAGATGCCAAAAGTTCAATAGATAAATAAAAAAAAATAAACAAAATAAATTATGAAAAATAAATTACTTATTTTAATGACGATTGTTTTCTTTTCATGTAAAACGGGCCATCATCCATCTGAAGACTTGGTGCAATACGTTAACGACATCATTGGAACTACAGCCAAAGGAGATGGCGGAAACCAGCCCAACGTGAATCCTCCTTTTGCGATGACTAATTTTTCTCCGGTTACAGATGAAAGTATGATATGTAATTCATGCTATCATTATGAAAAAAATCAAATAATCGGTTTTACCGGGAACCATCATGCATCGCCATGTATGGGCGATTTTGGTTTTGTTACCCTGTGGCCATCGGTAAATAATATAAAAATTAAAGCTTCCGATCGTCATTTGTTTTTCAGACATGAAGAAGAAATTGCGACTCCACAATATTACTCTGTAATCCTGCATGCGCCTGATAGTTCATACCAGGTTAAAACTGAAATGACCTCAACTTCCCGTTGCTGTTTAATGAAATTTACAGCGCCTGCATCTGATGCGTTCAACCTGGTGGTGGAAATGTGCCGCAGCAACCAGTCAAGCCATAGCGAAGCAATTTATAAATGTTTTACCAATGAATACAAGGCTTTTGTTGAAAACGGGCTGAAGCAATTTATCGGTTATGTAAAAATCAATAAAGAGAAAAATGAAATTGTGGGATACAATCCCGAATGGCAGCATTTTCACCTAGGACCTAAGCTTCCCAACTTTAAAGGTTATTTTGTAATACAATTTGATAAGCCGTTTGATTCTTTTGGGACTTTTAGTGATTCTGTTATTAAAAATAATAAAGCCGAAGATAAAGGTAACTGGGTTGGAGGAATTGCAGGTTTTAAAACAAAAGAAGGCGATCAAATCAAACTAAAAATCGGGACATCATTTATCAGCATCGATCAGGCACGCATCAATCTTGATAAAGAAATTCCGGATTGGGATTTTGAAAAGATCAGGCAGCAATCGCATGATGCATGGCAGGCAATGCTGGAAAGAATTCAGATAAAAGGAACGGATGAACAAAAACATATTTTCTACACAGCCATGTACAGGGCGCTTCTTTATCCACGTGAATTTTCCGAATATGGGAAATACTACAGTCCTTATGACGATAAAATTCACGACGGTATTTCATATAATTCGTATTCCATCTGGGATACATACAGGGCATTGAACCCGATGCATCTTTTCATTGCACGCGAACGCGTAACCCCGATAATCACATCATTGCTACAGATGTATAAAGAATTTGGATGGTTGCCCAAATTTCCGGACCCTGCAGAAATAAATGTAATGGTTGGAACTCATAGCGATGCCATCATTGCAGATGCATATATAAAAGGTGTTCGTGATTTTGATATTAACCTTGCCTATGAAGCAATGCGTAAAGATGCATTTGTTCCGCCGGTTGGCGATACCGGGAAAAATAATTATGTCCCCGATCCATGGAAATGGCCGTTTATTTATTCATTGCCTGAAGGAGAAAAGAAAAAAGGCGGAAATGCATGGTGGGATCGCGAATTGTGGAATGGATACGAAGCGCGTGCAGGACTCACCTGGTACAAAAAGTTGGGTTATGTCCCGATTGATATGACCAGCGAATCGGTATCCAGTACTCTCGAAGGAGCCTACGATGATTTCTGTGTGGCACAGGTTGCCAAAGCGTTGGGTAAAAACGAAGATTATGATACCTTGATGAAACACAGCAGGTATTATAAAAATATTTATAATAAGGTAACCGGATTCATTGAACCGCGGCTTTCAAACGGTGATTGGTATTTTAAGGACGAAGATATTTTGAGCGGGAAATTGAAATCTTTCTGGGATGGCTTTACAGAAGGAGATCAATGGACATATTTATTTTCAGTTGCACAAGATGTTCCCGGAATGATTGATATGATGGGCGGTCCTGAAAAATTTGCAGCAAAACTCGACAGTTGTTTCAACGGCGGTCATTTTGTTCATGAAAATGAACCGGGACATAATTATCCTTATTTGTATAATTATGCAGGTTATTATTCAAAGACGCAAGAAAGAGTGCGCCGGTATACTTTATCGCAATACCGCAATGCTCCGGATGGCATCGATGGGAATGATGATTGCGGTCAGATGTCGGCATGGTTCATGTTTTCTGCCATGGGATTTTATCCGGTTTGTCCGGGTACTGACGAATATGCAATAGGAAGCCCTTTGCTGCCCGAAGTGACAATGTATCTTCCCAACGGAAACGTATTCAAGATTATTGCAAAAAATGCATCAAACGAAAACAAGTATATTCAGTCAATCACACTTAACGGGAAGAATTATGAAAAGTATTTCATCAAACATTCCGACATCATGAATGGGGGCGAAATAGTATTTGAAATGGGAAATAAACCGCTATAGTTGATTATTTGATGTGCTGATAACTATAATATAATTAAAATATAATTAATGTTTTATGAAATACTTAATGCGCAATATATACCCTTTGCACAATTTAAAATAGTATAAACATTTTTAAAAATATAATCTTGTGGATCGTCGGGGTAATAAAACACAAATGTTAAAAAGTGTTAACCATATTTTTTTAATTATCATTATTTCAATTATATAAAAAGTGTTAGTTATGAAAAAAATCTGTTTTTTAATTCAGCTGTTCTCATCGGTTATGCTGCTTAATGCGCAAGAGGTTGCCGTATGGAAAAATAATATTCTGACGCTGGATAATGGCATCGTGAAACGTGAAATCGGGTTTGAAAATAATAAAATCGCTACAAAAAGCATCACGCTTAAAGATGATGATTTTAATTTCATTTCCAAGCCCGATGAATTCAGCAAAAAAGTTGGTTCTGAAGAAAATGAATTTTCATTTCTTATTGATGGTAAGTATTACGATGGATTGTCCGGCTGGCAATTTGTTTCTTACTCGCCTGCAACGGACAGTCGGCAGGGGCAAGGGGCAACATTGAGGCTGAAAGGTATGCATGAGATCAGTTCTATTGAAGTAGCCATAACTTACCTGCTATATCCCCAATTGCCTGTTATCAGGAAACAGGTAACTATTCTGAACCAATCAGGCAATGAGATTAAGTTAGAATCGCTGGATGTCGAGAAACTAAGATTCAGTTTTAATTATATTCCGTCTGTTTGTTATGCCAACTACTGCCGTCAGAAACATTTGTCAACTTACATCGGCAACTGGGATGATCCTGTCCTTGCAATTCATTCGTATGAAATAAGTGCCGGCATACTCTTGGGCAATGAAGCCCCGGGCGCTATCAAACGGACCGATTATAATACCCTTTGGGATAATGCCGATATCGGGTTGTCGCACGCTGAAGATATTTATCCTTTCCGAAAATATATCAAGGCAGGAGATAGTTGGACAAGTCCGCGGGTTTTTATTATCCCTTACACGAAAACATCTGATCCCTGGCTGATCATGAATGGTGCGCTGGCTGACTTTGAAAGAAAATACATGGGTTTGAAGATTTTTGAAAATAAAAACCTTCCCACTTTCATGTATAACACTTGGAACCCGTTCCGCGATGAATTTTCCGACACACTATTGATCAGTCTGGCAAAAGCAGCATCAAAGTGCGGTATTCGTCAATTTGTTATTGATGACGGATGGCATATCAATATTGATAACCTGGATAAAAAAGTCAGTTCGTTTGAGAAATGCGGCGACTGGATTATTGATAAGAAAAAATTTCCGAAAGGGTTAAAGCCTGTTTTTGATAAAGTCCGCGAACTTGGCATGGAACCCGGTTTATGGATCAGTGTTGGAACGGCAGCATCCACCGCGAAAGTATACAAAGACCATCCCGAATGGATGGTCCAGGATAAGAATGGCAAGCATGTGTGCATTCATGGTGAATGGGAACCTGGCGATGCATTAACCGCCTGCCTTGGAACAGAGTATACAACATACATCAAAGAGAAAATCCTGAACTTGGTAAAAGAATATAAACTTGCTTATGTAAAACTTGATTTAACAGTAGCAACCAGCGCTTATGTCATGGATAAAAATAAATCGGGTTGTTATGCAAAAGACCATCCCTACCATAAAGACAGGGAGGAATCTTTCATTGCCATTTATACAAGGTTATTTCAGTTATTTGATGACCTGCATAAAGAAGCCCCCGGGCTTTATATTGATTGTACATTCGAAACAGAAGGCAAACTGCAGCTAATTGATTATGCATTTTGCGAACATGCCGAGGGCAACTGGTTAACAAATATTGAAGATCCTTACCCTGTTGGCGCTTTTCGTATCCGAAACCTGGCGTGGTGGAAATGCCCAGCTCTTCCTGCTTCTTCAATGATAATCGGCAATCTGCGGCTGGATGATAAAGATGTAATCGAAGAATTAAAAACGCTGATCGGTACATTCCCTATTATTCTTGGTGATCCGAGAGCAATACCGGATGCAAAGAAAGCAGAAATCAAACAGTGGGGCGACTGGATCGTGAACATGCAGAAAAAATACAACTACATGAGCTTTCGTCAGGACATTCCAGGCTTCGGAGAACCTGTGGAAGGTGGTTGGGATGCCTGGAGCCGGGTCAATACAGATAATAAATCCGGAGGGATTGTCGGCGTGTTCAAGCAAGGTTCGCTCGATAATTCAAGGACAGTTTCGATTCCCGGTCTTGAAAAGAATACTGTTTATTCGGTTAAGTCTGCCCCCGGTGGAAAAGAAATTGCACGGATGACCGGGAAAGTGCTTGAAGAAAAAGGTTTCCTTGTAAAAATGGACAAGAAATATGATTCGCAGATTTTCGAAGTATCTATGGTTAGATAAATTATAAATTACAAAACCCGCCGGGTTGAATGACTTGCCGGAATTTTTTTAATTTAATTTTTTATAAAACCATAGCCGGCATTCCGGTGCGTTTTCGATGTTGATTGTAAATCCTTTCGACATTAATTTTTTTCCATCAATTGTTAAAGTTTTATCACTATCAGCATTTTCAAACTGATAGGCTGCTTTCTCATCCAAGCCTTTTAACTTAAACTGTTCCTGGATATCTTTACTCTTTATTCTTTTAAAAACCATTACCATTCCTTCTTTAAGATCGGGACGATTGAGCTGGTAGGCAGTCCAGTCTTTATCAGAAGTTGTTATGTCAGTGAGAGGATAGTAATCACCATAAAAATACGGACGTGCTTTTTTATACTCTGACATCATTTTTTTGTGCCAATCGTAAGGATAACCTTCCGGCACATGGCTCATTCCATCTTTTTCTGTTCCATGACTGTCGAACAATGAGAATTGTACTCCGGCGCTCATATCGCTGCGGAAACCATAGGTATATCCGGGTTTTGTATAGTTGATGGTTGCATTCAACGGAACCCAGTGCATTAACCCATAATTATGTATTTGTCCTCCCATTGGGTCGATTGTAGGTACACAGCAATAATCACTTCTCGACATGGGAACGCTGCGGTCGAGAGATTCCAAATCAATTCGCCTCCCCCCGCTTGCGCAGTTGTCGATGTACATGCCTGGATGTCTGCTGCGCAGCTCATCCCAGAATTTATAAAGACCGGTTATATATTTTATTTCTGTCATGCCGATTCGATCTGGTTTATCATTGTACGACCAGTAAGCAGCAAGATAAAAATTGCAGTCTTCCCTGTATATGTCAATCCCGTTCTTTGTCATGAATTCGGAAATGAAATCAGTAATGTATTTCTGAGCGTCAGGATTCCCGAAGTTCAATTGCCAGTTTACAAGACCTTTGAAAATGCCTTTTTTTACAGTATCCCCTGGGTGTTGAAGAAAATATTCCGGATGCTCCAGTGTAATAGGTGTTCCTTTAACTGCTCTTTCCGGTTCGAACCATAAAAGAAGTTTCATACCTGCATCATGTGCCGCATCGCTTATCTGTTTAAACCCGTTTGGAACCACGGTTGGATTAAAATTCCAGTTTCCTGCATGACGAAACCAGTCATTAGTAATCATGTGCTGGTACTCTTCAGTCTCGTGTTTCGGACCATACCAACCTGCATCGATCCAATAGCAGTCGTAGTCAAGTTTCTGATTTTTGATAACTTTTATTAAATCGAGGTGGCTTTTCTCTTTCATTCCGCCCCACGTGCAGCAAGAAATAGGCATTGTAATAGGTTTCCCATTCTGTTTTGGCGTATGATAATTCAGCATGAACCGGCGAAACATATTATGCGCATGATCCATGTCTCCTTTCCAAAAGAAAAGTAAAATTTTCGGAGTACGGATATCTTCGCCGGGCTGAAGTTTGAGATGGGTTTTTTCCATTCCGGCTTTAATGGTCACCGTATCACGCCAGTGTCTCGATGTAAAAGAACATTTCCAGGTTCCTGTCCACCCGATGGCTGTGATTACTCCTTCCGGTCCGTTCTTCAGGTTAAAAAAAGGCAGGTAATCGTTCGATGAACGTCCAGTGATGCTGGTATATGTTTTTGTAGCATTATAATTCAGGGTATCTGTTATGGAAATAAAATCATCCATCCTGGCTTGGGAACCGTTTGAATAATGAATCTCGTTTTGTCCTCTGTTTTCAGGTTTGCCGCAGAAATAGGGACATGCAATATCGGTGCTTACCGCTTCAATATTTTCTATGATGGGAGTTGTGGTTTTGCTTGTATTTTTAAAATATACTGTCCATTCAACTGCAGGATAATCGTTAAATTCCTTCACATCAGCGTAACAAATCAATCCGGTTTCTTTATCAGAAAATTGAATTCTTTTTAGAGAATACTTCGGATTTGTTTCTATAATTTCGTCATTACGCTGCCATTTTTTGAGCAGCTCAGAAGAATTCCTGCCATTATAAATAAATGAAAATGGAATTTCATCGTTGAATGATTTTTTCATCCATTCGGCTTTTTCAATTTTCTCATCGGGCGTCATTAAAACCGCCGAGAGAAAATCATCAGTCACCACGCAGGTCTTGCCTGTGGGTTGAGAAAAACTTTTCCCAAAGATCATGCAAACTGTCAATACAATAATTAGTTTTTTCATATTATATTTTTAAGGATATTATTTTTTTATTTCGAATATCAATGGCTGCAGGTTGTCACTAGTGAAAACCGCATCTTTCATAAAGATAATGATTTTACTAAAGTTACACAATAGACATAATGTTCAAATTCCATTTGAAATTTTTAGGAATGGCACAATCGAAGAAAACGAGCCGAAGTTTATAAATAGTAGAAATGTTCATCATAATTCTAGATGTTTCGAGTTGACAAAAGGCAATCAGAACAAGGTAAATGCGATTGATTGGATGGAATTTTAATTTTTATTGATAAATTTTTTGCTATTTTAAACTTATGAATACGAAAAATCCCCGTAAATTGACCCCTATCTTGAGAGCGATCATCGAAATGGGGTTTATAATTTTTCTATTTTATGCCAATCTTTTAATGGGAGAATTTACTCATGCGAATGGTCAAGGGAAAAGCCTGGTTTTTGCCGTTCAAGATATTTTTACCGCCACTAATTTTTTCATTGCGATCTTCGCCGCGCTCATCGGCTATGTAGTATTTGAATATCTCCGAAAGAAAATTTGAATATAAAATTCAAGGTTTGACGACCTTGAAGATGCTCCAACTATAATTGTATATTTTTATTTTTTTAAGCATCTTTTGATATTCGTCATGAGTTCCTATCCAGAACCATAACAAACCATCAATGTGGTCAATAGCAAGAGCGATAATGTAAACCGATTCTTATAGAGCGGTAAATACCTGTTTTTTTGAAGTGGAGTGAGGGATGCTGCGGATTTGATTTTAGAATTTCATAGCAGTCATCCGCCAGCTTTCTCGTATTTACGGGAAGGAGTTCGTAATTTTTCCAGAAAGTGGGTGCAGCATAATGATTCAAAGCTGTTTAGCCATACCTGCATTATGTGCAGCAATTGCTTCTTTTGATAATTTATCAAATTTGCCTTTTAAAGCATCTTCTTCAATTTCTCTGTCCCACTTGTCAGAATCAAATTGAATAAACCAGTTCCGAAAAGCGGCAAGATCATCCCTATTAAGGCGCAGAACTTCATTTTCAAGTTTTTCTATTTTCTTCATGATTATTACCAATATTTATAAATTAAATATAACAAGTTTTCCTCAAAATTCAACCGGTTCTTTTTTTCAATCGTCGTCAACGACTTGTACATCCCATCATAGTGTTAATAAGAATGTTTTTAAATTTATTGCCATTTTTAATAAATCCGAACAAGCTGTATCAAGCTTATAGTACTGCCGCACTTCCTTAATAATGTCTCAATTCTAATATAGTCCGATTAAAATTAATAATCGCTAATACAGTACCCGGCATCAAGATGTCTCAATTCTAATATAGTCCGATTAAAATAGCTTAATAATAGTAATACAACTAGCATTCCTAGTCTCAATTCTAATATAGTCCGATTAAAATAAACTACTTTGGCCCTAGATGCGGCATTCAGGATGGGTCTCAATTCTAATATAGTCCGATTAAAATATGTCTTAGGCGGATAAACCTTGAAAACCAGCGGTCGAGAAGTCTCAATTCTAATATAGTCCGATTAAAATGCGAAAAGATTTCCTGCATTGAAACGAG
>CAZUCY010000037.1:0-28867 GCA_964618785.1 uncultured Ignavibacteriaceae bacterium | reverse complement strand
GTGGGGCGATGCTGATTATGAAAACAAAAATATTAAATAGATTAAGTGTCCGGCTGATAATTTCTATTTCATTGATACTTTTCAGTATCCTTTCTGTATATACTTACTTTATTATAAAAAATCTTGATGAATATTTAACCGAAGCACGATATCAAAGCGCTAATAATATCAGCGATCTGATTAAAAAATCAACAAGATATGATATGCTGCTTAACAGACGCGAAGATGTGCATCAGATTATTAAAACTCTCGGAACAGAAGTTGGCGTTAATAATATTCGTATTTATAATAAACAGGGGACGATTATATTTTCAACTGACTCTACTGAAATTAAGAAAAATGTCGATGTAACTGCCGAAGCTTGCATTGCCTGCCATAACAATAATGTACCAATTAACAAATTATCAATCAATAATAGAATCAGGATTTACCGGAATATTGAGAATAAAAGAGTACTCGGGTTAATAAATCCCATTCAAAACGAAGCTGACTGCTCTAATGGAAATTGTCATGCGCATTCTTCAAAAGTTCAGGTTCTGGGAGTACTTGATGTCGTGGTTTCTCTTGATAAACTTGATGAAATAATTGCAAAGAATACTAAGGAGACTATTCTGACATCAGTTCTTATTACAATTATTATTTCATTCTTCAGCGGGTTCTTTATTACATTACTTGTTAACAGACCGATTAAGAAACTAACTAAAGGAATAGATGAAGTAGGCAAGGGAAATTTGAAGTATAGAATAAATGTGAACACAAATAATGAACTGGGGCAAATGGCGCACCGGTTTAATGATATGTCAGGCAAACTGGATGAAGCATATAAAGAAATTAAAAATTGGTCGGACACTTTAAATGAAAAAGTAATTGAAAAAACAGAGGAACTAAAGAATATATACGGTCAATTAAATCAAATTGAAAAACTGGCATCTCTTGGAAAGTTATCGGCTACAGTTGCGCATGAATTAAACAATCCTCTTGAAGGGATACTAACTTACAGCAAACTGATAGCAAAAAAATTAAAAGCACTACAAAAAGAAGCCGAATACTCAAAACTTATAGACTACCTTGAATTAATTTCAAGTGAGTCTGTGCGATGCGGAAGAATAGTAAAAGACCTTCTACTATTCTCGCACCGAGGAAAAGATGAAATTGCTAAGGAAGATCTTATTAAAATAATTGATAAGGGAGTAAATGTTATAAAACACCATCTGGAAATTCACGGTATAACCCTTGAAAAAGATTTTCCGGATGAACCGGTTGCAATATTCTGTAATGCTCAAAAAATTCAACAAGCTGTTATGTCGCTTTTAATCAATGCGATAGAGGCTATGCCTAATGGAGGAAAAATTACAATCCGGCTTACAAATGAAAAAAAACAGGCAATCATAAGGGTAATTGATGAGGGAACGGGAATTTCCATAAAAGATATGCCACACATCTTTGAGCCGTTTTATTCAACAAAAGAAGCTGCGACAGGAACAGGCTTAGGGCTTGCTGCTGTTTACGGAATTATTACTAATCATAACGGGCATATTGAAGTTGAAAAAACTTCAATTCATGGCACTACATTTAAAGTTACTCTGCCCCAGAATGAACAAAAAATTTAACAGGAAATAATATGAGTAACCGTGAAAAAATATTGATAGTTGATGATGAAAAAATTGTTAGAGAATCATTATTCCACTGGTTTGAGGAAGAAGGCTATGAAGTAGATACCTCGGAAGACGGCCAGGCTGCACTGGGAAAATATGAAAACACCCGGTATGATCTTCTTCTTGTTGATATGAAAATGCCCGGCATGAGCGGACTTGAATTGTTAAATAGGATAAAAGAGATTGACAAAGAATCCGTCATAATACTTATTACAGCATTTGCTTCCGTACCTACTGCAATTGCGGCATTGAAGAACGGAGCTTATGATTATGTAACTAAGCCGGTTGATCCTGATGAACTTGCTCATCTCGTAAAGAAGGGTCTTGAACAAAGGGCTCTCAAAATTGAAAATCTTCAGCTAAAAGAAAAGATTGAGGAGATAATCAGGCCAGATTACCTGATAGGTGAAAGCAATCAGATGAAAAAAATCTATGAGCTTATCCGCACAGTGGCTTCTGCAGATACAACGGTCATGATAAGAGGTGCGAGCGGCACGGGAAAAGAACTTGTTGCAAAGGCAATTCACATTAATAGTAAAAGAAAATACTTCCCTATCATCCCGGTTAATTGCGGCGCGCTGGCAGAATCTCTTTTAGAAAGCGAGCTTTTTGGACATGAAAAAGGCGCCTTTACGGGAGCACAATATAAGCGTAAAGGTAAATTTGAAATGGCTGACGGGGGCACTATATTCTTGGATGAAATTGGTTCTATATCACTAAAAATGCAGATCGAATTATTAAGAGTGATTGAAACAAAACAGTTTAACAGAGTCGGCGGTAATGAATTAATTAGAAGCGATTTCCGAATAATTATTGCATCAAACGGGCCGCTTGAAGAATTGGTTAAATCTGGCAAGTTCAGAGAGGACCTTTATTACAGATTGAATGTTTTTACAATAGTAATTCCACCGCTAAGTGAAAGACGGGATGATATCCCGCTTCTTGTTAATTTTTTCCTTAATAAATTTTCTACCGCTATGAATAAGCCGATAAAAAACGTGTCCAAAGAAGCGATGGATTTCCTTATTAACTACGACTGGCCCGGCAATGTTCGTGAACTGGAAAATGCAATAGAGCGTGCAGTAGTTGTTGGCAAAACTAGCTCTATTCTTGTAGATGATCTGCCTTTTCATGTTTCTTCCGCCATTCTTGAAGCTAACGAAGGTAGTAAAAGTCTTTCTTCAATAGAGAAAAAATATATCCTTAAAATATTAAATCAGAACAACTGGAATATTTCACGTTGTGCGCAGGTGCTTGAGATAGACAGGGTTACACTGTATAATAAAATAAATAAGTATAATCTTCGTAAAAATGATTATTAATGGATATTTTTATTGCACCGGTAAAATTTTCCAATGTTCAGCTTCTTAAGAATCTTATAACTGGACTCTCCAAAAGATTTTCCTGCAAAACAAATATTATAAACCTCTCTATAGATATAGGTGACTTCCTTTCAAAAGAAAGAGGGCAATACTTCTCAACTCAAATAATTGCAGAAGCTATGAAAATAACCCCCAAATTTAACGGCAAAGTAATTCTGCTTACCGAGGTGGATATTTACGTGCCGGTTCTTACGTTTATATTTGGTGAAGCACAGCTTAACGGCAAGCATTCCATCGTTTCGGTCTGCAGGCTGCATGAAGAATTTTATTCAGGTGAATCAAACGAAGACCTTCTGCTTCAGCGCACCATTAAAGAAGTCCTTCATGAACTTGGACACAATTATGGACTTGTTCATTGTCTTAACTGGGATTGTGTTATGCACTCATCTCCGGGAATTGAGGAGGTAGATATTAAGGGATCTGCCTTTTGCCGGTCATGCGTATCAAGAGTTGAAGGCTTTATATATTAAGTTTTTTTATTGTAAAAATTGACTTTTTAATCCATCTTTTTAATTCCAATTTGACAACTTAGCCATGTTAAACAACTATTCTTATCAGCTTTTCTTTCTCATTAGTGGCAAAGCATTTTAAAACTAATTGCTGTAATTGAGAATAAAAAAATTCAAAATCGGAATATATTTCTTTATAGTAACGATTTTGAGGTTTTCAGAAAGATAAGCCCGTGTTTATGAATATATAAGTGCTTTTTGGCTCGTTGTTTGCTACTATAATTAATTAAGAAAAGGGGTCTTATGATGAGAGTTTCGATTGATATTCACACCGAGACGTCCTTTTCCGATAAATATGCGTTGGCTTATAAGAACTGCATAGAAATATTATTTTAAGATTGATAAGATAAAAAATGAAAGAAAGTCAGTAGAAAATAAGACTAAAATTCTAAATCTTTAATATCTGGTTGTTATGTTACAGGGAAATCAATATAAGAATTATGGTAGGTCGGGTGAATTTAATTGCATTTGGATGGCTTCAAATACTATTGATTATCAGATGTGTGAGAACGAATTCGATTGTGAAAATTGTACCTTTGACAAAATACTTAGGAATTTAGTCTTTAAAGATAGTTCAAAAAATCAAAGCGGCATGGTATTAAATGAAACTGATTTTTTAGACAAGATTATAAGCAAACTGGAAGACTCAAAATTAGATTCTAAGCTGATTTATCTTAAAAATGACCTGGTTATAAAGCATTTATTTGCTAATATCTATTATCTGGGTATAAACCCTGTAACTCTTAGCTTACTAGACAGTATCAAGTCGATTAAAGATTATATGAAAAAAGTTTATTTTAATGTCGATCAGACTATTGTTATTCTGGAAGGAGATTGGGGGCAGATTACTATAAAAGCACCAATGAGCTTTTTGTTGCTGGATAAATTAATCTGGACTCCGGAAGATATTGTAAACAGGCAGTGGTTGACTCTGATCGTCATTAATCAATCGGAAATTATAGATTCTCAGATATCCGCGGAGGATTGGAAAAAAGGAAAGGCGAAATATTTAAAGATACTGAATGAGTATAAAAATTTTTGTTTAAAGATTAACCCTTCTTTAATCGCTACAAGTGAAAAAATGAAATACTTATATCAGCTAATCGGTAAAACAGAATACGTAAAATTGCTTGAAAATACGGTAAATGACTAATTATTAATGAAATATTTACCCATTGTTTAAAACAGAAACAATGTACTTCTAAACTATTCAGCCGGAGGCGGATGCGTGAAATGGTTAAAAATACATTTTCTTTCTGAGCTACTACTTTTGCAAAGCCATGCCTTCGATGGAAGAAAAAAGCTATTGTAGTAACATATGATTTCCCAAACGTTTTATATTTTAATTATGAACAACGGGCCAAGGTTTTAAAAAATCAATTACATAAAATGAATTTAAATTATCGAGAACATAATGAGCAAAAAAGAAAGTATTTTAATCGTTGACGATGAGAAAATTATAAGAGAGTCCCTTTTACATTGGTTTGACGATGAAGGCTATGTTGTTGATGCCGCAGAAAGTGGAGAATCGGCGCTGAAGAAATTTATTGCTGAAAGGTTCGACCTGCTGCTTGTTGATCTGAAAATGCCAGGTATGGGCGGACTTGAACTCTTAAAGGAAGTAAAGAAAATTGATCCTGAAACAATTGTGATAATGATTACAGCATATGCCTCGGTTTCTACTGCGATTGCCGCAATAAAAGACGGAGCTTATGATTATGTAACAAAGCCTATTGATCCAGATGACCTTGCAAATCTTGTATCGAAAGCATTTGAACAAAAGAAACTCCGCCTTGAAAATAAAATGCTAAAAAATAACATTGATGAAATTTTCGGTTTGGATAGTATTGTTGGGGAAAACCATGCAATGCAAAAAGTCCTTGAGCAGATTATTACCGCCTCGCAAAGTGATACCGCAGTAATGATCCGTGGTGAAAGTGGAACGGGGAAAGAATCAACGGCTAAAGCAATTCATAATAAAAGCATCAGAAAATATTTCCCGTTCATATCCGTTAAATGCGGAGCTTTGACCGAATCAATGTTGCGTATTGAACTTTTTGGTGAAGAAGCCGGCGCCGCGGGAAGCCAGATAACTAAGAAAGGGAAATTTGAGATAGTCGACGGCGGTACATTATACCTTGATGAGGTGAACTCAATTTCATTGAAAATGCAGGTAGAAATTCTAAATGTTCTTGAAACAAATCTGTTTGTAAGAATCGGCAGTAGTCAATTAATTAAAACAAATTTTCGCCTTATTTCAGCTGCCAATGAAAATATTGAGAGACTGATAAAAGTAGATAAGTTCAGGGAAGATTTGTATTACAAGCTTAATGTTTTTTCTATTGAATTACCGCCCTTGCGTGAGCGTAAAAACGATATACTGCTTTTAGCAAATGAATTTATCAAAAAGTTTACAAAAAGTTCAAGCAGACCTGCCAAAGAAATATCGACAGAAGCAGCCGATTTTTTAATTAATTATGACTGGCCCGGCAATGTAAGAGAATTGGAAAATGCAATTGAACGCGCATTGGTAGTCGGGAAATCGGAAACCATAATAGTTGACGACCTGCCGTTCCGTATTGCTTCCTTAGAATTTAATCCGGATGAAGATAAGGAAAGCTTATCAATAATTGAAAAGAAACATATACTCAGGGTTTTGAATAAAAACAAATGGAATATATCCCGCAGTGCGCAAGTTTTGGAAATTGACAGGGTGACACTTTATAATAAAATCAATAAATACAACCTGCGGGCAAAGTAAGTTTCAAACGACGATTCCGAATATTTTCGATCGTCCTTGGCTGTAATTATTCTCAAAAAGCAAATAAACTATGACAATATATAGTTTATTGACAAGTTATTCAAAATAAAGCTATAGCATATTTAATACGCTTTAAGGGTCTGCTTTGATAAAATTCGAATATTTACTATGATATTTTAATGTTGGTTTTTCTAACAACAAATCTATCACATAATAAAATAATATTACTTTAAATTCTACTCTTTTAAATCTCTTATAATCTTCTATTCAAACAAATCCATTATAGATACCCAATTTACATTCATGATCCTTAAAATTAAACCTATATTTTACAACCCGAACTCTTCTTTAACTTCTTTGAACTTTTGAATTGCAAATTCCAAATCTGCCTTTGAATGTGCAGCGGATATTTGCACGCGTATCCTTGCTGTTCCTTTAGGAACTACAGGGTAGAAGAACCCTGTAACATAAATTCCTTTCTCCAATAATCGGGCTGCCATCTTCTGGGATAAAGCGGCATCGCCTATCATAATAGGAACAATTGGATGAACACCGGGCTTTATATTCAATCCTGCTTTTGCAATTCCATCACGGAAGAATTTAGTGTTATCTTCAAGCTTGTCGCGCAGGTGGGTTGAAGACTTTAACAACTCCAGCACTTTAAGCGAAGCTGCTACAATACTCGGCGCTAGGGTGTTGGAAAACAAGTAAGGACGTGAACGTTGCCGGAGTAAATCGATTATTTCTTTCCTTCCGCTTGTGTAACCGCCGCTTGCTCCTCCTAATGCTTTACCAAGTGTTCCGGTTATTACATCGATTCTTCCTATAACATCGTTATATTCATGAGTCCCTTTGCCGTGTTTTCCCATAAAACCAACTGCATGGGAATCATCCACCATTACCATTGCGTTGTATTTATCCGCCAGGCTGCAAATGTCCTTTAACTTTGCAATAAATCCATCCATGGAAAAAACACCGTCGGTTGCAATTAAACGTATCTTTGCTAGTTGTGCTTCTTTAAGCTTTTCTTCAAGGTTAGTCATATCACTGTTTTTATACCTGAAGCGCTGAGCTTTGCATAAACGTATCCCGTCTATAATACTTGCATGATTAAGCTCGTCGCTGATAATTGCATCATCTTCAGAAAGTATTGTCTCAAACAAACCACCGTTTGCATCAAAGCACGATGTGTAAAGGATAGTATCTTCAGTTTCAAGGAATTCGGAAATTTTTTGCTCAAGCTCTTTATGAATTTCCTGCGTCCCGCAAATAAAACGGACGGATGAAAGCCCGTATCCCCATTTATCATAGCTCTGTTTAGCGGCTTTAATTATTTCCGGGTGATTTGCCAGCCCGAGATAATTATTTGCGCACATGTTCAAAACTTGCTGCCCACCTACAACCTCAATTTTTGCTTTTTGGGGACTTATTATAATCCTTTCTTTCTTTAGTAAACCTTCAGCTTCAATTTGTTTTATCTGCTGCTGATAAAATTTTTTTATTGTCTCATTCATAATAAAAACCTCTTTTTATATCCAGTTCAAAACAATTTTACCGGAGTTGCCGGACTTCATCAGTTCAAAACCATTCTTGAATTGTTCAAAAGGGAAATGATTTGTAATTATTGGTGAAATATCTAATCCGGTTTGAAGCATTACAGTCATCTTATACCAAGTCTCGAACATTTCTCTTCCATAAATTCCTTTCAGCGTTAATCCGTTAAAGATTACGGTTTCCCAGTCAATTGCTGCGTTCGGCAAAAGCCCAAGCAGTGCAATCTTTCCACCGTGGCACATTAAAGACAGCATATTTTTAAAAGCTTCAGCGCTGCCGGACATTTCAAGACCTACATCAAACCCTTCTTTCATACCAAGATCGTTCATTACATCTTCAAGTTTTTCTTTTGTTATATTTATAGCTTTTGTAACTCCCATTTTTTCTGCCAGTTTAAGGCGGTTAGGGTTTAAATCGGTAATTATTACATAACGTGCGCCTGCATGTTTTACGATTGCAGCCGCCATTATGCCAATCGGTCCTGCCCCTGTAATTAAAACATCCTCGCCTAGTACGTTAAATGATAAAGCGGTGTGAGCTGCATTTCCAAAGGGATCAAAAATAGAAAATATATCTTCCGGGATAGATGGATCGCAATGCCAGACATTTGATACAGGAATGCTGAGAAATTCTGCAAAGCACCCCGGGCGGTTTACTCCAACTCCCTTTGTATTTGGACAGAGATGTCTTCTGCCGGCGCGGCAGTTTCTGCAATAGCCGCATACAATATGTCCTTCACCGCTTACAAGCTCTCCTATTTTCACATCATGTACATTGCTTCCGATTGCTTCTACGGTTCCTACATACTCATGTCCTACGACCATAGGTACTGGGATAGTTTTTTTTGCCCAGTCATCCCAATTGTAAATATGAATATCGGTCCCGCAAATGGAAGTTTTATGGATTTTAATAAGAACGTCGTTTACTCCAACTTCAGGTACTGGAACTTCATCAAGCCATAGACCGGGTTCACCGTATTTCTTAACAAGAGCCTTCATCTTTTCCATTTTTATCCTCAAAAATTTTTTTAGAGTGTTTTTTATGAAATAATAATAAAATTTATAGTCAATAAAGTTTATAGCTCTAAAATTATACATATAGACAACAATTGACAAACTTCTATTTAGCTTAATTCATTTGAATAATTTTAAAAGAGATGTGTATTTAAATAATTGGGCCGGGATACATTTGAAAATATACTTAATTGTTCCCTAAAAATTTTTATCGGCTGAAAAACCGATTATAAAAATTTAAATAATAGAGCAAAGAGCAAAATCCATTGCCGGAATTATACTTTTGTTCTCTTTAAGTTTATTAATTTTATTAGCGAACCAATCTTCAGATAGTTCATTTTCGGATGCAGTCAGCATTAGCCACTCAAGTTCCTTATCGGAAAGCTTGTTGTCTTTAAGCGCTAATTTAATCCCATCGGTAATAAAGGATTCGGCAATTGTTTTTTCTGAAAACTTGATGGGATTTTCAGGAATATATTTATTTGCAAGAAGGCTGCGTATCGTGCTTTCATAAAAATCAGAAGCAAACCCAAGCTTTGAAGCAATGTTTTTAAGAAACTTCTTTTCAAAATCAGTTAAGCGTTCATCTTTTTTTACAATTATTAAAAGTCCTTTTAAATAACTGCTTTTATCAAGCTGTGTTAATTCCATAATGTCTTCTTTCCTCATTTTGTGCGGCAAATCTATAATATTACTTACCAAGGTCATTATCGAATATTACCGGCTAAATTTTACTTATTACTACAGGAGTTTTAGCTTAAACTATAATTCAATATGTTTTTAATCGAAATATTATAATAAAACATCAAAATATTTTTAAAATGGTGAGTCAATTAACGCGTGCCAACTTAATTCGGTTAACCTTATGGTAAAAGGAAGAAATTTATACTTTGATCAGTTACACAGCTTTAATGAAGGGGGAAATAAATGACTTTTCTAACAGATAGAACTGTTAAAATGTTTCAGTGCTCCTGCGTTTAATTTATTAAAACTGCAAATTAACGATCTTTCCCTTGTTTAGAAGTTCAATCTACCATAACCTTCAGAGGAAAATAGTTAAATTTAGTCCTTGAATTGGTTCAGAATAAGTCTCCCTGATTCCCATCGGGATTCTAATTATTTTTGATTGTGGCTTTTCTAACATTATAGTATTCTCATTTTGTAAATTTTTAAATCAAAGGTTTACTCTTATTATCTTATCAAAATTTACACTTTTATTTTAGCTTACAAACATACGATCCCTCAACACTGTCCATGCCGAATTTTGACGGATATTTGGGCTATGAAAAGATAATAAACAAATTAAAAAAATTTGTTTTACATAAAACTACTCAACAGTACAGGCTATACCAATTCGTAAGTTGCTTCTTCTTTAAGCGAAAACATCTCCGGGAATTTTTCTAATACTGCAAGACCTATCATCCGCGCCGCTTTTTTATAAGATATTTGTGCAGTATTTATGACCATGTGGTAGAGCAGAGCGTCATTGATGTCCTTATTAAAATAACTTTTTACATAATGCTTCCGTGCAAGGTCTTCTTTTTTAATAAATTCTATTGCATCCTTCCTGTTCAAATTGTAAATAATTTCAATATGCTGAATTCTTGTTTCGATAGGAGCGACTAATCTCACATGGAAAGTATTTTTTAACCGCTCAGTGATTAAGTTTGCAGCCCTGCCGACGATAATAACATTTCCTTTTTGCGCAAGCTGAAGAATTGTACGCGAAGTTGTATGAATTAATACACCTACATGCGGATGTATCCCCAGCAGCTCATTTACCATAGATTTTAATTCGGAAAGCTTATCTTCAACAAAGTACTGGCTTAACTTTTGCGGTAAGTGATGATCTTCGAGAATTTTTTCTATCAGATTCCTATCGAACGCTGTCCAAGGGATGGAATTTTCATCACTGAATATTTGGAAAAATTCAACAAGAGCTTCACCTACCTTATCGGCGCCTGCACCTGTTTCTCTTGAGATAGTAACGCAAGGACCCTGCTTTGTATGAGTATGAGTTTGAAATTGATCTGAATCTCTTGAATGAGACTCGATATAAAGTTTTGCTTTTTCGAGAGCTCCTTTTACTATCATATTGATCGCCTCTTTTTTTTGTTAACGACCGTTAATTAAGTAAACAGGAAATTGTGAGATTGTTTGCTCAATATAATGTACTGAAAATTATATTAAGACGAAAGGAAGAAAGCAAACATGAATGTAAAAAAATAAGGGCAAGAATTATTAAAGCCCCAAAATATCTGAAGGTGCGTAATTGTTTATTAATCAGAGTAAATTTATATTAGAAACGCAGAATAGAAGGATAGGAACTCAGATAATGGAAGCTAAAAAGATTTCGATTGTCAGGTGGATACATAAAGTTGCTTGGTTATACACAAAATTTGATTTGGAAAATCAAAATGCATGGGATTGAATTTTATTTACCAGGAAAAAACCTTGTGACTATGCTTATGCGTTAAAAATTGATTGACCCGTGGTTCGAAACTTTGGCTCCGGTTTACGCCTCTCTTGAAATTGTAATAGAGGGGCATGTAGTATTTTCGTAGTGCCTGTATTAATATAAATTTTTATTTATTGGGAGAAAAAATATGAATTATAGAATTGAAACCGATAGTATGGGAGAAATAAATGTCCCGGCTGATAAGTATTATGGCGCTCAGACAGCACGGTCATTAATGAATTTTAAAATTGGTGGCGAAAGATTTCCGCGTGAGATGATCAGGGCGCTTGGCATTCTTAAAAAAGCCGCAGCTTTAACAAATAAAGAACTCGGTATATTACCTGTTGAGAAAGCGGATTTAATCGTCAAAGCTTCAAATGAAGTTATTGAAGGTAAACTTGATGAGCATTTTCCCTTGGTTGTATGGCAGACAGGAAGCGGCACACAAACCAATATGAATGCAAATGAAGTTATTTCCAACCGTGCGATAGAGCTTGCTGGCGGAGAAATGGGCAGCAAAAAACCTATTCACCCAAATGATGATGTAAATAAAGCTCAATCATCCAATGACACTTTCCCGACAGCAATGCATATTGCCGCAATTGAGGAAATCCATAGTAGACTTATCCCGATGGTAACAAAACTTCGTGATGCTTTTGCAATAAAATCCGATGAGTTTAGAAATATTATAAAGATCGGCAGAACGCATTTAATGGATGCTACACCTCTGACCCTCGGACAAGAATTCTCCGGGTACATTCAGCAGTTAACAAACGGACTTGAAAGAATACACGGAAGCCTGCCAAGATTATATGAATTAGCACTAGGCGGTACTGCAGTTGGTACAGGATTGAATACACATCCTGAATTTGCCGTAAAGGCAGCGGCAAAAATTGCCGAACTGACAGGTAAGCCGTTCATCTCTGCAAGGAATAAATTTGAAGCTCTTGCTGCGCATGACGCGTTAGTAGAAATAAGCGGCGTTTTAAAGACTCTTGCTGCTTCTTTAATGAAGATAGCAAATGATATCAGGTGGCTTGGGTCGGGTCCCCGCAGCGGTATAGGAGAATTGCTTCTGCCTGAAAATGAACCGGGAAGTTCAATAATGCCCGGAAAAGTTAATCCTACACAATGTGAAGCTATGACAATGGTTTGTACCCAGGTATTCGGTAATGATACTACAGTTAATTTTGCTGGCGCAAGCGGCAACTTTGAATTAAATGTTTATAAGCCTGTTATAATATTTAATGTACTTCAGTCTATCAGGCTGATATCAGACTCTTGTGAAAGCTTTACAGATCATTGTGTTGCAGGTATTGAGGCAAACGAAATAAATATTAAAAAACATCTTGAAGATTCTTTAATGCTTGTAACTGCGTTAAATCCTCACATTGGTTATGATAATGCGGCTAAAGTTGCTAAGAAAGCTCATAAAGAAAATAAAACATTAAAAGAAGCTGCAATTGAATTGAATCTGCTTACGGCAGAAAAGTTTGATGAGATTGTCCGACCTGAAAAAATGATCGGACCGAAGGTTTAATACTATAAGTGAGACCCGCTTCCAAAGTGAGTTTCACGTATAAAACGAACTTGAAAGCGGGTAAACTTTTATAGATCGTGAAACTTGTAAAAACAAAATGGAGGGAATTTGATTAATTGGAACGGTTTGATCTCGCTTCTACTAGCCTGTATGGAATTTATTCTGATGATAAATCTCCTCATTTTTTCTGAAAAGAATAAAATAAATTTTATGGGGATCACCCTGGTTGGAATATTAGCAGTTTACCAGACTTTGGAATTTCTAATGTGCGCATTAAATCTTAAATATTCATACATGGCGTACCTCGCATTTTTAGATATATCTTTTCTTCCGCCTCTTAATTTGTATTTTATTCTGAAATATTTCAGAAGAAATAATAAATTGCACAAAGCATTATTTATACCTGCATTGGCATTTGCAGTTTATTATTTATTAGTAATAGATAAATTTGCTGTAGTATCTTGCTCGGTTTTTTATGCTTCATATAGTTATCCATTGGGAACTTTCTACGGCTTCTTTTATTATACACCAGCGTTATATGCAATTATTTTCTTATCTAATAGAATAAAAAAGACAAACGATGAGACTAAGAAGATACTTGCTAAAGTTTTATTGGGCGGATTATTATTTGTCTTCCTTCCGGTAATTGCCGCATTCATGCTTCTTGCATTTCACAATGACAGATGGTTGGCAGCTGTCGAAAGCATTATGTGCAAGTTCGCATTTGTTTATGCCGTTTGCCTCGGTTATTTTACTTTGATGAATAAAAAAGCTGTGTATGAATGAAATAATTTTGAATATCTACATTGTTATTAACGATGAATGCGTTGTTGAGTTTCGTGCAATTGCTTATGAAATGGAAGGCGGGGACGAAATAAAAATTAAATTCCTAAAAAGTAAGACCAAAGATGATTTTGCTAAAGCATATCATTTCGATGCGCCTGTTAACTCTAAAGGAAAGTACATGCCTTATAGAAAATTTTCAAAGTTGGAAAAACGGGGGAGGCAGTTCGAACTTTTCGAGGAAATATTTTCAAGCTATAAGGTTCCGCAGAATCCTCTTATTTGCGTTACACCGGTTTTAAACGGTAAAATATTAAGCAGCGAATGAGTTTAAAATTAACCTTTTCTAAAAGTTTATATCGTCTTATGTTTGCTAATCTAATAAATCTGTAAGTACAATAAAACAAAGGGATAAGATTTTAGTTGGCATTACGTTGTAAACAGTTTCAATTTAATAACGATTATGATAATGGTGCAATAAAATGAAATGCATGAAAATATTGTTTGTCTTTTTATATTTACTAATTTCTGTAATTAATTTGAAAGGTGTCACATTGTTCGTAAGCGATAAAAGCAGATCCAGAGCTTCAGTACATAATTTTAATATAAAATCCGAAAAAAAAGATTTGAACAAATATTTCTCGTCAAAAAAACTTGGTTCTTTTGTTGAGAAAGGCAAAACTTATTTCAGATTATTTGCACCGGATGCTAAAGAAGTGAAGCTTATTACATTTGAAAAACCGGAAGATAATAATGGGAAGGAGTACTATATGAATCAAGACTCCGACGGCGTTTGGGAAACTGTTTTATACGGAGTGGATTACGGTTTATTTTATGGATTTAAAGTTTATAATCTTAAATATCCTGAAACCAAAGACGTAATTTGTATTGATCCTTATTCCAAAGCAGTTGCTACTTATAATACTTATTTCGCTCCAAGGCGCTCTATAGTTGTAAAAGAAAATAATTATGACTGGGAAAAGGACTATTGGATACAAAGGGACTGGCGCGATGTTGTTATTTATGAAATGCACATCAGGGACTTAACGGCGGATTCTTCATCCGGATGCAGCAAGCCGGGCACTTATCATGGCTTAATCGAGCATGAAAAAACCGGAGGGATTGATTATATAAAAAGTTTAGGGGTGAATACAGTTGAGCTATTGCCCTCGCAGGAATTTGCGAATATTGAAATTCCATTTAAGGATTCGTTAAACGGACGATATAATTCATGGAATTCTTATGAGAGGAATCATTGGGGTTATATGACGGCAGCTTTTTTTGCTCCCGAAGACTACTATAGCAGCGATTCAAATTATTTAAAGTGGAATTTTTGGAGCGGCACTTCCGCAAAACAGGTTACTGAATACAAAGATATGGTAAAAGCCTTCCACAAAGAAGGCATTGCCGTAGTTATGGATGTTGTATATAATCATCTTTCCGAATATGAGATGGGTAATTTAAAAGAAATTGATAGGGAATATTATTTCCGCCTTGATAAAAGAGGGAATTATATTGCTGAAAGCGGATGCGGCAATGATCTTAAGACAGAACGCCCTATGATGCGTAGGCTGATAGTCGAAAGTATTTTATACTGGATGAAAGAATATCATATAGACGGCTTCCGTTTTGATCTTGGTAGGCTTATTGATTGGGAGACAATAGAAGAGATAACACACGAGGCAAAAAAAATAAATCCAAACGTAATTCTTGTTTGTGAACCATGGGGTGGCGGTTATGATCCGGCTGCTTTTTCTCTTAGAGGCTGGGGTAGCTGGAATGATCAAATTAGAAACGGCGTTAAGGGCGAAAACCCGGTTAACGGACTTGGATGGCTCTTTGGCAAATGGTATGGCAATAATAGTTCTAAAAGAATAAAAAGCTATGTAAATGGGACTCTGATAAGAGATTCTTTAGGATTATTTCAAAAAAAGGAGCATTCCGTAAATTATTTATCTTCTCATGACGGCTATACTCTTGGAGATTTTATCAGGATCGGAACCGGTAAAATCGGAGTGAACAAAGTTATAAAAGATATTGAATCTTTAATCAAATTGACACCGCTTGAGTTAAAACTGAATAAGCTTGGTGCGTTATTCCTTTTTACATCGCAAGGTATTGTTATGTTTCAGGAAGGCGATGAATTTGCGCGGGCAAAAGTAATCCCGACTTATAATTTATTCCCGGATACTAATAGAGGGAAATTGGATAACAACAGCTACAATAAAGACGATCAGACTAATTACATCAATTATAATTATGTAAAATTAAATGAAGATTTAAAAAATTATTATATAGGACTTATTGCCTTAAGAAATAAATATTCAGCCTTCAGGCGGGCGAAGTATGAAGATATTACTTTTTTGGACGTAAAAGATAATCCGTTTGCACTTGGATATAAGCTGAATTATAGCAATGAGAATTTCCTTGTTTTGTTTAATGCAGATACCAATAGAACACAGGAATTTAATTTACCCGACGGGGAATGGGAGATGTTGGTAAATCCCGATATTGCAGGAGCTGAATCTCTCGGTGTCATTTCAACTAAGATTGAATTGCAGCCTTCAACCGGTTTTGTTCTGAAGAAAAGATAAAGAGATAGCGTTACTTTAGTCATTAATATTAACTCAGTTGTTTAGGAATGTGCAGCCCTTTTTCCCTTCCGTACTGATCCAGTTTACCCAGCGCAGTAATTGCAGGGATATGTACATTCTTTAAAACTATTCTGCCGACAGCCATTCCTTTAAAAATAGAATTTATTTTGCAAGCGTTCTGCTTTCTATAAGGAGTATCCGGTGAAGGAATAAATGGACTAAAAGAAGCCATATCTACGTCAAGAACACTGCATAGGATAATATCCTCAGCAATGTCTTTTATGGTTTGTTTTGGTAGTCCTGCCAGATTCCATCTGCCAATTTGATAACCTAACGATTTTAATTAAAGTAAATGATCAAATCAATCTTGAAGTTTTTGCTTTGAATGATATATCCACTATAATTTTGGGTTAGCGGTTTCATGTTTTAACAAATATCGGTCAGCTCCTGCAATTCTCCAAATTTTATATTCACTGAAACTTCTTTCACTGAAACTTAAAGTTATTGCAGTGTTTAATTATGCAATTGTCATTCTCAATAATGGGAAATTAACCGGTATTTTATTTGAATAATAATAAATAATAGAAAAATATACGGTATCTTAAAAATTGAAAAATTACTAGCATTTAGCAAACGAGTATCTATTTTGAAAAAAATTTTTCCAATCTTAGGAAAAGGCGATCATTTTGAAATCAAATAGTCAAGAATCATTGGAATTTTCAATTTTTTGCAAATATTTTGTGGCACTTAATATGAGAGTAATTTATTGAAAAATTTGAGGAAAAAATGCATACGGATATTTTCGATAGTTATGAACCAAATGATAAAAGTAGTTTAATTCCTCTACTACAGGAAGTCCAAAGCATATATGGTTATTTACCGGAATCTGCTCTTCAAGAAGTTGCAGATTTTGTTGGGATGCCCTTAAGTCGTGTTTATGGTGTAGCTACTTTTTATAATCAATTTAGACTTTTACCTTTAGGTGAAAATATTATAAGAGTTTGCCGTGGGACGGCATGTCATGTCAAAAACTCGGCTAAAATCCTGCTAGCTCTTGAAAATGCTTTGAATATTAAAGCAGGTGGAACTACAAGAGATAGAAAATTTACTATCGAGGTAGTCAACTGTATTGGTGCCTGCAGTATTGCCCCCGTAATAACAGTTAATGATGAATATTACGGACGCATAACTGTAAAAGATATTCCTAATATCGTAAAGAAATATTCTAAGGCATCAAAAGCAAAAGAAGCATCCATTACACCGGAGGTAGGGCTAGTATGAAATCATTCATTGAAAAATGTTGCGACGAGTGTTGGCATAGTTCGGATAGACCTTGCGATCTTTTTGTACGTTGTTGTACTGAAGGTCCTCTTTGTCATCATGACAAACCTTGTATCGAAAAATTTGCCTCTCTTAACAGAAAATTAAAAAATATTGAACATGATCTGCCAATAATCTTTATTGGTATGGGTACTTGCGGACTAGCTTCCGGTGCTTTAAAAGTTGAAGAAGCAATTAAAGCCGAACTTGCCAAACTCAATATTAGGGCAACTATTCAGCCGACAGGATGTATTGGCTACTGTGCAAGAGAAGTTATTGTCGATATAAAATTTCCGGGGCAAGATAGAATTTCATACTGTGAAATTACCCCTAAACTTGTTCCAAAGTTAATTCAAAGGATATTTATTGAAAAAGGGATATTTAAAGAGAAGCTTCTCGGTACTTTTGGAAAAGCTACTCCGGAAATTCCTTATATAAATGATATACCTTTTTTCAGGCACCAGTTAAAAATTGTTTTGGAAAACTGCGGCATCGTTGATCCTACTTCTATAGATGCTTATATAGCTCATGGAGGTTTCAAAGCACTGGATAAAGTTCTCCGCCTGATGAAACCTAATGACGTTATTAAAGAGATCTCTGATAGTGGTCTGCGAGGAAGAGGCGGCGCAGGATTTCCTACTGGTAAAAAATGGGAATTTGCTTTCAACCAAAAGACTGATCATAAATACATGGTATGCAATGCGGATGAAGGTGATCCTGGCGCATTTATGGACAGATCGGTTCTTGAGAGCGACCCCTTCAAAGTGGTTGAGGGAATATTGATTGCTGCCTATTCTATAGGGGCTGCTCATGGATATATCTACTGCCGTGCGGAATACCCTCTTGCTATTGTTCGCCTTCAGAATACGATTGAACAATGTAAGAATTATGGTTTGCTTGGCGAAAATATTCTTAATAGCAGCTTTAATTTTGAATTGAAAATTAAAAAAGGCGCAGGCGCCTTTGTGTGCGGTGAAGAAACTGCTTTAATTGCATCAATAGAAGGTAAACGCGGAATGCCAAAGCCACGTCCTCCCTTTCCGGCAGTTGCAGGATTATGGGGAAAGCCCACTGTTATAAATAACGTCGAAACTATGGCAAATATTGCTCCAATCATTAATAATGGTGCGGAAAAATATGCTTCGGTTGGAACTTCTGCCAGTAAAGGTACAAAAGTTTTTGCTTTAAGCGGAAATATAAAAAATACTGGTCTTGTAGAAGTGCCGATGGGAATAACACTAAAACAGGTAATCTTTGATATTGGTGGAGGCATACCTGATAATAAAAAGTTTAAAGCGGTTCAAATCGGTGGTCCCTCCGGTGGATGTTTGCCTACAAGCGTAATATCTACTATAGTTGACTATGAATCGCTTAAACAAGTAGGTGCAATGATGGGTTCCGGAGGTTTTGTGGTTATGGATGAAGCAACCTGTATGGTTGATGTTGCTAAATACTTTTTAACTTTTATTCAAAATGAATCATGCGGAAAATGCGTTCCCTGCAGGGAAGGCACAAAAAGAATGTTGGAAATAATAGAAAGAATTCCAACCAGCTATAGAAATACAAAAAATAAACTTGATGAGCTTCAAAGATTTAAAGGCGTCATTCATCTCAAGAGATTAGGAGATGTAATCAGGGATACTTCTTTGTGCGGTCTTGGGCAATCTGCTTCAAATCCGGTTCTTTCGGGACTCAGGTATTTCAGAGATGAATATGAAACGCACTTATATGAAAGAAAATGTCCGTCCCATGTTTGCAAGGAATTGCTTACTTACTCAATTGACAATACCATATGCACGGGGTGCGGTGTATGTACAAAGAAATGTTCCTCAGATGCAATAATAGGCGAGAAAGCTCAGGCGCATTATATCATTGACGATAAATGTACAAGATGCGGAATGTGTATAGAATCTTGCAGATTCGACGCTATTACTGCTATTTAACAAGTATGAATTACGGAGAAATAAATGGTTCAGCTAACAATAAATAATATAAAAGTTAATGCAGAAGATGGAATGACAATACTTGATGCTGCAAAGTCAGTTGGAATTCATATCCCCACTCTTTGCCATCTTAAAGATTTAGCTCCCACGGGTGCTTGCCGTATTTGCGTTGTTGAGGTTCAGGGACAAAGAAACTTAACTCCGTCATGTGCATTTCCTGTTTATGACGGAATGGTTGTTGAAACAAATTCACCACGTGTTAGAAGAGCAAGAAAAACTATAGTCGAATTGCTTATAGAAAATCACCCGCAGGATTGTTTGATTTGTGTTAGGAACAAAAACTGCGAACTGCAGAATTTGTCTGAGAAATACAGTGTTAGAGAACACCGTTATGTCGGTGCAAGTAAAAGTCATGCAATTGATATTTCAAGTGCATCTATGGAAAGAGATCCCGCCAAATGTATACTTTGTGGAAGATGTGTAAGAGTATGCCACGAAGTTCAAAAAGTTGGAGCCATTGACTTTACAAATAGAGGATTTTCAACTATCGTAACTACTCCTTATAACAAAGGGATTAATGTAAGTGACTGTATTTTATGCGGTCAATGTATTCTTGTCTGCCCGACCGCGGCATTAAGAGAGAAAGGGGCATTGAAAGAAGTCGTAAATGCGATTAATGACCGTACTAAATTTACTATAGTTCAGGTGGCGCCAGCCGTAAGAGCTACTCTGGGTGAGGAATATAATATGCCTCTTGGTACTGATGTGACAGGCCAATTGGTTACAGGATTGAGGCGTCTTGGCTTCAAGAAAGTATTCGATACAAATTTTTCAGCAGATCTTACTATAATGGAAGAGGCAACAGAACTTATACACAGAATTCAAAACGGTGGTTCATTGCCAATGTTTACAAGTTGCTGCCCCGGATGGATAAAATATGCGGAACAGAACAGACCGGAAATATTAGAGCATCTTTCTTCGTGCAAATCTCCACATGAAATGGAAGGCGCTGTTCTTAAAACGTATTATGCCAAGAAAATGGGCATCAATCCCAAAGACATATTTGTTGTATCAATAATGCCGTGTACTGTTAAGAAATATGAATCAAACAGGAATGAATTAAGTGAAGACAACATGGCTGATGTTGATGCAGTTCTTACAACCAGGGAGCTTGTAAGATTCTTTAAACTTGCAGGCATTGAATTTGGAGATCTTCCTGAAGGATATTTCGATAATCCGCTTGGAGAATCTACCGGCGCTGCCGCTATCTTCGGAACATCCGGCGGTGTTATGGAAGCTGCTCTTAGGACTGCATACTTTAAAATTTCAGGTAAAGAATTAGAAAATCTTGATTTAGAAGCTGTCAGAGGAAAAGAAGGAGTTAAAGAAGCTACAGTTTCAATAGACGGTTTGGATGTAAACGTTGCAGTAGTAAACGGTATAGGTAATGTAAAGAAAGTTCTTGATGACGTTCAAAACGGTACGTCTAAATATCATTTTGTTGAAGTAATGACATGTCCCGGAGGTTGTATCAACGGAGGCGGCCAACCAATTCATCAAATTCCCGAGAAAATTCAGAAGAGAATGAAAGCATTGTACCAGATAGATAGTAAAATGAAATTACGCAGATCGCATGAAAATGAATCTGTTAGAATTCTATATAAAGAATTTCTTGGCGAACCTAATTCTCATAAAGCGCATGAAATTCTGCATACGGAATATTTTGATAAAAAAAACGTTGTGGATAAAAGTTAAATAATTAGTTTAGATTAAAAAGTTCTTTTTGTTTTAGTGCAGTTGCGGAACAGGAAAATTAGGTTGCGAAATGAATGATGGAATAGTCAGCACTATACTTGCAAGATGTAAAAGATGCTATTCATGTATCAGAGAGTGCCCTGCTCAGGCAATAAAAGTAATTAATGGACAAGCGGCAGTACTACATGAAAGATGTATAGTATGCGGGCATTGCGTAAAAGTTTGTTCCCAAAATGCTAAACGTATTGCCAGCGACATCGAAAAAGTACGAAATGAAATTTTAACACAGCCGAAGACAATAGCTATTGTAGCCCCGTCTTTTGCAGCTTCATTTCCTACTGATTATCTGAAACTGCCGGGTGCTTTAAGAAAACTAGGTTTCAGTAAAGTTATAGAAACTGCATTTGGTGCTGATTTAATAAGCAGTCATTATCTTAAAGTTTTTGAATCCGAGAACAAAAAGACGGTAATTAGTTCTGCTTGCCCGGCTGTTATAAATTATATTGAAAAGTACCATACGGATTTGGTACCAAACCTTGCAAAAATAGTATCGCCTATGATTGCTATGGGAAGATACTTAAAGTCCAATTTAGGTAGCGATTATAAAATTGTGTTTGTCGGTCCGTGCATTGCAAAGAAACAGGAATATCTTGATGATGAAGTACGCGGCGCAATTGATGCCGTATTAACTTTTACGGATATTAAAAAGATGCTTATTCAACAGGAAATTGAACTAGGAAAAATGGAAGAAAGTAATTTTGACCCGCCGCATGCTTATATGGGTAAAGCTTTCCCGCTTGCAGGCGGACTTTTGAAAACAGCGAAAATTCCCGGCGATATCCTTGAAAAGGAAATTATCGTAGTTGAAGGAAAAAGAAAAGTGACAGAGTTGATTGATGAAATATCAGATAACAATATTAAAGCAAAATTTGTTGATATATTGTTTTGCGAGGGTTGTATAAGCGGCCCGGCAATCGATTCCGAATTGAATTATTATTCAAGAAGAGAAAAAGTTATAAATTATATTGAAGATAAAATTAATTCTACCGATAAACAGATTTGGAAAAGTAATCTTTATAACAGCAGGAAAATAAATTTTTTGAGAAACTTTTCGGCTAAAAGCCAAACGCGACCATATCCATCGGAAGAAAGAATTAAAGAAATTTTAGCACAGACAAATAAGTTTACGCCTCAAGATGAGCTAAACTGCGGTGCATGCGGTTACAATACATGTCGTGAATATGCGGTAGCAATTGCGAAAGACCTTGCTGAAAACGAAATGTGTATGCCTTATCTGATAGATGAACTCGGCAAAGCATATAACGATTTAAGTAATACACAGGAGCAATTAAGAACTGCCGAAAAACTTGCATCCATTGGCCAGCTAGCTGCCGGTGTGGCTCATGAAATAAATAATCCGCTTGGCACCATCATTCTTTATTCTTCATTATTAAAAAAGCAGCTTTTGCGTGTGCAGGAAGGCGGCCAAAACTCAGAAGACCTGGATTTAATTATGAGCGAGGCAAACAGGTGTAAAAATATTGTAGCTAATCTTTTGAATTTTGCCAGGCAGGGGAAACTGAATATAACAAAAGTTGATTTGTCTTTTCTTCTTGAGGATATTTTAAAAACTATAAAAGTAAATCCGCTTTATGAGAATATTGAAATAGATACTGAAGGGCTAATAAGCTCATCTGTAATTGACGGCGATGAAGACCAGCTTAAACAGGTATTCCTGAATATTATTAATAATTCGTGTGAGGCGCTTGAAGAGTTGGAAGAAGACTGCCGAAAATCTCTTACAGTAAAGCTTAAATGGGAAAATGAATTTCTTGTAACCGAAATAAACGACAACGGACCGGGCATTTTAAAGGAAAACTTTATTAAAGTATTCACTCCTTTTTTCACTACTAAAAAAATAGGAAAAGGTACGGGGCTAGGATTAGCAATTACTTACGGTATTGTGAAAATGCATCAAGGATTTATTTCATTTCAAAGCGGGCAAGGGAAAGGAACGACTTTTGTCGTTAAACTTCCGAAGGAAAATAAAACGCAAACAATTAATTTGAATTAAGGAGTAAAATTCTAATGCAATCCGATGTGAAGAAAAAAATATTACTGGTTGATGATGATTTAGATCTTTTAGAGCAGAATAAAATTCTACTCGAATCAAGAGGATACCAGGTTATTACAGCAGATAATAGTAAGCAAGGCTGGGAACTATTTATATCTGAAAAACCCGATGCAGCAATATTAGATTTAATTATGGAAGAACATGATTCGGGCTTTGTTTTAAGTTATAGAATAAAGAAGGACAATTATGGAAAAAATATTCCGGTTATTGTTCTGACATCTGCTGCTTATTTTACCGGTTTTAAATTCAGCGCTTCTACGGGTGAAGAAAAAGAATGGATAAAATGCGATGAAATAATTAATAAACCTGTGGTAGCTGATGAATTGGTTCAAAAGCTCGAATCTTATTTTTCTTTGAAAGATAATTAATCTCTTTTCTTTAATTCCGGGTAATGTACAGGTAGGTCTCGGAGTGTGAATCTAATTAAAGTAATTAGCTTATATGGAAAACAGCCATTGTCCGAAAATATTAATAGTCGACGATGAGAAAGGTCTCCGCATCGGAACAAAACGGCTTTTGGAAGGTGAGGGGTATTTTGTAGAGACTGCGGAAAATGGCTATGACGGTATTAAACTCGGTACCACTACTGAATTTGATCTTGCCATCATCGATTTGAAAATGCCCGATATTGACGGCATCCAAGTGATGAAAGAAATACTTAAAGTTTACCCGGATTCCGTTTGTCTTATCGCTACCGGTTATGCAAGTTATGAAACTGCAATTGAAGCAATAAAATTCGGTGCGTTCAGCTATATTCCCAAACCTTTTACCCCCGAAGAGTTGTTTCAGAAATTATCCCAGGGCTACAGTCGCAGAGAATTAATTTTAGAAAAAAAGAAATGGAAGCAGGAAAGGGAAGAGCGGCTCCTTGAGGTTGCTTTTGAAAAGTCCAGGTTAAATACAATTATAAATTCAATTACAGATGGGCTTCTTGTCGTCAATAAAAACGGCGAAGCAGTTTTATTTAATCCGAGTGCATTAAAATATCTCAGCTTCGATCAAATAAAGATTGAAGAAAATATAATGGATAAACTGCATCCCCAAATTGCAGATCTTATAAATAAATTTTTATCTTCCCAAAAATGTGAACAAAAATCTTTTTCATCCGAAGTTGAACTAAAACCAAATCGTGAATTTTATGTCGAAGCCACTTCTTCTCCTGTCGCAAATCCTGATGGGACACTTGCCGGTGTAGTTGTTGTTATGAAAGATATAACCGAGTTGAAGAAAATAGAATTTTTGAAATCACAATTTGTATCTATGGTATCGCATGAGCTAAAAGCACCTATTGCAGCTGTTTACGGTTATTTAAAACTTTTCTCAGATATTTCTATCCATTTAAGCGAAGAACAAAAACTGAATTATCTTAACAGATCGCAGATTCGCCTTGACGGTCTTCTGAAAATGGTCAATGATCTTCTCGATATTTCCAGGATGGAATTAAGGACCGTAAATAAAGAAATTAAGGAAATTGATCTTTATGTTATTATAAAGTCTATAATTGAATTATTCCAGATTGAAATTAAAAAGAAAAATATATCTGTTAATGTCAATTCCTCTGAAGTGCTCCCATGCCTGCTTGCTGATCAGGATGAAATAAGCAGACTTTGTACGAATCTGATAAGCAACTCTATTAAATATAATAGACAGGACGGTTCTATAGACATAATTTTAAGTTCATCCGGTAATTACATAATTTTGGAAGTTAAAGATACCGGTATCGGCTTAAAGCCTGCTGAAAAAGCAAAATTGTTTCAGGAATTTTTCAGAGCTAAAAATGAAAAGACAAAAGATATAAGCGGAACCGGACTAGGTTTGTCTATTGTAAAAAGAATTGTCGATTCCTATTCCGGTAAGATGGAGGTTGAAAGCGAGTTCAATATAGGGACATCTTTTAAAATATTTCTTCCGTTAAGAAACGGAATCAAAAATAAAAAACAAAATGCGGGTAATTGAAATAAAATAATTATAGTTACCAACTTATACAAAATAACAAATACGAGGCACTTTATGGCTAAAATAGCTATCATAGACGATGACCCTGATATCCTTGATGCCAGTAGTCTTGTCTTAACTTCTAAAGGATATGAGGTTGTAACCGCAACCAATCCCGATGATGGTTACAAAATCGTCAAAGAAAATTCTCCGGATTTAATTATCTTAGATGTTATGATGAATGAACCGGATGATGGATTCTTCCTTGCACAAAAGTTCAGAAAAGAAAAAATTTCATCTCCTATAATAATGTATACCTCAGTTTCTAAATCTCTTGGAATGGATTTCGGGGTCAATGAACTTGTGCCGGTTGATGAGTTTGTTGAAAAACCGATCTCCCCCGAACAATTGATTGAGAAAGTCGAAAAATTATTGCATGCAAAAGGAGGCGTTTAAATATGCTTGTACTTGAAAAGAATGCATTATCTGAGGAAATAGAAAGCCTGGTAAATCAATACGGATCCGACCGACCTGCGCTGCTTCAAATTCTGCAGGCAATACATAGAAAATATAAACATATTTCCGATTTTGCACAACAGGAAGTAGCCAGGTTATTGAATATTCATCCTGTGGAAGTATTTAGTGTAATTACATTTTATTCCTTTCTTTGCTCGGAACCTAAAGGGAGAAATATTGTCCGATTGTGCAGAACAATTTCTTGCGATATGGCAGGTAAAGATGCTGTTGAAGCTGCTGTTACAAGAGAACTTGGTGTCTCTTTCGGTGAGACGACTAAGGATAAACGGATTACTCTTGAATATACTAATTGTCTTGGGATGTGCGACCAGGGACCCGCAATGCTTGTAAATGAGAAAGTTTACACACACTTAGATCCTGAAACCGCAGTTAATATCTTGAATGAAATTAAATAGAGGTAAATATGGAATTCACAAAAACGAATAACAATAAAAGATCAGGTCCGGTTCTATTTTCCGAATATTGCGCCGGAGATGCAGTAAAGAAGGCAATTACTCTCAGCAGGGAAGATATCCTTTTTGAAATTAAGAACTCCGGTTTAAAGGGAAGAGGCGGTGCCGGTTTTCCTACTGCAACAAAATGGATGCTAACAGCAGCGGCGAATGCCGATGAAAAATTTATTGTATGCAATGCTGATGAAGGAGAGCCCGGCACGTTTAAAGACAGGGTATTGCTGCTGGAATATCCTGAATTAGTTTTTGACGGAATGGTTGTCGCCGGATATACAATCGGGGCAAAAAAAGGCATTGTTTATCTGCGTGGTGAATATGAATATATGCTTGAATCACTTGAAAATCATTTAACCTGGATGAGAAAAGATCATCTTTTGGGAAAAAATATTTTAGGCAGGGAAGGATTTAATTTTGAAATTAGCATCAGGCTTGGATCAGGCGCTTATGTTTGCGGTGAAGAAACCGCTCTCATTGAATCTCTTGAAGGTTGCAGAGGTGAACCGAGAAACCGCCCGCCATACCCAGTTAATACCGGTTATTTGGATTACCCGACTGTTGTTAATAATGTCGAAACATTGTCTTCAGTATCTCATATAATAGTTAAAGGCGGTGAGTGGTTCAAGAAAAATGGCACTAATAAATCTACAGGCTCAAAGCTTTTTTCTGTATCTGGGGACTGCGGTAAACCAGGCGTTTATGAATTGCCTTGGGGTACAAAAATTGACGTGCTCCTTGAAATAGTCGAAGCAAAAAACACTAAAGCAGTTCAGGTTGGTGGAGCTTCAGGTGTTTGCATCCCAAAATCTCAATTTGATCGCTCGCTTGCATACGAAGATGCTGCAACTGGCGGTTCAATAATCATATTTAATGAAAGCAGGAACATGCTTAAAATTCTTAAAAACTTCATGGAGTTTTTTGTAGAAGAATCTTGCGGGCAATGTACACCTTGCAGGGTAGGCAATATTAAATTGATGGAAGGTATAACAAAAATAGAAAATAGTAATTATACCTTTGCATATATTAACACTTTGAAGGAATTGGGTAAAACAATGCAGGTGGCATCCAAATGCGGTCTGGGTCAGTCAAGCCCGAATGCTTTTATTTCTATATTAGAAAATTTTAAAGATGAGATCTTCAATACAAATGGGAAAGGAATTAGTTATGGTAAAGCGTGATAATAAAAGAGTCCCTGTAAGCCAGCAGCCATTTGAGGTTAACAAACCGGAAGATACTTCAACAATAGGCGGGAGTGTAACTATTGAAATTGATGAGAAGAAATTATCGGTTCCTCTCGGGACAACTATACTTGAAGCATGCCGCCAAAACCAGGTACATATCCCCACCCTTTGCCATCATCCTGATTTATGTATTGCAGGAGTATGTCGTATATGTGTTGTTGATGTTGAAGGAATGAGAACGCTTCAAACGGCATGTACTTTCCCGGTTATGACCCCTATCAAAATAAAGACTACAACTCCTATGGTCAGAAAAGCAAGACGTCATATAATTGATTTGCTTTTAAGCGAGCATTATGGCGAATGTTACTCATGCTTTAGAAATGGCAATTGCGAACTTCAATCATTGGCAAAAGAATACGGAGTTGATAGCTATACATTCGGGCATATTGATAAACCAAGATATGAAACCGACAACTCATCCGCTTCTGTTATAAGAGACATGAGCAAGTGCGTACTGTGCAAGAGATGTGTAAGAACATGCATCGATTTACAGGAAGTTGGCGTACTTGAAGCAATAAACAGGGGACATGAAACTCATATAGGAACATTTCTTGATAAACCCTTGGCAGACGTTATCTGCATAAACTGTGGTCAGTGTATAAACCGCTGTCCTACAGCGGCGCTCCGTGCAAATGATCCTTCCAATGAAATCTGGGCCGCTATTGATGATCCCAAAAAACATGTACTTATACAAACAGCGCCTTCTCCCCGTGCAGCTATAGGTGAAGAATTCGGAATAGAACCGGGTCATTCTTATACCAAAGAACTAAATACTGCTTTGCGCAGGATAGGATTTGATAAGGTATTTGATACCGATTTTACCGCTGATTTGACAATTATGGAAGAAGGAACAGAACTTCTTAACAGGCTTAAAAAAGTAATTGTTGATAAAGATCAATCCGTTATGCTTCCGCAATTTACCTCATGCTCACCCGGCTGGGTAAAATTCATTGAACATTTTTATCCTGAATATTTGGATTATTTGTCCACAGCTAAATCGCCCCAGCAGATGTTTGGTGCAATTATGAAAACTTTTTATGCTGAGCAGGCGGGAATAGATCCTGCAAATATTATTACAGTAGCACTTATGCCGTGTGCTGCAAAAAAGTTTGAATGCAACAGACCTGAAATGGATTCATCAGGTTATAAAGATGTTGATTACGGTTTAACAACGCGTGAAATGGCTAAAATGATCCGCGAAGCAGGGATCTATCTGCCGGAGATGCCTAAGTCCGGTTTTGATGAACCCTTTGGCGATGCATCCGGCGCAGGATTAATATTTGGCGCTACGGGTGGAGTTATGG
>CAZUCY010000036.1:0-29052 GCA_964618785.1 uncultured Ignavibacteriaceae bacterium | reverse complement strand
CGGGACTTAGTTCTTTTTGCTCAAAAGGCAGGGGAGAACCTTTTGAAAGAACCGATATAAATTTAATCGATAGAATAAAATTTTGCAAGTATTAAATAAATTTTAAAAGGGTACTGTGATATATACAACAGCTTTTAGTGATAACTGCCGAATGATTATATCAATTTCCAATTTTTATGTTATAAGTTTTTGTCTTTCTCATTCAAACTTAATAAACATTTATTAAATTCATATTTTACTTTGTTAAGAATTTATAAAGCTTATTCCCAAAATGCATTAGGAGAAATTGTTAGCCATTTTAAATTGGAACATTTTTTTTCTTATATAGCAGGATTAGATAATATCTACGCAGCTTGTAATTTTTAGACTTCGACATAAAGCTATCTGTCAGCAGGCATGTGTCGGGGCAATTTTATTCCATGGGAATGGCTATGCCAAATATCCATTGTCAGACGTGAGTAATTAACTTATAATTGTCCCACCTAAATAACGGAAGAAAGGTTATGGAATTCTGCAAATGAAAACCTAGAAAAATAGGTTTAATCGTCATCCATTTTTTCATCCTTTACCCTCACAAAGGCGCTATGAACCGGTGCGGGCATGGGAGTATTTTTACCTTTAATAGCTTTCCATAAAATTTCGTTGAATTCATCTTCAGGAACTGCATCTTCCTTAGTAAAATTAAGATGACTGCATTTATCTGCATCATAGGCATCTGCGGTATTTCTTTGGCTAATGTCTATTTCAGGCTGAATTGAATTGAACGAATTAAAATCAGCGTTATCTGTAATCGAAAATAAAATCGGAGCTGCGGACAAATCGAATTGAGTCATCGGCGGCAAGCCTAAAGTTAATTCTATTGTTTTCAAAACGCTGGAGGTAGAATACATTGTATGATCTACAAAATGCCGTTTAACATAAGGACTAATAACGAGCAATGTTGACCGGTGCGCATCTATATGGTCATAGCCGTTTTGCGCATCATCTTCCAAAATAAAGATCATGGAATTATTCCAATATTTACTTCCGGATATTTTTTGAACAACGAGACCAACAGCATAATCATTAGTTGCAACATAAGCCTCGGGAGATAAAGCACCAACCCTGGTTCCAAATGTATGATCATTCGGAAGGCGCATAATAGTAAAATCAGGCAGCGAGTCACCTTTGACGTATTCGTCAAACTCTTTTTCCCATTGCTCATAGCGATATATATCACTGATATTTAAATCCCAGCCGGGATAAATGTGGCTTGTGTATACGTTTAGATCTGCATCTGCACCAATATATTTTGTAATATTATTTGATGATATTTTGTTTGTAAACTCCCCATAGTTTCTCATACTAAGATGATGATTTAGGACATTATTCCAAATATATCCGGAGGAAGGCGCATCAATTGGAGAACCACCTTCAAAATTATACTGTTGTCCGCGTCTGCCATAATTCGCAGGGTAAAGTTTTTCAACATAATCAGTTGCATAAGCTGCCGTAGACCAGTTATGTCCGCTTGCACTAACTTCAGCATCATCATAAAAATTATCGTAAAGAGTAAATTCTTCTGTTAGTTTATGTTGATTTGGCGTAACTTTTTTAGGGAAAAAACAAAGTGAGCTGTCACCGTTCCCTTCCCCTAAATCTCCAAATACCTGGTCATAAGTTCTATTTTCTTTAATAATATAAAAGACATGTTTTATTTTATCACTTCGAATTAAACTGTGCTTATCCGGAATTACGTTTTGAATCCCGAGCCAATTTTTTTTCTTTGATATATAAGGAGTATTTGCGTAAACCTGCCCGCTGTATTTTGCAAGGGTTTTATTTGAAGGAAATTTAATAACTGAAACAGTTCCTTGAAATAAAGTTCCTATATATTGCTTATGAGAATTTGGGAGAGAACTTAACCCCTTGCCGTCAGCTACAAGAATTTCCTTTGTTTGGGGAATAAATTTCACAGTTGTCGGATACCAGCCAACAGGAATAAACCCAAGGCTTTTTGATTTATTTTTTTGGGTAATATTGAATAGCGCTATGCAATTATTATTTGCATTTGCCACCATTAAAACCGATTCATCTCCGTTAAAGCAAAGTGCATTAGGAGTACTGCCGGGCAGCGCATCAACAGTTAAAGAAGAGTTTAATTTTTCTACTTCTTTCTTTATTCTTAGGTCAATAACCGAAGTGAAATTATTATTAGCATCTGCAACAAACAAGCTTGAATTATCTTTGGTTATGATAATCTGGCAGGGGTGATCACCAACTTTTATTTCATCGGTGACTTTAAAATCACTCAAATTAATTTCTGCTATTTCAGATTTTCCCCAGATGGAAACATAAGCAAAAGTACCGGAAGGATTAGCCTTTACATCATAACATTCACCTTCAAATTTTATTGTGTCAATAATTTTTCTTGAAATTATATCGCAGATATAAAGAGATTTAGATTCCTTAGAGACAACTAAAAGATAATTTTGCAATGGTGTAAAATCGATTCCCGTAATGGAAATATTCTCTTCGGGATATTTAGCTCCAATGATTATAGAATCTTTAAGTGAAAGCCTGCCTGAAATAAAATTATAGATATAAATCAGGTTATTATTTCCACCCGAGACGAACAACCGGGAATCGTCACTATTGAAGACTAAACCATACCAGGCATTATTGAGAATGACTCTCTGTATTTCCCTTATATTCTTCAAGTCAATCACAGATAAAGAATTTTCACCCATCCCGCTATTAGAAGTAACAGCATATTTTCCGTTTTTGGTCACTACAATATTAAGCGGAAGGGGACCGACACTAACCTGCTTTCCTGCCGGAGTAAGTTTCCAGCCGTTATGTAATAGTGTGTAAGTACTATATTTACCGGGAAGAGTTCTTTCTTGTGCAAAAACAATTGAGTACGAGAAACTCAAAAGCAGCAAAAGAAAATATAATCCAAATATGCATTTCATTTTATTCACACAACAAATTATTAAATTTAATAAACTACTTAAAAATATCCTTAATAATATAATCATTTTTGATTCCAAACTTTAAAGCATTTTCCTGCTGGTTGCCTGATTTAGGTAAACCGTACATTGACTCTAAGGTTCTCAAAACATTGACATGAGTTACGCCTTTCCCTTCTGGATAATTACCGGGTATTATATGATCTCCGGCTATGATCGTTGGGATTCTATTTTTTACATCGCTGTTTGTGCTTGCCGGGTCAGTTAATCCACGATATTTACTTTTATCATCATTTTCATCAAAGGTAACAATAAGCAAACTGTTGTGATTTTTCGCCCATTGATAATAGCCATCCAGATTTTCCTTTAGCCAAGTATCACCGTCAGTAACACTTACAGGAGGTTTCCCATCATGCATATCATGTATTAAATTCGGAATTACGACAGAAACTGTGGGAAGTTTTTTATAATCAGCAGGGAATTGTACAAACTGAAGATTTACAGAAGTTTCTTCAGTATTGCCATTGGGGATATTACCAAAACTTATCCAGGGGACATGCTTGCGGGCATAATGCCCTGATTTATAAATAGTATCTCCAATTTCTGGCAGGCTCTCGGAATATCCTTTGAATGCATAACCTTTTATTAAAAGCTGCTGTATCAGATTACTGGATTTGAATGGATAATTTTTACTGTTTCCTGAGTTTGGGACAGCATCATTGGAACCCACATTTTGATTACTACCTGAAAGTAACCAAAAATAGTTACCCTCGCTTGCATGTTCTTCAGCGAACATTTGGGTCATATTTGCACCCTCTTTTTTTAATACGTTATTTATATATGGTGCAGAAACATTTCCAATGACTTCATCATAATCCTTATTTTCTTCAATTACAATAACAATATGATCATATTTATGAAGCGTAAGGGATTCCATTTTAGATTGAGGTATGAGTGCATTTGAAAAGCACAGATTTATTATTAAAATAAATATTAGGTTGGATAGTTTTTTCATATAATTTCCCAAAAGAATAATTGAAAATATATTTGTATCTGTAACTTATATTAAGCAGAATAAATGGATATTTCTTAATATATTGGATTTAAAGCGAAAATATTCGATATAGTTTTTTCTGAGGAAAAGAAAACAAAACAATAAAAGTATACACTGATTAATTCCTTACATTGTACATGATTTCAGTAGTAATAAACTGCAATATTTTTTCATTTTTTGAGCGCTTTTTATGCTATTTTTCTCAATTTTTAATCAAAAAAGCCCCGATTATTTACACTAAATATATTGTAATTACTTATAATATAAAGAGTTAACATTATCCCCCCCCCCTCCCCCATGGCACTAATATAAGTATTTAGAGCGATAAATTGGGATTGGAACTCATTCTAACTCCCGCCCGAAGCTAACAAAAAATTAATTTTAGCTAAAATTCAGCCACGATCAGGGTCAGCTTGGCAAGCCGACCTACATTTTAATCAGCGCCGGAGAATTTTTAGGTTCTATTATCGATTATTAGACAAGCAACAATTGACAGTTATAATAGCAAATTAAAGCCTATAAAAGTCCATATACATCTAAAAATGAAGGAAATTTATTAGAGCACATAACGGATAATAGTAATAATAGCTAAGAAAAGTAATTAGGATTTCATTTATTGACAGCTTGAATACCAGGGAGAATCAATATTGAATAATCATATTTTCAAAGAACGCACCCATTTGTGCGGCTAAAGTAAAGAATTTAATTTTTCAAATCTACTGTTTTTTTTACCAGAGTTCCGGATCACATATTTTTGCCAAAAAGGTTATTCAAATTAAGACTTTATAACAGCCCATGATTTTGGCAAAGTCATGACTTTGTGATAGTTTATGGTTATTATATATTTTTGGCATAAGGTGAGATAATAATTAAATTATGGAAATTGTTATAAAAAGTTAATACCGGAGTTGTTATTAATTTATTAAGAAAAAGGCTATAAATCTCCCGGAGTTAAAAAATTATTTATAGCGGCGGCGGCTTTTCTACCGGCTCCCATAGCAAGTATTACAGTAGCGCCACCCGAAACAATGTCTCCACCAGCAAAGACTCCTACTTTAGAAGTTTTCATAGTTCTTTCATCAACAATAATGTTTCCCCACTTAGTATATTGTAAATCAGGAGTAGTTTTTTGAATTATAGGGTTAGAACCGTTACCGACGGCAATTACAGCCATATCAATATTTAATTCATACTCTGATTCAATGATAGGAACCGGTTTCCGTCTTCCTGAAGAATCAGACTCTCCAAGTTCCATCTTTTGCAGAATGACCCCAGTAAGCCAACCAGCATTATCACCGATAAACTCTACCGGATTTGCAAGGAAAATAAATTCAATCCCCTCATCCTTTGCATGATGGATTTCTTCTTTTCTTGCAGGCATTTCAACATCGGAACGGCGATAAATTATATAAGCATTTTTAGCTCCGAGCCTTTTTGATGTTCTTACTGCATCCATGGCGGTATTTCCGCCGCCGAACACTGCAACGTTCTTATCCTTACAATTGAAAACAGGGGTATCAAAATCAGGAAATTTATAAGCTTTCATTAGATTTACACGGGTCAAGAATTCATTTGCGGAATAAACACCGTTCAGGTTTTCACCCGGAATTTTTAAAAAATACGGAAGCCCCGCACCGACAGCAATAAATACAGCATCATAGCCGTTTTGCAAAAGCTCATCTACAGTATCGGTAAAACCGATTACCGCATTTGTTTGAAATTCTACTCCCATTTTCCTTAAAGATTCCACTTCAAATTTGACAATATCTTTAGGTAATCGGAATTCCGGTATACCGTAAATTAATACTCCACCAAGCTCATGAAGCGCTTCAAAAACAGTAACATCATGCCCCATTTGAATTAAATCACCGGCGCAGCTTAACCCCGCTGGACCGCTGCCAATAACCGCTACTTTCTTACCGCTTTTAGGTTTTAGCAAAGGGGTCTTAGCGCCATTATATTCTCTTTCATAATCAGCGACAAATCTTTCAAGTCTGCCTATCGCTACAGGTTCATTTTTTTTGCCGATAATACATTTGACCTCGCACTGTTCTTCTTGAGGGCATACCCTTCCGCAAATGGCAGGGAGCATATTATCTTCCTTAATTTTTGCTGCTGCATCCAGATAATACCCTTCGGCGACAAGTGCAATGAAATCTTTAATTTTTACATTAACAGGGCAACCGGCAATACAAGTTGGTCTTGGACACTGGATGCATCTAAGCGCTTCAAGCTTTGCAAGTTCTTCAGAATAGCCTAAATTGACTTCTAAAAAATTAGCGCTTCTTTCCAGGTTATCCCGTTCCGGCATCTTCTGACGCGGGATTTTCATTTTATCTTTGTTGGAAATTTTTCCCAAGTACTATCTCCTGTTATAATGCTTCTTCGGAATGACACTTATAATTTTTTAGCGCTTTTTCTTCATCACTCCTATAAATTCTGTTTCTTCTTTCAAGAAGTTCAAAATCGACTTTATGAGCATCAAACTCAGGACCATCGACACAAACAAAAACAGTTTTATTATCAACGGTAGCCCTGCAGCCGCCGCACATACCAGTGCCATCTACCATAATAGGGTTCAAACTTACAACGGTTTTTATCTTCAATTTGCGGGTTACTTCGGCAATTGCCTTCATCATTGGAATAGGACCGATTGCAAGTACAAAATCTAACTGCCGTTTTGCTTCAATTAATTCTTTTAATTTATCCGTAACAAAGCCATGATAGCCGTAACTTCCGTCATCGGTAGTAACGAAGACTTCATCGCACACATCTTTCATTTCATTTTCAAGTATTACATATTCTTTAGATCTGCCACCAATAATAGAAATAGTATAGTTGCCTGCCTGCTTCAAAGCTACCGCAGTAGGATAAGCAATTGCAGTGCCTACGCCGCCGCCGATACTAACGGCAACACCGAATTTTTCTATAAATGAAGGTTTTCCGAGAGGGCCAACCACATCCATTAAAAAGTGGCCAGTTTCAAATTCATTTAATTGCCGAGTAGTTTTTCCTGCACCTTGAACAATTATTGTTATCGACCCCTCATCCAAATTAGAATCTGCAATGGTTAGCGGGACTCTTTCCCCATTTTGATCAGTGCGGATAATCACAAACTGTCCCGCTTTTCTTTTTTTAGCAATTTTAGGAGCCTCAATTCTAAATTTTTTTATATTCGGAGCAATAAATTCAGCATTAATTATTTTAAACATACATACACTCTTAGCAGTCTACGGATTAGTATTTTGTTTGAGTCTGTTAGTTGCGCCAACCACCGCAACTGCAGTCATATTAATGATGTCATCAACCGTAGCGCCGCGTTGAAGAACGTGAACTGATTTTTTCATACCCATAAGAATAGGTCCAATAACTGTTGCCTGACCAATTCTTGCCATTAACTTATAAGCAATGTTACCTGAATTAAGATCGGGGAAAATTAAGACATTAGCTTTGCTTTTAAGATCAGAGAATGGATAAAGATCATTCAATATTTCAGGAATAACCGCCGTATCTGCCTGCATTTCGCCGTCTATTGTCAGATCCGGACGAAGTTTTTTGACAATTTTTACAGCTTCGCTTACCTTTACTGATTCCGGATATTTGGCGCTTCCGAAATTACTGAATGATAACATTGCCACTTTCGGATTAACGTCAAATGCGCGTGCAATATCGGCAGCAGAAATAGCAATCTCAGCAAGGTCTGAGGAATTCGGACTAACATTAACGGTTGTATCAGCAAAGAAGAAAGCATCTTTTTTAGTAAGAACTATATAAAGCCCGGAAACAAGTCTAAACCCTTCTTTAATCCCTACACATTGAAGCGCCGGCTTAATAGTATTCGGATAATCAGTTGTTAAGCCGCTTATTAAGGCATCGGCATCATCCTGATCACACATCATAGAGCCATAATATATTGGAGATTTCATTAATTCTCTTGAATGTGTTAAAGTGGCACCTTTGCGACGTCTTTTATTAAAAAATGCCTGTGCGTATCCTTCACATCTTGGACAGGATTCAGGATCAAATATCTCGAATTCTTTTTCATCATAATCGAGATTGCTTATAATTTCTTTAATTTTAAACGAATTGCCGAGAAGAATCGGTTTTGCAATATTTTCATTGCAGCAAACATGAGCTGCACGGATTATCTTCTCTTCTTCGCCTTCAGGGAAAACGACTCGTTTGGGAGTTTTTTGGGCTTTGTGAACCATTACGCGAATAATTTCCTTAGATAAACCTAGTCGTTCTTTTAATTCTTCTTCATAAGAATTCCAGTCTTGAATCATATCCTTTGCAACACCGCTATCGATTGCAGCTTTTGCGACTGCAGGTGCAACATACCAAAGGACCCTTGGATCAAATGGTTTAGGGATTATATAATTCCTGCCAAACTCAAAACTTTCACCGCCGTAAGCGTTGAAAACCGTTTCAGGAACTATCTCTTTAGTAAGAGATGCGAGTGCATTTACAGCAGCCATTTTCATTTCCTCATTTATTGCGGAAGCTCTTACATCCAAAGCGCCTCTAAAAATAAATGGAAACCCAAGCACATTATTTACCTGGTTGGGGAAATCACTTCTGCCAGTTGCCATAATTAGATCTTTACGCACAGAAACAGCTTCATCATACATAATTTCAGGATCAGGATTTGCCATAGCGAACACAATAGGATTTGCCGCCATGCTTTTTACCATTTCTTTGGATACAACGCCTCCAACCGAAAGCCCAACAAATACATCAGCGCCTTTTATTCCATCTGCAAGTGATGTGTATTCTTTTTCGGACGCAAAATTAATTTTGTATTTATTTAGATCTTTGCGGCTTTTAGTAATACATCCTTTGGAATCGAACATGGTAATATTTTCTTTTTTTACACCTGCCCTAATATACAGGTTGCAACAAGAGATAGCCGCAGCACCTGCGCCGTTTACGACTATCTTTAAATCCGATAATTTTTTACCCGTAATTTCTGCGGCATTAATTAATGCGGCACAAGAAATTATTGCAGTTCCATGTTGATCGTCATGAAATACGGGGATATTCATTGTTGCTTTCAAAGTTTCTTCAATCTCAAAACATTCAGGCGCTTTAATATCTTCAAGATTTATTCCTCCGAATGTCGGTTCAAGAAACTGAACCGTTCTAATAATTTCTTGCGGGTCTTTTGTTTTAAGTTCAATATCAAATACATCAATATCGGCGAATCTTTTAAAAAGCACACCTTTACCTTCCATAACGGGTTTGCCGGCATGAGGGCCGATATCTCCTAAGCCCAGCACAGCTGTGCAATTCGAGACAACTGCGACCAGGTTACCTTTTGCGGTATATTTATAAACATCATCATCATTTTTTGCAATTGCACGGCATGGCTCTGCCACACCGGGAGTGTATGCCAGAGATAAATCCCTTGAAGTCAGACAAGGTTTAGTAGGAACAACTTCAATTTTACCGCGTCTGCCCTGGCTATGATAATCAAGAGCTTCTTCAACACGAATTTTCATATTTTCTCCTTTTATTCATTCCCTCTCTTGGAGGGTAAGAATATATTAAACAAATTGAACTTGTAATTAAATATGAGAAGAAAGGAATCAAAATAACATTTCGGATATAATCATTTCTATAAAATCTATATACTCTGCCCCAAATCATTGATTTATTAGTTAAAAGATAACTCAATCTTATCTTACAGTACTTATAAATTCCCATACCTATATTTCGAAAGCCTGATTTAATCTAATAATTACCATAAAGTGTGCCATATAAATATCTTTTAAATAAATTTCTTTAATATTTCTGATTAAGATGAATTTTGTGCATAAGCTAAGAAATAATTAATTTTGAAAAGTTTCTAAAATATGGAATCGATTATAGATTCACAATTAGCACACCTATTTATAAAATTATTTCCAATAAACCAATAAAAAAAAGACATTTTTTCCATTATTCATTACAGGCAGGAAAAAAATGTTTATGAATTTATACCGGTATTATTTCCCACTTTTGAAAATATTTTTCTAATGTTAGATAGAAAGGAGAGAAAAGATAAAAAGAGTAAAAAATAAATTGATGTGGTCATATAATATATCCTTTCAAAATTTATAAAATTAGTAACGGTCAAACATATAATCACACTTGTAATATAGTTGCGTTTCACAAATATGGAGAAGCGGCAAATATGACAATTTAAAAATGGTATATATGCCAGAATTATTTGGAGCTAATAATGAAAGTTGCAATATTAAATTATACCGGCGCAGTAAGCAGCACAGATATACATATAGGATTAATGAATTTGTTTTAAGTTGACATATATCGAATTGTTTTTATTACGTTGCTTTAATAGCACCCTTGAAAATAATGTTTATACGATATTAATTATTTGACCACCCCAGGCTAAAAGCCGTCCCCCTCCCCGCCTACCAGACTGGCAGGCTTAGTAAAGAGGGTATTTAGGAGTGGTGTTACCTTTTTACATACGAAATACTTTTTCCTTTATCTCCATTTCCGGGATCGGTAACAGTAATTTCTATTTTATCATAATCTTTTAATTCCGGGTTTGCAGAATTTGATTTTATAAATTGGATTAAGTATCCAAACAATCTTTTTCCTCTTGCAATTTCACTGACCTTAGTAATATTAACTATCCGGGCACTATCACCATTCATCTTTATAACTATATCGTTCCTTGTTAATGAATCCGGGGCAATATCATAATTATTTAAATCCTTATCTTTAAGCGGCAGGACGCGGGTTAAACTCATTGGCCTAAAATATACCATATAAGTTTCAAACGGTTCAACTTGAGGCTCAAAAATATTAACCCCGTACACTTCCAGCCTGTTGTATGAAGGATTTATATTCAAATCTTTATAAGCCGGAATATTCCACCCCCAAAATTCCAGACGGCTTTTGCCATATTGACTCTCTTTGATTGCATACATACAATAATAATTTGAGGCAGGAATTATTAATTCATAGTAACCAAATTTATCTGAATACGTTGTAAAAAGATCACTAAAATTTTTATCCTTCAAATGCACAACAACGCTGTCAAGAGGATTGCCATCAAAATCTCTTACATACCCAGATATCTTAACACTATCCTGCGGTGATATAAATGGGCAAATGAATACAGTAGTAATTAAAAGTATTAATAATTTCATAAACTCTCTTTAAAATAATATATAAGGTAAACTTTATTAATAAATTTAAAACGGAATCAAAATGTTAAAGTACAATGGTATTTAATCTTTTGACAATGCCACCTATTTGATTGCACTATTCTTGGGGAATCTTTCGAAATATGATTCTTGTAATTTTTAACGCAAGATAGCTTCTGGCCTGTTTTGTAAAATCCAGAATATATAATCAACTAAAGGAGGTTCGCTTCCTAATTCCCGAAATCTGGAATTTACCTGTGCACGATGGTAGCTACTGTGCAGTGCGACCTGCAATAATGATTCTGCAATCGTTATTGAGTTCGGCACATTTCCAATCTTAGCCTCGAAATATTTAACCCAAGGTATTTCAAGCGGAAAGTTTAAATTTTTTTCTTCAATGCGGTTTAGAAAGCTATAAATTTTCGTATAAAATTCATTTCCCCATATTGAAACTGTTGACAAATCATTAAATTTAGCCATATCAGGCATTATGACAGGGAGCTTTTCCCATAGACATAAATAAGCATGCTGCACCATGTGAATGTGAAAGAAAATACTTTTTATTTTCTCATCATTTCCTGCCCCGGTAGTTTTAAGAGCGACCTGCCATACAGTAGCATCCGCCCATTGCATATGTACGAATAAGTCATAAAGATGATTAGATTTTTGCATGTGAATTCTTGTGCGAAGTTTTATAAAAATAATTTATTGGTTCCGATATTAATAAATATAGCAGCGTCACTGATTATATAGTTTTAAAATACCAAATCAGATGGCAATAATCAATTTGTAATTTATAAATATTAGGTATAAACACCGCTGTTTACACATAAAACAAATCAACCACTGCTCGAAACCTCCCGCTCCAAACGAACAGGCTTCAACTTAATTTTATTACTAGGAACCTTTACTACTGATACGTCGCTGTGCGGCAGCAATTTCCATTTATTGTTTTCTCCACTCTTAGAGGGACTCCTTTGGAGAAGGTGGTAACATACCTTCCGACAAGTTAGTAGTAAGCCAATAATTAGAATCCTATTAGAGTCCTGAAGAAAATCGGGACGAAACAAAATAGCCGTGGAAATATTAAATAAAAATTTAGCTAACGCCTATGCAATTTAATCTGAGCAGGCTTTCAACATAGAGCAAAGCCCGGAGGGGATTTTTAAATTATTGATATTAGGTTTTATTTTTCTCCACCTTCGGGACCATAGAAAAATACCCATGTAGCAAAATCTTCGGAGAAGTTTTCAAAATGATGTTGAACAAATGCAGGAACAAATATTATTTCACCTGCCTTAAAAGGCTGCCTTTCATCCCCCTTTACAAAGAATCCCGAACCGGATATCACAACATAAATTTCATTTTTTGAGTGCGGTATTTGGTTATCAATTTTACGCGGCTTATAAATTTCAATTTTAAGAGAACCGTGTTTAAGTAAAGTAATAAATTCTTTCCCTGCTGTGTTTGATAATTTATTCAAGGCATTCTCTGCAGTTAATCGATCATTCATTTTATTTCCTTTCATTTATAAACTTAATCTTTTATAATTACCGACTCATGTTACGTAAAAGATATTTAGAGTAACCCCGACACCTGCCTGCCAGCATGTTTACATCTGGTATTACTAATTATAAAATAATATCCGGTTTTTTCCAAAGGGATGAGCGACCAAGCCAAAAAATAAACCTCGTAATGGACTAAAGTCCAGAATTAGTAGACACTATACTTTACCCCGACTTATCGCAAGGTGATGGCTATGCCAAAAGTCGGGGTTATTTAAATATAAAATTTTGCGTAACATGAATTACTAAACTATAGTTGAAATTATAACTTAGCATTACCAATCCTTTTACCACTCCCCAGTTAAAGCCGTTCCCCTCTTTACTAAGCCTGCCAGTCCGGCAGGCGGGAAGAGGGATAATAAGAGGTTATTACGGATATTTTTATATTTTAAAGTTTAATCCCAACAGCTAAGTTATTATTCATTCTTAAGCAGTTGTACCTCCGCAACTGGAACCTGCTCCTGCAGTGCATCCATAACAATGTTGACCAGTAATAATCCTCCTGTTTTCAAGCAATGAAATATTAAAATCTTTAATATATTTAGGCGTTCCATTGTTCAAATTTAATTCCAGCATCTGGTTAAAGTCGCAATCATAAAGCTTTCCATCCCATCCTACGGAAAGTGTAAATTTACACATAACATTTTTTGCAGCTCCAGGGTTGAATGAACTACATAATTTTTCCATATATTCTTTATAATTACCTGAAGAAATAAGAAAATCAAGAAACCTGCTTACCGGCATATTAGTGATCGCGAAAAGATTATTGAAAACCAACCCGTAATTTTTTAACAATTCACGCTTGTATTCTTTTTCCAACTCCAACTGCGAGCCGGGAAGAAAAGCCCCGGCAGGATTATATACAAGATTAAATATCAACCCGGAATTTTCCTTGCCGTACCCAAGGTTGTTTAGTATCTTTATAGCTGTAACAGACTTTTCAAAAACTCCTTCACCTCTTTGTTTATCGGTTAAAGAAGATTTATAAAACGGGAGTGAAGATATAATTTCCACATTGTTCTCCGCCATAAACTCCGGATAATCTTCAAAACCGTTTGCGACAAGTATGGTAAGATTAGAGCGCACAATGATATGTTTTCGCATTTTTTTAATTTCAGAAACGAACCATTTGAAATAAGGATTCATTTCAGGTGCACCACCGGTTATATCAACAGTTAATATATCGGATGAAGCAAGTGCAGAAAGGCATAATTCCATATTTGTCTTAATCATTATTTCTTTTCTATCCGGTGCAGCATCAACATGACAATGTTTACATACCTGGTTGCACATCTTACCAACATTTACCTGGAAGATTTCAATTTTACCGCTCGTAAGCGGTCCAATACCTATTGATTCAAATTTTACATCAAATAAAGGCATTCCGGCGGGTTGGTTTATTATTTTTAGCTGTTCATCTGCATTCGCAAATCTCTCGCCGAATGCCTTCATACTTTTATATCTTGTTCTTTTTTCCATATTTTCACATAGTTAGCTTTGCATTTACATTCTTCATTTGGACACCATGAATCAAAGAAGCGCCTCCCCTGATAGCACTTGCAACATGAACAGCTTCAGTCATCTGCTCCAGGTCAGCACCTTTTGCAAGGCTCTCCTGCGTATAAGCATCAATGCAATAAGGGCATTGAACCGCATGAGCAACGGCTAAAGCGATTAATGCTTTTTCCCTCTCGGTTAATGCCCCGGCAGCAAATACTGCTTCATACCAATCACTAAACTTTTTCCAAAGTTCAGGAGCGCCTACACTCATTTCTGCAAATTTACGCAAGTCTTTAGGATCATAATAAGTTTCCATAAACTCTCCTTATTTGATATTTAAGAATATTTACTCGGTAATTGAAATAATTATTTCTAATAATACCGTTTCCTCAGACTGGTTGCTAATAGTCTAGAAATCTTTTATGAATTTAATATAAAAAAAATTGAATTAATAATCTTAACATTTTATAATCATTTCGATTCATTATTATAAAAGCCATAGATTTGTTCAGTAGATTACAGATTGTCAAATAATTTTAGGATGATTCACTGAATCGCCAATTAAATTTATTTATCTTTTATCTACCGATAGGCAAGCTTATGGCTGAGTTCTGATAAACTGTAACCAATTATCAAATTTCTTAGTCTAAAATTTAAGAACTATAAAAGCTTATTAATCAGATTTTAATAGAAATGATGGAATCAACTTTGAGCAGAAATTTTAGCTGCAACTAAAGAAAATAAGCAGAAAGGAAAATTAAGATGGCACCGGAAGTAATTGGAGTTTTTATTCCTATAATACTATTTTTAGTGACAGGTTTTATAATGTTATCTTATTTTTATTTTAACTATAGAATCAGGCAAAACCTTTTGGAAAAGGGACTTGATGCTCAATCAATTAAAGAATTTCTTGAGCATAAAAAAGGCCCGTATGTTTTGATGAAGATTGGAATTATATTAATGGCTTTCGGTATTGGCTTAGGATTAGGTTTGATGTTGCAAGATTACACTGATAAAGATTATTGGATACCTTTTGCACTATTCACAATTACGGGAATTGGATTTTTGATGGCGAATATTGCTGCTGAAAAATTAGAAGCGAATTTAAAAAGTAGACTTAGAACCGAAAACAATTTATGAGATATTTATTTACAGTTGCATTTTTATTTCTCTTCTTTTATCCGACAGTAAAAGCTCAAAGTCACAATGAAGCGGATGAATCGCAAGACTCATTACAGTACATTGAAACTACCGAATGTTCACATAAGTATTTTAATCTTGGTTCTGCTGGGTCGGGTATTTGTTTTGGAAATTCCGTAAATCATGATGGAATCAGATTCAATATAGTCGAATGCGGAGTAAAGGAAGTGCATGGAATAAATATAACTTTTTGGCGGGGGAAGGATAAAACTTTGGAAAATTATAAAATGTCAGGCATTTCTTTGGGCTTAATGCCGTGTACCGGTTACTCGGAAGGCATTTCAGCCGGAGTTGGTGCAGTTGAAGCAAAAAAACAATTAACCGGAATAAATTTAGCAGGAGCTGCATTAGTATCAGGCGGATCAATGGAAGGGATTAATTTAGGAGGTATTGCCAATGTTACCGGCACATCAAAAACGGGAATTAATATAGGAGGCATAGCATCTGTTGCTGGAACAGATATGACAGGGATTAATATTAGCGGCTTGGCATGTGTTTCAGGAACAGATATGAGAGGGATTAATGTCGGCGGTCTTGCCTGTGTTTCCGGTGGCTCTGTTATGGGTATTAATATTGGCGGACTTGCTATTGTCGGCAAAGATATGACCGGAATTAATTATGGGTCACTAGCCATTGTAAGTCATGGTAATTTAACCGGTATAAATTTGGGTGGACTTGCTTTAATTGCACAAGAGGAGATTACAGGCATTAACTTTGGAGGAGTCGCCTTAGTTGGTTCAAAAGATATTACGGGCATTAATTTAGGCGGAATTGCATTAGTCAGCTCACAGGGAATTACAGGATTTAATTTTGGCGGATTTGGATTAATCTCGGGTAACGGAGGTACAACAGGCTTAAACTTGACAATAGGTAAGCTTGCATCTACAGGCGAAATTACAGGGCTAAATTTTGCGGGTTATAAAATTGAAGCGCCAAAAATTACCGGATTAAATCTTTGTTGCGCCTGGATTGAATCAAACGAAATTGAAGGATTTTCAATTGCCCCATATTGCAGAATAAAAGGACTAACGACCGGGCTGTCTATTGCGATACTGAACTATACTGAAGAACTGAATGGGGTTCAGATTGGTTTGGTAAATATAGCGGAAAATAATGAAGAAGGAATGAGAGTTTTACCTGTCCTAAATGCTCATATTTGCCTATAGAATAATAATTATATATAACGTGAAACAGACAGTTGAAAAGTAAGCTGGTTCTTTTTCAATAATTGTACAGGATAACAATTAGTATCTACCAATGTTGCGCATTCTGAGGAACACAGAAAAATGCGGCATCGTGAACAAAATGAGTTTGCACTATATCACCTCGATTTTTAATTATTTTTCAAAGGACTATTTTACTATCACGCGGTGATGGCTATGCCACAAATCAACTTACCAGCAAACAAGTATTACACTCCGGATATATAGGGATGAAGAATAAATTGCAAGTATGTTTTAAGCCAAAACTTGCCCATCAGATTTGCAGATAAAGGAAATAACTGAACAGGTTACTTCTTAAATGACTAAATTTTCAAATTATTTAATAAGGGATAAATAATTAAAATTTTCGAGGTTAATTTAGCTCGCCAAAATTTTCTTACTGTTAAGTCTATATTATGTTATTGTTAAAATTAGATTTGATTGTAATATTTAATATTTTATTATTCTCAGTGAAGAGAATATATACAGAAAAATAGGAATGTACATTTTTAATTGATTTTTTTAATTAGCATTGTAAATTTGATCAACTTAAGGTTTAAAATTAAAATACAAGCGCCGATAAGTGTTTATTTTTAATTTAGTTTTCAGTAATTTCAGCCAATGGAGTGATAATTTATAAGCAAATTAGAACAATTTAAAATAATAAAAGAATATTATATCACTTATGATAATGTCTATTTTAATAATCAATAATTATATTTATTTGCACAACTTATTGTCTAGAAACCCCTTAAATTGCCTTAAATTAATGGCATTAATATTGTACTAAATCACAATCACATATAACGGATTGAAAATGAAAAAATATCTTTGTTTGATTTTATTGTCATTACCTGCTTTATCTATGGCACAGCAACATATGGGAGGAATTAAGTTAGGAGTTTTTGATCCTTCCGCCACAGACGCGGGATTTATTATCGGTTATGAAGGAGGCTGGGCTGTAGATCCAAATTTTTCTTTAGGGTGGAGCATTGATTGGTTTCATAAAAATTATGTTGATCAGAATCTTGTATCCCAGTTTAATGATTTTTACGGCATCAATGGTTCTATAAATGAGCTACGCGCAACAACAAATCTTTACTCAATACCTTTAATGGCAACTGCAACTGTAAGCTGGCCTGTGGGACCAAAATCATACGCATATGTAACGGGAGGTTTTGGTCTTGAAATGCTGTTGATATATTACCATGATTATGATAATCCCGATAACAATGATTTCCACGGGGCATTTGATTTTGCATGGCAGCTCGGCGCCGGTGTAGCTTATGAACTTGGTCCGCGTTCCGACATATTAATTGAATTAGCTTACCACAACTCACAGCCAAGCTGGCAGTATCAAGGAACGGATCCCATCACCGGCACTACAAGAACATTTGAACAATCGATCGACATGAGCGGGTTAATGCTGCGTACGGGTTTAAGATTTTACTTTTAATTTATCCTAATATAAAAACCTCCGGTTTTTATAAAACGCCGGAGGTTTGAGACTACAATAAAAACCTTGCCGAATTATCTTCCCGGAAATACGGGTGTATGAAATATTTTGCATTTCCCTTTGAAGTATTCAAATTTATCAAAGGAATAGTTTTTAATATTGATGAATGTAAGATAAATCAATTTTACATTTTCAAAAAGGCTATTAATCGATTCTACATTCCCTATTATTTTATTGCTGCATTCATGCAATAATTGATTCCGCAATTTTATTAAAAAAAACCATTCCTCCTTAGATATAAATTTTCCTAATGTTTCAATCCTATTTAATATATTTTTATATGGTCTCTCTTCTTCTTCAATAGAGAGCAAAAGCGCCGGAAAAAGCTGTTGAAATATAGCATCCTGCAGCTTTGAAGAACGAAAAATGAACTGGTCCAATATCCTTGCTCTGTCATCATTCAAATTTCCAAAAGATTTTAGAGTAAGCGGCATAATTTTTTCTAATTCAACATAATCGGAAAAAATTATTTTCAAATGTTTATTGCAATCATCAATAGAAGAAGCAAGCTTTACTATGCTCAAATTCATAACTGTAAACCACCAGTTCCGGCAAATTGATAAAGGGACATATATTTCCCATCAATTTATTAATAATCAGATCATTCCGAGTATTAAATTTAGATAATACATGTTTATATAATTTTATTTATACTTAAATTTAATTATAATTCTATTTTAAAGCTATTTGGGTACGTATTGCAGTGTAGGTGCAGCCGGACGATATTAGCATATATTTAGTAATACTTATTCTATGAATTTTCAAAGATACCGGTTATTTATGGGTATAATTATTAAAATTTACAAAAATTACCGGGAAAATTTGAAATACTTTCCAAAATAAAATGGCGCGGAGATTTCATTCATAAAATTCCTGCATTTCAATCCGCATTCAATTCATACTTCATCCGCTCCAATTCATCCCACCTGTCATAAAGCTTTTTTACATTTTCTTTCACTTCTTCAAGCTGCCGGTTTAGTTCATTCGTCTTAACTGCGTACTTTTCATAAAAATCAGACGAGGCAAATATTTTTTCTATTCTTTTTACTTCTCCCTCAGCCAGCATTATTTTTTCTTCTATCTGTTCAAGCTCCTTCGCATCCTTATAGCTTAATTTTTTTGCTTTTGATTTTGAGCGTGTGTCTTCTTTCTTTTCTTTCGGTTTTGCAGTTTCTTCCTCACGGATCCGCAGTTGTCTTTTTTCTACATAATAATCATAATCTCCTTCACTAAAATATATCTCCCCATTTCCTTCCAAAGCAAGTATCCCGTTACAGATACGGTTTAGAAAATACCTATCGTGACTGACAACCATTACACATCCCTCAAACGATATCAACGCTTCTTCAAGTATTCTTAGTGTTGGCAGATCGAGATCATTTGTAGGCTCATCCAGCAAAAGGAAATTACCGCCTTTCGCCAAAATTTTTGCAAGTGTAAGCCTGCTTTTTTCACCGCCGGATAGTCTTCCGATTAGAGTACTTATTCTGTCATCTGTAAAAAGGAATCGCCTTAAATAAGTCCATACCGACAACTGTTGTTTACCAAACTTAACAATTTCACTTCCCTCTCCTATTGCTTTAATAACCGTATCGTTATCATTTAAAAGCAAACGTTCCTGGTCAACATAATTTATCTCCGTTGCTTCACCGGTCTCTATTTTCCCTTGTGATGGAGAAATATCTCCAAGGATAATTTTAAGCAGAGTAGTTTTGCCGACACCGTTTTGTCCCACTACACCCATCTTTCTCCCCGGCTCAAAATTAAAATTAAAATTTTCGAACAAGGTATTTCCTCCAAGCTTAATACCAATATTTTTTAACTCAATAACTTTTTTCCCGAGCCGTTCGGGTTCCGGGATAATCATATCCACATCAATTTCAACTTCATTTTTTTCCTGTGAAGCCAATTCATAAAAATTATCGAGCCTATTTTTAGCTTTTGTTCTGCGTGCTCTTGGTCCCCGCCTAACCCATTCAAGCTCGCGTCTTAAGAAAAGCTGACGCTTACGCTCTTCAACTTCCTGGACAGCCTGACGTTCCATTTTGTTAATAAGGTACCCGGTATAATTACCCTGATGAGAATAGAATGAACCTGTAGAAAGTTCTACAATTCGGTTGGCAATTCTGTCGAGGAAATAACGGTCGTGGGTAACAAAGATGCATGTGCCTTTATAGCCCGCCAAAAAATCTTCAAGCCATTCTATTGATTTTGTGTCAAGATGGTTTGTCGGTTCATCAAGTATAAGTAAATCCGGATTTGCTATCAGTGCGCGGCAAAGCGCTACCCGCCTTTTTTCTCCACCCGACAAAACATCAACGTACTTATTGCTTTCGGGTGCACTTAAAGAATTGATAAGGATATTAATCCTTTTTTCAAGATTCCAAGAATTCTTCCTCAATATCATTTCTTCAAGATGATGCTTATGAGAGGAATCGAATGGCGTCTGTTCATATTCCTTTATTAATTCCAGTTCGCTATTTGCGCCGGATAAAATATTATCGTATACATTTTTAGTCTCATCTAAAGAAAACTCCTGAGAGAGAAAACCGATAACCAGGTTTTTTTTCTTTGCAACATCACCGGAATCAGGAGACATCAAGCCGGATATTATTTTTAAGAAAGTGGATTTTCCCGAGCCATTCCTTCCTACTAAACCTATACGGTTTCCTTCATGTACGCTTAATGAGGCTTTATCAAGTATAACCTGTTCGCCGAATTGCACGGTTAATTCCTTTGCGGTTAATATAACAGGAGTAATATTATCAGACATAGCAGTCAAAATTTTATTATCAATAAAATGATTAAAATAAGAACAAATATACGGCTGGAAATATTGGAAAGTTCAGCTTCCTAGTGATAGTAATTCTGGTGCTGAATGTGCAAAATAAACCTTGTATAACAAAACCCGGTTATTATGCGAATATATTTTCAATTATTTCAGCATTAACATATATTGTCATTATTTTCCCAACTGCAGAAAGAATCGGAAATATGTTTCAGCGAAAAGTACAAAAGGTTATTAAAAATTAAACCGGAAATGCATTATGTTAGTTTCTCCATCAAAGCCTGATTATGACATACATTGCGAACAAGCTTGAAGTCATTTTATATTAAATTCCAAAAGACCTGCACTCAACTAACAGTAATTGCTATTGTTTGTAATAACGCTGTTCCTCCATATGCGTCACAACATAAATCAATAATAATTTTATAAACGATTTTTTACTTAATCATATTTTATATACATTATATCTACTTTAAAGGAAAGAAAAATCGCAACAATAACTGAGCTTAATAATGGACACTGAAAAGAATAAATTTGAATCCGGAACAGCTTTGGCTAAAAGCTTATCAAATGAAATAGAATATCAATCATCCTCAATAGTAAGCAAGCAATTGCTAAAGAAAACGAATGGTAATATAACTCTTTTTGCTTTTGACAAAAATGAAACTCTTACGGAACATACTTCTCCGTTTGAAGCGTTAATTTATTTGGTTGAAGGCTCTATGGAAATCTCAATAGGAGGAAAACCTTTTGTCGTCACCGCAGGACAATTTATAATTCTTCCGCCGGATGTACCGCATTCCGTAAAAGCAATTGAAAAATCCAAGATGACTTTGTCAATGGTTAAATAGGATAGAAAATACTTGTAGATAATACTCTCACATAGCAGTAGTTTCTATTTTATTGCAACTCCCGAAGGGATTAATATATGAGAAAGTTCTAAGATATCAAGCTATATTAATCTCACACTTGAGGAACGAAGATTTTCCCGAGGACATCAAATAATTTCTCATGGAAGATCGGCTTGGAGATAAAATCATTAAATCCCGAAGCAATAAACTTTTCCCTGTCGCCGGGCAAAATGTATGCAGTTACGGCAATGATAGGGATATTCTCCAGTCCCGGCATTTTATGGATAATGCGCAAGACATCTAGACCGTTATACTCCCCTTGCAGGTTTATATCGACAACTAAGAAATCAAAATGATTAGTATTCAAAAGCGGGAGCGCTTCCTCAAAGCTTACGGCAAATTTAATTTCCTTCAATTCTTTCATCTGAACTTTGAAAAGGATCTGTGAATCTATCTGGTCCTCAATGTATAAGCATGAAAGCAAGGAAGGAGTAAATTTTTCGAATGTTTTTACGGGTTTTATGCCGGATGAAGTTACGGCTTGTTTTTCCTCCGGCTTTTTATAAAATTCTTCTACCGGAGCAACTTCTGGAATATGCTCTTCCTCCAGCTGTGTATCTATAAGAGTAGGTTCTTCTTTCTTAATATCTTCTTCAGGTATACTTATCTTATCTACCGCTACACTTTGCTGTAAAAGATTACCGGTTTCCACAAGCGGTTTCTTAATTTCCTCACCGGAAAGTTCAAGCGGGAAGACAAACCTGCAATCCGGTTTATCCTTTTCTTGTTCTAACACTTCAAACTTTCCGTGGAGTGATTGGAGCAAAGATACGGCAAGACGAATTGTGAGCTTAGAAATTCCTAAATCCTTGGCTGTACCTGTTTTGTCGCTTCCAAATATTATCTTGTAATTTCCAAGCATATATTCTGAGATATGAGAATAATTATCTTTTAAGGAGATCGCAAAAAATTTATCATCTAAATGGTAGGCAGAAAAATATATTTTCTTCTCTTTGTTTATTAAAACAGAAATCTTCATCAGGCTTGAAACAAGTTTTTGAAACCTCTGTTTATCGGAAACAAACTTCAGCGATGAAGATATCTTACCGTAACTAAATTCAATATCACGCCCACCTGAGATATCATTAAAATCATTATACAATTGATCTATAACTTCGGTTATTCCTATTTTCTCAGGGACAAATTCCGTGGTTCCTTTATTAATATTAGAATATTCAATAACCGAATTCATTATGCTAAGAAGCCTGGTCCGGTTTTGGCTAATTATTTCCACAGACTCTTTTTGATCAGGAGTTAAGTTTTTCAGGTCACTCGTAAATTCTTGTACAAAACCGAGTATTACATTTATCGGCGTTAAAAGATCATGGAATAAGCCCGGCAAAAATTCAGAATCCAAATTTTCAGTTTCTTTTAAATTGGAAACGTCAGGTTTTTCGACTATAACTTCCTCAATTATTTTCCCAACTTCGGGCTGCACCGAAGAATTTTTTACAAGCTTGCCGATAATACTGAATGAATCCACTTCATTTTTATAATTTAGTACGGGAATGGCAGTTAACTCTACTTCAAGAAATTTACCAGAGGAATTTTTTAATTCGGTGGATATTGAAACAGTATCTATAATATGCGACTGGAAGATGGAAGAATTTATTGTACCCCTATCCTCATCTATAACATGAGAAGTAAGCGATGTATTTTCTATTTCACTTTTAGAATAGCCTAAATATTTTCTTACAGCAGGATTAGTAAAAGTTATAATTCCCACGTTGTCCGTAATAAAAAGGAGATCATCAATGATTTCGGAAGCAGTGGTATACAATTGGCTTTTCTTTTCAAGTTCCAACCTTGCAGTTACATCCCTAACAATATTAAAATGCGCATCTTTTTCCTTATACTTAAATCCTATTTTACATATCTCAACGAAAATATATGAGCCGTCTTTTTTCTTGTGTTTATAAGGTCCAGTAAATTTACCACCCTTCGCAGTCATATTGGATGAATCAAGCAAAGTCTGGATATCTTCAGGTGTATACAGATCGGTAAGATCCATCTGTAAAAATTCATCTTTCCTATATCCGTAAAGGGATATGGCAGCTTCATTTGCTTCAATGAACCTAAGATTTTCAGTATCATATATAAAAATAGGCTCAGGATTATTTTGAATTAAAATTTCAAACATTCTTCCTCTTTTATTAATTATTTTTTCTAAATTATCTTCAACAGATGTTTCTTCAAGTAATATTGAAAATCCTTCAAATTTATTTTCTTTGCCGAAGATTTTATTTAATGAAACAATTAAATTTTTAGTTAAACCTTTATTTAATCCAAGAAGTAAAGATAGCTCAAATTCTTCAGAACCGGATACACTATTTAGAAATTGATGGACCTTTTCAACCAGATTAAGCGGAAAAATTTTTGAACAAGGGATATTTCTTAAATCTGAAATTTCATCAGTAAATAATTTACAAAATTCTTCGCTTCCATACCTAATTATACCGCCTTCATCAATAAAAGCTAAAGCCTTAGAAAAATTTTGAAGCAGATTAATTGACGGATCAAGCATGCCTATTTCCATCTTCTGTTCGTCATCTTCAAACTCAATTTTTTGTGCAATTCCGATAACTGCAATAATATTGCTTTCTGAATCGCTTAACGGAATTTCAATTACCCTGTAATTATTAGGGTCATTTATACCGGCTACCGGAATGCCTTGCATAACGGTGCAGTTTGAAGTTTCCTTAATATAATTTTCAATTGTTTTATAAAACTCCACTATATATTCAGGTAAAAATGACTGTGCCGACTTGCCTTCAATCTGGGAAGGTTTCAATCCAAGGTTTGATGCAAGTTTAGAATTTACAAGGACAAATAATCCATTTATATCTTTAATCCAGAATAATTCATCCAAATCATCAACTTTCCTAGATATTTTATCTTTACCAATAAAAGTAAACGGGTAAAGCAGCTTAATTTCATCTAAAATTTTTAATATGGATTCATTGGAGATAATCTTATTTAATTCATCAGTTCGTGATTTGAACTTAGTTACTTCTCCAATTTCAAGTTTTGATACCTGTGGAATAAAAGTACATAAAATAAAAAGATCGTTCTCCTCCTTATATAAGTTAATAATCGCACGGACATTTAATTCGTTTCCGTTTCTTAAAAGTAAATGGATATTTTCAGTAGCAGGTTTATTACTTACAAATACACTTTCTATTAGATCGTTTAGCCTTGCAACAGATTGGTCATTAAAAAGAAATGAAATATTCTTATTTGTAACTATGGCTAAGAGATTTTTAGCATTTTTGTTATAAGATATAATTTCACCGTTATGATCTATTATAATGAACGGATCGTTAATATTAATGCATAGGGAATCAAAAAATTCACTGTTTATTTTATGGACCTGTTTCAACGGAAACCTAATTATTAAATATATGGCTATTAAAGCTTAGTTGAGCCTCCGTGCTCTTACGTCATAGCGTTCAGCTTATGAGTTTCTAAGTAATAAATGTTTTAAATTTACATAAAAAACAAAATTTTAGCTATCGCTTCTGAAAAGATCACTAAATGGAAAGTTACTAACTATTTAAACCGACCTCATTAATAAATAAAAGTTAAACGATAATATTTCAATAGTTCAGTCTATACTACTGCCAGGGAGTTGTCACAGAAACTTCATTGGACCATGATGAATCGCCGCCTGCAATAGCTTTGACCCTGTAATAATATGTGTTGGAACCGATTAGTCCGTTAGCACTGTCTACATATTGTATAGCGCCTTTAACTGCATACCCTACAGTCATATAGGCAGTATAGTAATATCTTCTTTCAATTTTAAAATAATTTTCGCTTCCGATATCATCGGTCCATGTTAATGAAACTATATTAGCAGCGGATGCAGTTGCCTTAAGCCCTGTTGGAGGTGCAATTGAGCGTGAAGCTCCGTTTCCGTAAGTATTTATTACCGCACTGAAACCAGACGAGCCGTACAAATTTAACCCGCGTATTTCATAGTAGTATACGGTAGTATCCACAGCGTCCGGATCATTTATATTGTAAATACCCGGATTTGCAGCTAAATATATTACAAATTGACCGTAAAACCCGCGTTTTCTCCAAATTTCATAACCCGTTGCAGCATAGCTTGTTGAGTCTGCCCATGATAAATTAATTATACTTGGGGAGACTGTTGTAAAAGCAAAATTATACGGCACATAAGGAATTTTACTTATCCCGGTAATCAGAATATTAGTTATAGTATCACTCCGTGCCGAAGACCCGTCGTTATCGTAATAAATCAAATAATAGCTTATCCGTTTGCCTATATAAGTGGAATCAAATGTTAAAGGAATAGTAGGCTGAGTTCCGTCGGAATTAACGCCGCTCCAAAGATATATAGTACCGTTAACATAAAGTTCAACAGCATGTATTCCGGAATCTTTAATAATCGTATAAGTAATAGTAGTACCCTTATACGCAATAGAATCAGCAGATTTTGGGTTGGAAATGGTAATACTCAGTTTTCCGCTTGATGCGGAATTACCGGGATTCGTAAACAAATCAGTGCAGCTTGTTAAATAAATAACTGCCAAAGCAATTAATATTATTTTATAAATTACCTTTGTGCTCATAATGTTTAGGTAGCTTTCAAATAAGACTCTACTTTACTTTATAATCATGTGTTCGGAATATAATAATCAAGATAATATGTTCGGGATTCGCCTGCATTAAAATCATTTATATAGACATAAATTATGCGGTTAGCTTTATCATAATTATACTTCGCCAACTTTGTACCGATAATTTCGGTGCTCATAGAAATATTAGCTGCTGACTCGCTAATATCAAGCTGAAGAACAAGGCTGCTAATAGTCTGCCTACCGGGATTTGATATTGTTAGTTCAATTCTTGTATCGCCCCGCTTATTAACTCTTACTTCCACATAATTACGTCGTGCCCACCAGTTTTCCACTTGCTCTGCAGTTGCAATCCAGTATCCTTTTCTTTTAAGATCATCAATTACTTTTTTGACAACGCCGATATTTTCGGATTTGCATTGAAATTCCGTGTGTAGTTTCATTGTATATAAGCCGCCTTCAAAAAGGATACGGTCTAGATCTTCCTGGTAAGTGTAGAATTGGAATTCCGGATCAGTAAGACCATAATCTCTTATCACTTCATAATCGTCTCTTCCGGTTTTAGTAATGGAAACAAATAGGCTGTCTCCTCTAATAATAGTTTTAGGAACGGACCTGTCAGCAATAGAATCAGTAAATACATATTTATATTTCGCGTTAATCAAAGCCCTAATTGAGTTTTGATCATAAATTCCAAAATATGGAGCATTGCCGATGACCTTGGAGCCTGAAAGCGCTTCAATACTGCTCTTAGCATTTGAATATTTATCAAATTGTGTATTATAGTCATTCAACTGATTATTCGTATCCGTAACCGCAGTGACGTATCCTACATCAGTAAGCGAAGCAACTTCACCGTAATTAGAAATAGTTCTTATAATTCCGGGGTTATTTTCAGTAAGAGAAGGGTCAACAAAAAATGTAGCAGAAACACTTTCCTCTCTTAGAACAGGAAGAAGATTATTAATATTTTGAGCCTCTTTAGATATATTAGGCATAATAACAGCAGCGGCACTATAGCTTGCTGGCCAATCTCTTACAAAAATAATGGGCTTATAAGTAAGCCAGTCTGTACAGTTATTAAATAAGCGGTCGAAGAATATATAATCTTCCTGAACACCGATAACAGAATTTATTTCGAATCCCATCCAGACAAACCTACCGGAACCGAAGGTACCGTAAACAATACCGGCGCTCTTTTTTATTTCATCCCGTGTTAATCCGTTCTGCATTTGATAATTGTACCAGAAACTAGCCTGTGTTGTTCTTGGGTCCAAAACTTCAACGGAAATGGGCCGATCCCATGTAGCAACCTTTAATGGGTATCCTGCCGGAATGTTTGCAGTAATAGGAAGTCCACCACGTAAAGTATGAACTTTTGTAAATTCATCTCTTGAAATTTCATTAGAGAACTTTAATCCGAAAACCTCAGAAAAGAAATCCCAGCCTCTCCATTTCCCGTCTTGCGAATAAGAAGCAATACCGCTAGTAGCAAAAAGACTACCACCGTTACTTATATATTTTTTCAATTCTATTATCTCTTTATCGCTAAGCGATTTTGAACCTGGCAGTATGAGCATTTTGTAATTTTTTTCTTGTCCAAGTTCTATAGTAGAATCGGCAATAATTTCATATCTGTAACCGGAATTATCAAGAAATTTTTTCCAGGAAGAAATATTATCATCAAGCCAGGTACTTCCTTCGGGCAGCATGTTCTGAGTATATTTAGAGTATAAAATTCCTACAGTTGGTTTTCCTCCATATAACAAATTTTTAATAGCATCGGAATCAGGCAACAATTCGGCAAAGCTGAACCTGCCGTATACACCTCTAAGGATGAAAAGATAAATTAAAATAGCGCCAATAAGGAAAATCACACCGCTAAAAAAAATCAGGATTTGATTAACCCGACCCTCAGTTTTAATTCTTATCGCCACCTTACCGCTCCGGATTCTTTATTCTCTTTAGTAGATACATAACCTTCGGTAGTATACTTCAAAAACTTAGAATCTTTTTGCTGTTTTGCTTCTTCCGGTTGATTGCCATTTCGGGGAACCTGAAAACCACGCTGCTGTACAAAACCGGCTTCATTATATTGCCCTGGCTGCTGTTCGGTAGAGACAGCAGTCTGCTGCCTGAATGCTGTATAAGGCTGGGGCCTTTGTGTAACACGCTGCTGTGACTGACCCGGAGCTTGCTGGATTATTACAGGTTGACGATCTACATATATAGGCTGTAGTGCCGGTCTTTGCTGTTCTACCTGCCGAGGAGCGGGAATACCAGCCGGAGTAACAACTTCTGCTCTAATTTCAGCCTCATGCGGTGCAACTGCAATTTGTCCTCTTCTTTCTCTAACTTTGTAAAGTATATAAGCTCCAATCGCCAATAAGAAAGTGCTTATTGTTGCAACCAAAATGATTGTAGATAGTATAGGAATCAGTTCCATAAGAAACCTCTCAAATAAATAAATTGAACTCTATGTTTGTGCTACGCCTACACGTTCAAGCTTTCCCCACGTCATTTTTATGCCGAGGAGTTCTTCAATGGTAGACATTAACTTACAAATATCAATTATAAGGATAAAAAACATCCGGTAGATAA
>CAZUCY010000035.1:0-29857 GCA_964618785.1 uncultured Ignavibacteriaceae bacterium | reverse complement strand
TGGCAATCAATTCAATTGATTTTTTTATCCCTTTTAATTCTCCCGAACAAATATTCCCTTTAATTTCGCTTACTGCAATATTTGAAAAATTATTAATCATTTCGGCGCTGAAAGTATGACTGACTCTTACATAGTTTGAAGAGAATCCTTTCACAATGTTGTTTTCATCGGGTTCTTCAAATAATACTTCAAGTTCTTTACCTATCATTTCGTTATAAAAAGCATACTTCTTTTTATCGCTTAATATTCTAAGCATATTATTCCTTTTTCTTCTCTCTGAAATATCAACCTTGCCGGACATAGTGCTTGCCTTAGTACCGGGGCGTTCCGAATATGTAAAAACGTGCAGATATGAAATAGGCAGTTTTCTTAAGAAATTATATGTAAGTGAAAAATTTTCTTCCGTTTCACCAGGAAATCCAACTATAACATCCACTCCGATTCCAAGGTCCGGGATTTTATTCTTTAGTTTATAAATCAGCCTTGCATAATCGGATATATTATATCTGCGCTTCATAAGCTTTAATATTTCATCGCTTCCGCTTTGTAATGGAATATGAAAATGCTTACACATCTTTTCGCTGCTCGCAGTAAGGTTTATTATCTCATCTGAGAGTAAATTCGGCTCTATGGAACTGATACGTATCCTGAAATCCCCATGAATTTGAATCATCTTTAATAGTATGCTATATAAATTATCAGTATATACTTTACCGTAATCTCCGACATTTACACCTGTCAGAATAATTTCTTTATAACCTCTGCTAATTAATTTTTCAAAATTAACAATAAGTTCATCCGGGTTCATGCTTCGGCTCTTTCCTCTTGCCATAGGAATAGTGCAGAACGAACATTTATAATTACAACCATCCTGAATTTTGAAGAAAGCTCTTGTGCGGTTGTCGGCATCGGAAGAGTGAGCGGCGCCAAACTCATTCAACTGCTGCAAAGGCGACACATAAATACATGCCAAACTTTTCTTCTGAATATCTTCTATCAAAGAAAAAAAATTGAATTTTTCCACATTGCCTAAAACCGCATCAACGCCATGGATTTTAGAAATTTCTTCGGGACGAAGCTGAGCATAGCATCCGGTTACTGCAATAAAAGCATTGGAATTTTGTCTTAGAGCGCGGCGTATCAGTTGTCTGCATTCTCTTTCGGCATTTTCAGTTACACTGCATGTATTAAAAATGTAAACATCGGCAGCATCTTTAAAATCGACAATCTGAAATCCGTGACTTAAAAACTGACTGCCTATTGTTGAAGTTTCCGAAAAATTAAGTTTACATCCTAAAGTATATAATGCTACTTTTGGCATAGCCCCGAATATTTTAGAAATGAATAAGATGTTTTAAAAATTGAAGAGCGGGGGAATTCCTCGCTCTTCTAAATATTAAGCATCTAAAAATTAGTTCGCTTTCTTTTCAGATTGAGATTTTTGAGCATTATCAGAAATTTCAAAAATAGGGAAATCTGATGAATCTATTGATCCTGTATCCGCATTTTGAACTTCCTGAACCGGAACTCTATCAAACTTATGTTTATCTAAGTAAACTCGAATTTCTTCTTCAGATTTATCCTTTAATGCTGCAATAGCGCTCAGCACTATTTTTTTATTTTCCCTGTCAAACTCAATAACTTTTAACGGAATGAACTCGTCGATAGGAAAGTGATTGGCTACATTCTTTATTTTGGTAGTTGCAAGTTGTGTTGAAGGTACAAATCCGTCAACATGTTCGGGCAATTCTGCAATTAATCCCTTCTCAATAATTCTTACTACTTTACCTTGCGTAACTATTCCGACAGCGTAGAGTTTTTCAAAATGTGTCCAAGGGTTATCTTCGACCTGTTTATGTCCTAAAGATATTTTCCTTTGTTCTACATCCACACCAAGAACAATTACTTCCAGCTTTTCGCCTTTCTTGACAACTTCCCCGGGATGGCGGATTTTCTTCGTCCAGGAAAGATCTGAAATGTGCACAAGACCGTCAACGCCGGGCTCAAGCTCAACAAAAACTCCGAAGTTGGTAAGATTGCGTGCAATACCGGTATGCTTTGAACCGACCGGATACTTCTGCATTAAAGATTCCCATGGATCAGGCTCAAGCTGTTTTATACCGAGAGAAATTTTCTTTTCATCTTTATCAAGACTTAATATAATTGCTTCAATTACCTGTCCCATAGATACGACCTGTGAAGGATGTTTGATATGCTGGGTCCAGCTCATTTCGGAATTGTGAATTAAGCCTTCAATTCCTTTTTCGATCTCAATAAATGCGCCGTAATCTGTAAGAGAAACCACTCGTCCTGCAACTTTATCTCCGATTTTATATTTTGTATCAATTTCTTCCCACGGATGTGGAAGAAGCTTTTTCAAGCTGAGGGATATTCTTTTCTTTTCTTCGTCAAAATCAGTAACAACAACTTTAATTGTTTGGTCGAGTTTTACGACTTCATTAGGATGATTTATTCTACCCCAGCTTAAATCGGTTATGTGAATTAAACCGTCTACACCGCCGAGATCAACGAATACACCAAAATCGGTTATAGCCTTAACAGTACCTTCAAGAATCTGCCCTTTATCAAGGCTGTTCAGTATGGCATCTCTCTGGTCGGCAATTTCTTCTTCAACAAGAACCTTATGCGATACAACAACATTTTCGGTAGGGATATTTACTTTTACTACCTTAAAATCCATTATTTGTCCCACAAAAGCATCAAAATCCCGGATAGGGCGAACATCAATTTGTGATCCGGGTAAGAATGCCTCCATACCCATCAAATCGACAACCATTCCGCCTTTAATTCTTTTAAGTATTCTACCCTGAATAATTTCGCCTGTTTCATGTGCTTTAACCACTTTTTCCCAGATTCTTAAAAAGTCAGCTCGCTGTTTACTTAAAACCAAATTTCCTTCCTGATCTTCAACACTTTCAAGAACAACCTCAACTTCCTGACCAACTTTAATCTCTTCGTTCTCATAAAACTCGTTTTTGGGAATTGAACCTTCGGATTTAAATCCAACATCAAGGATTACATAATCACCCTGTACACGAACGATTTTTCCTTTTATTAATTCGCCTTCTTTAACATCTTTAAAAGACTCAGAATAAAGTCTCGCTAATGTTAAGAATTCTTCTTGCGAATATTCATCATTATTGAAATGTTTTTTGGCTTTTTCATAATCATCGATACCGGCTTTAACTTTTTTCGTATCTAAAGTTTCTTCGGACATTCATCCTCCTAATAAAATATTAATTGTTGTCTGTAGTATTGCCCGATGCCGCCGGAAAGCAATATTACAGAAGATTTAATTTAACATATTTAATTATTGACGGCTTTAAAAAACCTTTATTAAAATTTAATTTTCGAACTCAATTCCTTCTCTTTTAGCAGCACTTCTTACATATTCCAGTATAATATCTACCTGCTGCTCAATAGTAACTTTTGAAGTATCAACCACTATAGCTTCCGGAGCTTTAGTTAAGGGACTAATTTTTCGTGTGGAATCTATTTTATCCCGCTGCTCTATATTAGCTTTTACTTCTTCAAGAGCTATGGGAACTCTTCTTTCTTCATATTCTTTAGCTCTTCTACGCGAACGTTCTTCAATTGAGGCAATAAGAAAAATTTTCACATTTGCGTCCGGAAAAACTACCGTGCCGATATCTCTGCCTTCCATAACCACTCCGCAGTTTTCTCCGGCAAGTTTTTTCTGCTTTTCTACTAAAATTTTTCTAACTTCTTCAATAGCGCTAATATCACTTACACTTAAATTTACTTCCGGCAATCTTATATCGTCCGTTATATCGTTTCCGTCAACAAATATGTTTGTAATACCGTTTATAAATTTAAGATCAATATTAGTCTTTTTTGCTATTTCAATAATAGCTTTTGTATTTTTAAGAACGTTATTTTTTATAGCTAAGAAAGTAACGGCTCTGTACATTGCGCCGGTATCAATGTATAAATATCCTAATTCTTGGGCGACAAGTTTTGCAGAAGTGCTTTTACCGGAACCTGCCGGGCCGTCAATAGCAACTATAAATCTTTTGGACATAGTTAATAAAAATAATCAATAATTATCAAATTATCAAAGGTCTTCTAACTGATACGAATCCAATTTAAATGTAATTTTTAATTAAAAAGGCGTAAAATTAATTAGCAGAAAATTTAAGATAATTCTTCGCCGCTAAGTTCATTCATAATGGCGTCAATATAAGGATCGCCGTTTGATTCCTTTTTTTCGTCCGGTGCTTTTTTTGAAGGAGGAACAACGGGAGGGGCAATTTCGGTATTTTTGGGCTCATCGCTGAAATGGAAAGCCATTTTCTTGCCAAAAAAATCAAGCGTTTTTTGAGAAATGTAATCCAGATTGAATTTTATTACTTCTTTAATTTCCGGATTGTCGCAATAGATGTTTATTTTATTCCCTTCGATATTTAGTAACTTTAGATCCTTAATAAATGAACCAAAAGTCAAAGATTTCTCCTTGCTTATAGATTCTACAAATCCTGCCCATTTTTGTGGGATGTTATCAAAATTGAAGCCGGCATCTTCAAAACCGCTGAAAGCCGTCGGTTTATGATAAGAAGTGCCGGCAGAAGAAACAACAGCTTTCGGCTTTTCATTATTGCTTGTTTGTGCGATGTCGCTTTTTAAAATACTGCCCGAAGAATAATAATTATTTCTTGTAGGTTCGCTAACTGTAATAGGCTCTTCACTTTTTGAGGAATTCAGGTCAGAAATTAAGTCGGATATAGTTGCCGTTTTTTCAAGTCCGATTAATTGGCTTAATGAAATTTCAATTTTGATCCTTTGATTTTGTGAATATCGAAGTTCCTGCTGTGCTTTGTTTAGAAAATTGAATAAACGGAGAATATCGCCCTTGGAAAACTTATCTGTATATTCTAAATAGCGTGCTTTATATATCTCTGCGGCTTCAACCTGGTCAGCATTTTTACTTAAAACAACCGTCATAATGTTCCTGAAATGCTCAATCAATCCGTCCATAAAGTCTATGAAGTTCCAGCCGTTATCATAAATTTGTTTGGTAACTTCAAATACTGCTTTGAAATTTTTTACAGTTACTGCATCGGAAATAGCGAAAAAGATTTCATCGTCAATTAGATTCAGCATCTTCGAAACGTCGGTTGCTTCAATATTATTTCCGCAAAATGAAATAATCTGGTCGAAGAAACTCTCCGCATCGCGTAATGCGCCATCGGCTTTTTTCGCTATAATGGTAAGAGTTTTATCATCTATTCTGATTTGTTCTTCTTCGGCAATTTTACTTAATAAGGACTTTATAGTATCAAGCTGTATCCTTCTAAAATCAAACCTCTGACACCTCGATATAATAGTAAGTGGAACTTTATGTATGTCGGTCGTAGCAAAAATAAAGACAGTATGTGCCGGAGGTTCCTCCAAAGTCTTTAAAAAAGCGTTGAAAGATTCTTTGGTAAGCATATGCACTTCATCAATTATATAAATTTTATATTTGCCTTTAGTCGGTGTATATTTTACCGAATCGCGCAGTGTTCTTATTTCGTCAATGCCCCTGTTGGATGCTGCGTCAATTTCAATAATATCTAATGATTGCGCAGTTTGAATTGAATTACACATCTCGCATTCATTGCACGGCTCTGAATCATGAAGATTCCGGCAGTTGAGAGCTTTTGCTAATATTCGTGCTGTGGTTGTTTTGCCCACTCCGCGAGGACCCGTAAAAAGATAAGCATGCGCAATCCTGTTGTTTTTAATTGCATTTTTTAATGTTGTTGTAATATGTTCTTGACCAACAACATCATCAAATCTTTGCGGACGCCATTTACGCGCTGTTACAACAAAAGCCATCAAATACCTGCATTAAGTAATTGAAATCGTTCCTGCTCTGAATTTAAATAGTCCAATGAATAAAATTTATAAAAATCAAATTTTCCGGTTCTGCTTTTCGGATTAATTTTCGGTAAATATTTTCTGAAGTTATCAATTGTTGAACTATTGAGATTTTTATTTTTTAAATATTCAATAACGGAGCTAAATATTCAACAATCTCTTCAAGATATTTCTTGTCAATTTCATTGAATGAATTATAATAATTACTGTCTATATCCAAAACACCAAATAAGCTGCCGTGTTTTATAATGGGAATAACAATTTCCGATTTTGAATCAGCATCGCAAAAAATATGTCCGGGAAATTTATTTACATCAGGTACAATTATTGTTTCTCTATTTTTAGCTGTCATTCCACATACGCCTTTGCCAATCTCTATAGTAGTGCAGGCAAGCTTACCTTGGAATGGTCCAAGGTATAGTTTTTTCCCATCGAATATATAAAAGCCCGCCCAGCTTATCTTATCAAAAGTATGTTTAAGAACGGCGGTTAAATTAGATAAGTTTGAAAGCCAATTATCATTCTTATCTAACAAAGATTTTAACTGCTCAACAAGATTTGAATACTGTTGATCAAGTGAAAGATATTTATCGATAAAAATATTTTCTGCCAATTAGTTAGCCTTCTTTTTTGAGCTGGTATTCTTTCTATGCACTTCTTTTTTCGGCTTTTTTATGCTTGTAAAAACATAAGGAATAGCGTCTTCAATTTTTTCAATCGGAATTATCTTTAAGCCGTCTTTTACAGAGTCCTGAATTTCTTTTAGATCAATCTCATTATCTTTGGGGATCAGTATAGTGCTTATTTTATTCCTTTTGGCAGCCAGTAATTTTTCATTAAGCCCGCCGATTGGAAGAACTTCACCGCGTAAAGTAATTTCCCCGGTCATGGCAATAGCGTTAGAAGCCGGCCTGCCGCTCACTGCTGAAAGCAAAGCCATTGCCATAGTTATTCCTGCCGATGGGCCGTCTTTCGGAATGGCACCTTCAGGCAAATGAATATGTACTTCTTTGCCTTTAAAGAAATTGGGGTCGATATTGAACTCTTTTGCATTAGATCGAATATAACTGAGCGCCGCCTGAGCAGATTCCTTCATTACATTTCCCATCTGGCCGGTTAAGGTTAATTTTTCAGAACCGTTCATTATTGTTACATCTACATTAAGAATTTCACCGCCGACACTTGTCCATGCTAAACCTGTAACGCTGCCTATTTTGAATTCTTTGCTGTGTTTATGAGACCTATAACGGGGCACTTTCAAATATTCTTCAACCTTCGCGCTGTCAACTACATATTTAAGTTTGGTTTTATGCTTGCCGTTGGTTGATTCTTTTAGTACTATATCTCTTGCTAATTTTCTGCAAATAGAAGCAAGCTCCCTTTCAAGATTTCTTACGCCTGCTTCACGAGTATATTCCGTGATTATTATTTTTATTGCTTCTTCGGTTATTGTTATGCCTTTTTTATTAAGCCCATGATTTTCAAGTTGTTTAGGAATAATATGACGTTTTGCAATTTCAATCTTGTCATATTCAAGATAACCGGGCAGTTCAATTATTTCCATCCTGTCCTGTAAAGGAAGAGGAATATTATAACGCACATTAGCAGTTGTAATAAACATTACCTGCGAAAGGTCATAATCAATTTCAATATAATGATCGTTAAATAAATGGTTCTGTTCGGGATCAAGAACCTCCAGCATTGCAGATGAAGGATCACCCCTAAAATCCGTGCTCATCTTGTCTATTTCATCAAGCAGCATAACGGGATTTATTGTTCCTGCTTTCTTCATTGATTGAACTATCTTACCCGGCATAGAACCGATATAAGTTCTCCTATGTCCTCTTATTTCCGCTTCATCTCTTACTCCGCCGAGGCTTATCCTTACAAATTTTCTTCCGAGTGCTCTTGCGATAGATTTACCCAAAGATGTTTTGCCCACTCCGGGTGGTCCTACAAAGCATAATATCTGTCCGCGCATCTGTTTAACAAGATTTAAGACAGCTATGTGCTCCACAATTCTTTCCTTCGGCTTCTCCAAACCGAAATGATCTTCATCTAAAATTTTCTGAACATGATTGATATTTAAATCGTCCTTCGTCTTTTTTGACCAGGGTATATCAACAAGCCAATCCAAATAATTCCGTATAACAGTCGACTCGGGAGACATAGACGGAGTTTTTTTAAGCTTATTAAGCTCTTCAAATGCTTTTGCTTCCGCTTCTTTAGGCATTTTTGCTTTTTTTATCTGAGTTTTCAGCTTCACAAATTCCGGTGTTGCATCATCCTCTTCGCCAAGTTCGTCCTGCAGAATTTTTATTTGCTCCTGAATAATAAATTTACGCTGTGTTTTGGCAATATTTTCCTGTACTTTATTATCAATCTCCTTTTCAATCTTCAATATGTCAATTTCAGAGTTCAATATTTTTATAACTTCATAGTACTGCTCTTTCAGAGTAAATTTCTGAAGGATTGTTTGTTTTACTTCAATAGCCTGATTTATATTAGCTGCAACATAAAAAAGCCTGCGGTCTGGTTCATCAATATTTTCAAATGCGGCAACTGCTTCATTTGGAATGTTCCTGTTGATTTTTACGTAATCCTTAAAAAGCTGGGACATTTGTCTTGTAAGGGCATTAAGTTCGTGATCTTGTTCATATTCAGGAACGATAACTTCTATCTTTGCTTCGAAGAAATTTTTATTATCGGTAAATTCTATTATTCTTCCCTGCAGAAGACCATCCACAAGAATTTTCATCAAACCGTTAGGCAATTTTAATATTTGTACTATTTTTGCGATTGTACCTTCACTGTAAATATCATCTTTCTTAGGGTCTTCAATATTCGATTTTTTCTGTGTTGATAAGAAAATATATTTCGTTTTCTCAAGCGCATAATTTGCTGCCCTGATGGATTGCTCACGCCCGATAAGGACAGGGAAAATCATATAAGGGAAAAGGACTAAATCTCTTAAAGGCAAAACGGGAAGAACTCCCGGTATATTTTCTACAATAGAATTATTGTTCGGATCACCAATTTCGATATTATCGGATTCGTTCAAATCATTACTCCTTTGCTTTTCAAATCATAATTATTAATGAAATATACCGAAAATCGTTCCGGCTTTCAAGGATTTGACTCCTCATGTCTCACATTTCATTTCACTAAATTCTTTATATTTACACACTTAATAATATTATAAGAATAGGAAAATAATGATAGAAGATGTTATTAAAATATCGAAAGAAGCCGGGAATATAATCAGAAACGGCTTTGGTACTAATTTTAACGTAGAGTTTAAGACTAATGAATCTAACCTGGTTACTGAGATTGATAAAGCTTCTGAAAAGCTGATAACCGGATATATAAAGAAAAATTATCCTACTCACGGTATACTTGCCGAGGAAGGCGGGGAGACAAAAAGCAGCTCCGAATATTTATGGGTAGTTGATCCGCTTGACGGTACGACAAACTTTGCACATGGTTTGCCGATATTTTCCGTGTCAATCGGTGTGCAGAAAAACGGCAAAACTATTGCAGGAGTTGTTTATGATGTAATGCAGGATATTATATATTCAGCCGAACAGGGAAGCGGCGCTTTTGCAAACGGTAAGAAAATTACCGTCGGCAAAAATGATAAGCTTAGCCGTAGTGTTCTTGTTACCGGTTTTCCTTATGATATTGCCGATAATCCTGAAAATATTTTTAAAATATTTGAAGCACTTACAAGAGCTTCAAGAGGACTTAGAAGGCTCGGCTCTGCTGCAATTGATTTTTGCTATGTAGCAAAAGGAGTATTCGACGGCTTCTGGGAAAGTTCCTTACATCCATGGGATATTTGCGGAGGAAAGCTTATACTTGAAGAAGCCGGAGGTATAATCACCGATTTTTACGGGAATGAAATAGATATATTCTCTAAGAAAATATTAGCTACAAACAGGCTTATTCATAACTCTATGATTGAAATATTAAAAAAGAATTGATTTATATCGATTGTTTATTCCTATTTATTCCCTTTCTGACCGTGCAACTATGTAGGAAATGTTAATGTGTGCAAACGGGCGTACGTTTATTATATTCATACATTATTCAGTCTAATATTATTATATTAAAGGAGGATTAATGAGTTGTAAACAATCATTCGACTTTCCTCATCTTGCGTATCACTGTAGATGCCAAAAGCCGACATTTATTTATAGGACGCGACTAGTGGTTGACGGATAGAGATGTTCGACCCGTCAAGCGCATTTTATAAAATAACTCTTAAATTGCATATGGTTACCTTGGTCTTGCCTGCCTGCCTATCGACAGGCAGGCTGCACGACCTATAATTAAATATTTAAATTAAATGTAACATATATTAACCACCCCTGACTTCTTAATGTCCCTCCTTAATAAGGAGGTTACGGTTTAAGCCTGGGCGAAATCGTATTTCCCAATTACAATAATGAACCTCTGGAGCGGTTTAAAAAACATACCAAGAAGTATGTGGCTCTTATCTGCAGCTACACTTATAAACCGTTCCGGTACTATGGTTCTTCCTTTTCTTGCGATTTATTTAAACAAGTTTGAACATACTTCGGAAGGACAGGCCGGACTTGTCCTTACTTTCTACGGAATTGGCTCTCTGATTACCTCGCCGTTTGTAGGAAGAATCGCGGACCGTTTCGGAAATATTATAGTTATGGAAGTTTCACTTATATTATCAGGGGTTGTGCTTCTTTTTTATTCTTTTGTTAATAATTATATTTTTATAATTATTATTACTTTTACATGGGCAGTAATTAGTGAAGCTTTCCGCCCTGCAAATTTTTCTCTAATCTCTGAAATGGTAATGCCTGAATTAAGGCGACCTGCTTTTTCGCTTAACCGGCTTGCTATAAATCTTGGGATGAGCATAGGCCCGGTAGTCGGAGGCTTCCTGATTATTTTTAACTTTCATGCAGTATTTTATGTCAATGCATTATCATCAATACTGGCAGGGATATTTTTAATATCAAAGCACAAAAATTTTATTGCAATGCATAATCCGGAAGATAATCCGCAGCGGGATATTAAGGGAAGCATTTTTGTCCCGGTTAGAGATAAAACGCTGTACTATTTTTTATTTTCATTAATGCCCGTATATATAGTCTTCTTTCAACTGCAGGCTGGAATGCCGTTATTTATCGTAAAAAACCTTGGTATGTCCGAAGCGGCATTCGGATCATTAATTGCTATAAATACGGTAATGATTATTTTTATTGAAGTGCCGCTTAACAATGCTATAATAAAATGGACGCATAGAAAAGCTCTTTCGCTGGGGGCGCTTTTGTGTGCGATCGGTTTCGGGGGTATGGCTCTTACGACAAATATTTACGGATTAATATTGACTATAATTACTTGGACTTTCGGAGAAATGATTTTCTTTCCTTCAAGTGCTGCGTATATGTCCGAAATATCTCCACCTGAAAGGCTCGGTGAGTATATGGGACACTATCAAATGATATTCAGCTTTAGTATGGTGTGCGGTCCATGGTTGGGAACGGTTGTTTTCCAGAATTTCGGTGCCCCGGTTTTGTGGACGGCAACTTTTGTTCTAGGAAGCATTTCTTCAGTAATGATGCTCAGATTAAGAGCAAGATCAACTGAAGAGTGAGCAATTATAGGTTTACAGGATATTATTGCTAACGAGAATATTGATGATTGCGAAAGATTATATGATTGAAATTGAATCCTATTCACCATTTGTCATAACTCCGGACACTAACAAGTAAATTTTACTTACCAAATATCACATACATTGTAAATATTACCTTTTCATTTTAGATTATTTTAAACCTTAACGAATATTTAATTATCTAATAAGTGTAAATAAGTATAAATCAATGTATAATAAAGTAATCAAAAAGTGTACAAATAAGACCATATCATAATAAAAAGTAATTAAAGAGAGCTTTATTCTTTGTGAACAGAAATCTAAAAAAACATAACTTATATTTTACTACTGAAATTATTTTTATGGCATGATTTTTATATATAATTCGTATGGTTTTTAGGGTAAAGTATGTTCTTTTTATATATTATATGTGACTTAATTATTAGTACAATTTAGAGAGGAAAACTATGAAAATATTTGCACGAGTATTATTGGTATCAGCTTTATTTACCGGATTTGCCGTACAAATAGGTGCGCAGCCTGGTCCAAAACCCGGTACACCACCAAATGCACCTACAAATTTAACTGCGACTCCGGGACAATGGAATAATTTCCCTTACGTCAACTTACAATGGCAGGGACAACTTAAAGGTACTTTTAACATTTACAGGAAAGTCGGAGCCATCAGCGACACCGGTTCTTATATAAAATTATATAAGCATCTTTTTACAAATAACTGGGAAGATCAGAATGTTCAATCCGGAAACACATATTCTTATTATGTAACTGCACAAAACCCTTCAGGTGAAAGTGCAGGATCCGATACAGTATCAGTTACTCTTGGTTCGCCTGCAGCTAAAGCGGTTATTACCGGCATATTAAAAGATAAATCTGGCAATCCTATTTTAAAAGGGCAGATCGTTTTTATACCAGTGTTAGGATGGGATTTAGTTGATATCCCGGTTGACACCTTAACCGGTACTTTTAAAACTCATCTTGCACCGGGTTCCTATATTATTTACTCAGCCGCTCCGGGTTATATACCCGAGTACTACAACGATGTAAGCTGGATTATGAACGCTACACAGGTTGCAGTAAAAAGCGGCGACAGCTTAAATTTTAATATTACTCTTGCACAAAAAGTTATCCCGCAAAAATATACACTCAGCGGTAATGTAAGTGATTCATCGGGAAATCCGTTAAAAGCTGCTCACATATCAGTCTATAATGTAGCTCTTAACTCATGGAGCCGTTTATTTTATCAGGCTGTTACGGATAGTTCCGGCAATTATTCGGTACAGGTAAAGCAGGGTGATACCCTTGTAGTTGTTGCCCATACTTCTGATAAAGAATATTTCCCTCAATTTTATAACGATCAAACTACTTTCCAAACGGCGAATAAAATAGCAGTTACTCAGAATATAACAGGAATTAACTTTGTGCTTCTGCATAAACCTGTTTATAATAACGGGATAAGCGGTGTTGTAATAAACAGCGATAGTGTAGGAATTCCTGCCCTTATCCAGGCTATACTACTCGGTGATAATAATGTTAAACACCGGTATACTACAATTACGGATTCTTTGGGCAATTATTCTTTTGTACATATGATTCCGGGGGATTATATTTTACTAGCCATTCCTCAAAACGGCTATATTCCGACATTTTTCACGGACAGCACACAAACATTGAAATGGAAAGATGCGGATTCAATCGTTGTAACAGCATCAAGTATAGTAACAGGTATAAATTTTATGGTAACGGCGTTACCTGATTCAGGCGCAGCAACAGTAAACGGGCGTATAACAGATAACACAGGCAATCCTTTAAACGGCGCTTTTGTATATGCAGTTGACGGCAACCAGCAAACTTTCTCATTCGGCATATCAGATAGTGCAGGCAATTATACGATCGGCGGGCTTATACCCGGCAGTTATTCCGTTACTTCACAGCTTTACGGCTATGATAATACACAAACAAGTTCAGTATCGCTTGGTTACAGCACTTCATCTTCAGTCTCATCATCAGCGTCATTTGCATTAACGCCTGAATCTGTAACGGCAGTTAAGGAAAATACACCTGCTGTAATAGGCAGTTATAAACTGAATCAAAATTATCCTAATCCATTTAACCCGAGTACAGTAATCAGCTTTACAATACCTAACCAGAGTAAAGTCGAACTTAAAGTTTATAATATTCTCGGGAAAGAAGTTGCAACGCTGGTTAATGAGAGCAAACCGGCAGGAAGTTATAATGTAACTTTCAATGCAGGTAAATTATCGAGCGGCGTATACTTCTATCAATTACAAGCAGGGAATTTTATCTCAACAAAGAAACTTATGTTACTGAAATAAGTTTCTAAAATATTTATATGATTAAGCCGTCAATAAATGGCGGCTTTTTTTTATATTTTCAGGTTATAAATATTTTAAATCACTTGTAAAATCCGCTAACTTTGAGTTATTTTACTAATATTTTAAGATTATTTCAGGAAACAATTACGGCATTAGTTGTATTTTTTTAATTAAGCCTGAACCTGTTTTTTTTTCAAGTAAGGTATAACAAAATGAAAAAAACTATTATAAATATTCTGATACTAATATCAATAATAAATATTGCCTTATATGGTCAGCGGTTACATAAAATGGGTTTATTATCTGAAGATATTACTAAGAATCCCAGAATAAAGAAAGTAGAGCTGACAGCAGTACTAAATACGTTGCCTTCTTCTGTTGATCTCTCGGCAAATATGCCGCCGGTTGGAGATCAGGGGATACAAAACTGCTGCGTGGCGTGGGCTGTTGGATACTATTATAAAACATACCAGGAATGGCAGGATTACGGTTGGAGCGTTACGAATCCCAATCATATTTTTAGCCCTGCATTTATTTATAATCATATTGACGGAGGACAGGATTCGGGTTCATATGTTAGCGATGCATTTCAATTACTTAATGAGAACGGATGTGCTACAATTGCCGAATTTCCGTACAATGATACAAATTGCACTGCATGGCCCTCGGAATCCGTATATCGCGATGCAATAAATTACAGATCAGGGGATTTCACTTATATACAGACCGTCAATAGTACGGCGGGAATTGACCAGGTGAAACAGCTATTAGCAGATGGCAATATAGCGGTTCTCGGTATTTATGTTTATAATAATCTTGAAAATATTAATAATTTTAACAATACTTATTGCGTAAAAAATGCAACGGGAAGCAGCTTAGGGGGGCATGCATTGACTTTTGTGGGCTATGATGATAATATGGTAACAGCAGATGGTACAGGAGCCTTTAAAATGATAAATCAATGGGGAAACGAATGGGGCGATAACGGGTATTGTTGGATGTCGTATCAAGCGGTAATGAGTAGCAAATTAACACAAGGAAATGAATGTTTTTATTTTGTATCAGATAGGGGGCAATACTCGCCCACCATTATAGCTTCAACACAAATTACTCATCCTGATAGAAATTCGTTAAATCTCGGTTTTGGAATCGGTTCAAACAGCGCTCCCGCGTATTCAATACAATTTTTTAATTTTTATATGAATACAACAAGAGAACTGCCTGCAAGGCCGTTCCCAAATAACAAAATTGATTTCGATCTTTCGGATGGATTAAGCCGCATAAATGCTGCACAAAGTAATAATTTTTTTTTACGCGCTCAAAGCACAATAGCAGGTACAATTGATAATTTTTCAGTTACCGATTTAAGAGTACCCAATACCACAACTTCCTCACAAACGCCTATAGTAGTTCAGAGTAATGATGCCGGTGTTTATGCAAATCTTAACTTAAATATAGTTCTAAATACTAATCTTGCCATAGTTCAGCAAACAAGCCCAGTAAATGGTAGCGTTGGCATTATTCAACCGGTTCAATTAAATTGGATGAGTTCATCAGGAGCAAGCAGTTACAGATTACGGCTTAGTGCGGACAGTAACTTTGAATCGGTAATATTAGATACACTTGGACTAACTAACACAACGTTCAGCATAAGCGGCTTAAGTAATCTTACTACCTATTACTGGCTGGTTAATGCAGTCAACTCAGGCGGAATTAGTCCTTCAAGTCAGGTATGGAGTTTCAAGACATTTGGTGTTGTATTGGTTTATCCGCCAAATAATGGCATAAATGTACCGGTAAATGTAAACTTCCAATGGAATGAATCTCAAGACATATTAGCAATGGCTATTGTGAAACCATCTCTGAAAATTGCAAAGAGTGTATCTATTGCAGGATCATCAACAAATGCAATTCTGAAGAATGCAAAGAGTTTAGCAAAGTCAGGCTCATCAGGCAAAAAGAATCCTGCAGGCGTAAGTCAGTATTGGTTTCAGCTAACAACAGATACATCTGGTACCGGTTATATTGTAGATAGTACATTGTCAGATTCGACAATGTCAGTAAGCGGACTTCTGAACTTAACGCATTATTGGTGGCGGGTAAACGCGATGAACGGAGTCGGTTGGACATATACAAACTGGAGTAAGTTCACTACTATCAGTACTATTCCTCCTCTGGAAACGGTACTGATGTGGGATAGTACAGAGACCACAGAGTACTACTATCCATTGACTCCCAATGATACAATTTGTGTTACCTTTAATGGTGTTGCCGGCGGTAGGCTTGATTCAATAAGAGTTGAACTCGACAGTGCAGGTTCTATTATAGGCGGTGTGTGGACATGTATAGGTCTTAGTGTACCTCTTGGAACGGCTTTAGCATTTCCAATAACCGCTTCAATATCTACACCTTATAGTTGGAGTACAGTTGATTTGAGATCTTATAATATTTCAACTGATAATGCTTTTGCGGTTGGTTTTATTATAGGAACAGCATCGCCAAGCGTAATGGCAACCAATTATATTTCGCAGGATGCCTATCATAGTTGGACTTATTTACAAGCTGCCGACGATGTTACTATTCCGGGATGGTATTTTTTAGGTTCAGGTGACACGGTTAGTATTTATTTAATACGTGCATATGTTAGTTTAGTCACCGGTGTTAAACAAGAAATTGAGTTGAAGCCGAATACTTTTTCTTTATCGCAAAATTATCCTAATCCGTTTAATCCATCGACAATAATTCAATATCGGATTCCGGTTAATGGAATGGTAGCAATAAAAGTGTTTGATATATTAGGTAGAGAAATCAAAGCATTGGTAAATGATTATAAGACAGCTGGAAACTATTCAATCAGCTTTGACGCTTCAAAATTTGCAAGCGGAGTTTATTTCTATCAGTTAAGAGCTGGTAATTTTATTTCTACTAAAAAGATGCTTTTGATTAAATAACGACAATTGCAGAACTCTGGCAATAAAAACAGTAGTTTAGGAAAATTAAATTATATACTATAGGTGCATAAATTGATGCATTCTTTAATGTTTATATTTATTCCATTTAAAGAGTAGGTCAAATTGCCGTCGTTCTTTGAAAATTTATTTAATCAATCGGGATTCTCCCTAATTTTTCAAGCTGTAAATCAACTTAACCCTTATTACATTTCACATCGATTCTGTCTATTGTTCTCTATGACTACTTATGCATTTTGTTTTTTGAAGGTATTTATCAGCTTTCAATTATTTTTATTACGGACAATTGAAAAGATGGGGTATACCCCGTCTCTGTTAATGAACGGAATAAACATTGTACAATATGTCGTCAGTTATGTTAATAATAACTTTGTGGAAATTGATATTCACAGCCACTGCCTGAATTATCGGGGGGGGGCAAATGTTAACATTATATATTATAAGTAGTTATAGTATTTTTTGTGTTAAAAATGGGAGGTTTTTTGATAAAAAATCGAGGTTTTTCGCATGAAAACAAAGCAAAACGTGCATATTGATGTAGTCCCATTATCGGAAAATCATAACAAGAGAATAATGTATGTGTGTTTTAAAGTACACGATGTTTGACAAACATCTTTCATCTTCCTAATTGATGACACGATCAACAGGAGAATATTATTGATTATTTTCCAGCATACATCTCCTCAATCAAACTGCCGTATCTTTCTTCTACTGCTTTGCGACGGATTTTTAAGCTCGGTGTTACCTCCCCATTCTCCATGCTGAATGGCTTATCAAGCAGCGTAAATTTGCGAACTCTCTCGTAGTTGGCAAGCTTCTTCTGAACCTGCAGCATGTCTTGCTCTATTAAATCGTAAATCTCTTTGGCATGAACAAGTTCTTCGGGTTTATTGTACTGGATGTTATGAGCGTCTGCATATTCCTGGATTGCAACAAAATCCGGCACGATGAGAGCGCTAAGGAACATTCTTCTATCGCCAATAAGCACAAACTGATCGATGTATTTGCTTGCTAAAAAGAGATTTTCAATGTGTGAAGGAGCTATGTATTTGCCTGTAGATGTTTTAAATAGATGTTTCTTTCTGTCGGTAATCATTAAGAAACCTTCGGAATCAAAAACGCCGATATCGCCCGTATGAAGCCAGCCGTCCTTGATTGTTTCTTCGGTTTCTTTCCTATTCTTAAAGTAGCCCTGCATTATATTTGGGCCTCTAGCCAGTACTTCTCCGTCAGGCGCTAATTTCACTTCAACGCCGGGGAACGGCTTGCCTACAGTGCCGAATTTGTAATCATCCGGTTTGTTGGCTGCTATTATGGGAGAGGATTCTGTTAAACCGTACCCTTCGATAATATAAATTCCTGCAGCCTCAAAAAACTCTCCTAGATCGCGGGCAAGCGGAGCGCCGCCGGAAATAAAAAATCTTAACTTTCCGCCCATTTGCTCCCGCATCTTCTTAAAGACAAGCCCATCTGCAAGCTTATTTTTAATTGATAATCCGATTGATACATTCCCTATCCTTTTGGCAATCCGGTATTCTTTTCCTATTTCAATTGCTCTGTAAAATATTTTTTGCTTTATCTGGGATTGAGAGTCAACGTTTTTTAAAATTTTTGAATACATTCTTTCAAATAATCTTGGAACTGTAGTAATAATTGTAGGATGCGTTTCAAGCATATTTTGTGCTATTGACTCAATCCCTTCCGCATAGCAGATAACTCCGCCTGATGCAAAAGCTGTATAGTACCCCCCCATCCTTTCGTAAATGTGGCATAGAGGAAGGAAGGATAAAAAAGTGTCTCTTTCATTTATAGGGTACGCTATCAATGTTGAATTAACATTGAAAATAATATTTTTGTGTGTAAGCATTACTCCTTTAGGTTCACCCGTTGTGCCGGATGTATAGATAATAGTACATAAATCATTTTCTTTTACTTGGCTTCTGCACTCCATTAAAAAATAAGGACGGTCGGCTTTAAATATTATTCCCTTATCCTGAATTTCCTTAAATGAAAAAATTGTCCTCCCGTCTCTCTCAGTATCTTTATCGTTCAATACTATAATAAATTTTAAATGGCGGCATTTGTTTTTTATTTTAATTACTTTGTTCAACTGAAATTTGTTCGAAACAATTATTCCTTTACATTCCGAATTGTTTAAAATAAATTCTACGGACTCGGCTGTGAGAGATGGATAAAGCGGAACATCAATAGCGCCCAAACTCAAAATAGCCATATCGCAGTATACCCACTCCGGGCGATTCTCGGAAATGATGGCAATTTTATCACTTGGTTTTACCCCTAGTAAGTTTAGCCCGCAGGCAAAGCTTTCGGTTTCATCTTTAAATTCACGGTAAGTAATTCCCTCAAATTTCCCTTCAACTTTTCTCATCATCAGTATGTCTCTCGACTCGCTGCTTTTTTCATCAGTAAGAAACTCAAAAAGATCGGGAATAGTTTTAATTGCTCTTAAAAATGCCATTTATATTTCCTGAATTTAGTACTGCGAAAATAAATTCATTGTGCCGCAATTCCAATTATAATATTTTGAAAAGCCTGAGTATGATAATTTTTTAAAATTAATTGTTGTGAATAAGCAAAAAAGTGAATTATGATTTGTTTTATACAGTATAAAATGAATATTCTTCAGGAAGTTCTCATTTAAGTAACAAAAATGGCTTATTATTTAAACATGATCCGCTAAGATTTTCATGATAACCATTATATAAACTTACTCACATATAGTGACAATTTTGCCGGAAGACTCACTAAGATATTTTACTTCTTAAAACAACCTCAGGTTGTACCGTCAGATGCAACTTAATAAACTTTAATTTGATAACAAATAAAAATTTTACAAAGAGGCGTTGTCGGCTCTCACTTTAAATTGCTTATTGAAATTAAAAGTCTTAATTTTTCCGTAAATTTTAATCAGTATTCGATTAAATAAATTTTATATCTCAAAGAAATTGCTCATTTAAACCATAAATTATAATAAAAGAGGTTCTTAAATGAAGATACATGAATACCAGGCAAAAGCGATTTTAAGAAAATTCAACGTCGCTGTTCCTAAAGGGAAAGTTGCATTTTCAGCGGATGAAGCTGTACGTGCGGCAGAAGAAATTGGCGGTGAAATATGGGTTGTTAAAGCGCAGATTCATGCCGGCGGAAGGGGCAAGGGCGGCGGTGTAAAAGTTGCCAGAAGTCTTGAGGAGGTTAAGAGTATTGCCGCTCAGATGCTTGGAATGACTTTAGTGACTCATCAAACCGGTCCCGAAGGAAGAGTAGTTAAAAGGTTATTAATTGAACAAGGTGTGAATATTGAAAAAGAATTTTATGTAGGCATTACGCTGGATAGGGCAAGCTCAAAAAATGTAGTTATGATCTCTACTCAAGGAGGTGTTGAGATTGAACAGGTTGCTGCCGAATCACCTGAAAAAATTATTAAAGAAACGATTGAGCCTGAACTTGGATTGCAGCCATTCCAGGCTAAGAAATTGGCATTTGCTTTAGGACTTAACGGTATCCAGCATAAAAATGCGATTAAATTTTTGATGGGATTGCACAACGCTTATTCAGAAAGCGACTGCTCGCTTGCGGAAATTAACCCTCTTGTTATTACTAAGGAAGGTGATGTAATTGCGTTAGATGCAAAAATGAATTTTGATGATAACGCTTTATTCCGTCATGCGGATATTGAACGCTACCGCGATCTTTATGAAGAAGACCCGCTTGAGATTGAAGCTTCCAAGTATAATCTCAATTATATTAAGCTTGATGGAAATGTTGGCTGTATGGTCAACGGCGCAGGGCTTGCAATGGCTACCATGGATATTATAAAACTCGCCGGAGGCGAACCGGCAAACTTTCTTGATGTCGGCGGCGGTGCAAGCAAAGAAACTGTTGCTAATGGATTTAAAATTATTCTTTCCGACCCTAACGTTAAAGCAATATTAATAAACATTTTTGGCGGTATTGTCAGGTGTGACCGCGTTGCTCAGGGGGTTATTGATGCTACAAACGAAATTAAAGTTAATATCCCGGTAGTCGTCAGACTTGAAGGTACTAATGCGGAAGAAGCAGGCGTAATATTGAAAGGATCTGGTTTAAATTTTCAAGTCGCTTCAAGTTTAAAAGATGCGGCAGTAAAAGTGACGGCAGTTTTAAGAATTTAAGTTTATCATTCTTATTCAGAGTAATTAAGAATTTACTATTGTTTATTCAGCCTGCGTCATAAATTGCACAAATTACTGGTAAACTTATGATTGATGATTAAATTTTTTCAATATAATGTGATATTTAATCTATTTTATGTATTATTTTTTTCTTATAAATAAGTTAGCTTAAAATCAACTTGATTTTAGATTTTATTAGTAATACATTTTTTGTATACATTTCATTGCTTAGGAGAGAAAATGTCAATCTTGAACTCAGATTTTGACGATGATGAGTATTTTTATGAAGAAGAGAAAAATCTCGATGATGAAATAAATAGAAATAAGGGATTAATATCAGAATGTGGTATTTACGGTTGTGTTGAATCCATCGAAGAAATTGTACAAGTCTGTTTGGAAAACGAAAGATTTCAGGACGGCTTTTATTTTATAAATCTTTTGCTTGAGGCTTTCCCTTATAACTCCGAGTACTGGCTAAGAAAAGGTTCACTTGAAAATGCAGTTGGAAATTTTGAGGATTCCATATTTTGCTTTAGCAGGTCATTGTCATTAAACCCCGGAGATTCTGAAACCGTAATTAACAGAGCGGCTGCAGAAGAGAATCTCGGTTTGATCGATGATGCAAAAAGTTCATTGGAATCTGTCCTCAATGTTGAGCCTAAAAATGAAGATGCAATGTTCGGGTTGGGAACATTGTACCAACGGAGGGAAGAATTTGAAAAAGCTATCGTCTATTTGAAAAAAGTTACTGAATTAGAACCGGAATTTATTGAAGCCTATTACGAGCTTGGGTTTTGCTATGAAAATTTACCCGACTTTCCAAAAGCTCTGGAAGCGTATGATAAATTTTTGGATTTTGAGCCGTATAGTGCTAGCGGATGGTATAACCGAGGTATTGTTCTTGTAAAAATGAATAAACTTGAAAAAGCAATTGATAGTTATGATCTTGCTATTGCTATTAAAGAGGATTTTTCAAGTGCATGGTTCAACAAAGGAAATGCACTAGCGGATTTGGGTAGACTGGAAAGCGCCATTGAAAGCTTTAAGCAATCCCTTGAAATTGATAGATATGATGAAGCTTCATCCTACAATATTGCAAACATCTATGAGGAGATGGGCGATATAGCATGCGCTATAAAATACTATTCCGAAGCGATAAAGATTAACGATCAGTATTATGAAGCTTATCTTGCAAGAGGTTTTTGTTATGATTCAAACGGAAAATATCATCTTGCACTTAAAGATTTTAATAAGGCGATAACATTATCGCAGGATAATGCGGAAGCTTGGTATGCAAAAGCTGATTTAGAATATTCCCTTGGGCAGCTAAAAGAGGCGGTTGCAAGTTATAGAGAAGCGCTTAACCTTGAAAGAGACGACTACGAAATCTGGTTTTATCTTGCCGAGACATTGTTTGAGCTTGGCGATTGGCTTGAAGCTTTGCACGCCTACAGTGAATGCATAAGAATTAATCCCAAGGATGCTTCATCATATTATGGTATAGTAAAAATAGATTTTATACTCAGTCGAACTCAAGAGGCGGTTGACTGTCTAAAATCTGCTTTTGCGCTTGACCCGTCTATCAGAACCGAGTTTGCCAAGGAATATCCGGAAATAAAGTCTTCAAAACTTTTCAAGAAACTTCTTGGAGAGTTGTAAAATTCTTAAATCCATATAATGGCTAAAAAATTTCTACTTGGCATCGTCGCTGTATAAAAAATGCAGGAATCTATCCCTTTGATTGAACCTATATGTGGGAGGGGAGTCGAGGTTTGTTGAAAATTTTATTTTTTTATTTTTGGATGATTAAAAGCCATTCAAACATATTGTACATTTATTAATTACGTTTTAGCAAAAATGAAAGATTCTTATCACCTGAATACAAAGTTAACAGGGCTTTTGGGACATCCAATAAAGCACTCTTATTCGCCTTTAATTCATAATATGGCTTTCCAATTAAAGGAGATTGATTATATTTTTCTGCCATTTGATGTTCCGGCTTCAAGCTTAAAAAATGTACTTAAAGGTATGATTGGGCTTGGAATAAAAGGATTTAATATTACTCTTCCACATAAAGAAAATATTTCCCAGTTTATGAATAATGTTTCCGAAGAAGCCTCAATAATAGGCGCAGTTAATACCGTTGTTAATGATCTCGGCAAACTGAGCGGGTATAACACCGATGTAAACGGTGTATATGAAACATTGCTTCCATTTAAAGAAGAAATAACAGGCAATGATGTAAGCATAATAGGTGCCGGAGGTGCAGCACGTGCTGTTATCTATACTCTAATCCGCTATTTTAAGCCCTCAACTATTTTCCTTATAAATAGAACGGAACAGCGTGCAGAAACCCTGAAACACTATTTCAGCGATAAAATGAAATATGACTCATTCAAAATTAGAGAACTTTTTCCACCTGATTTGATTGGTATATTCAGAAACTCAAAGCTCATAATAAACGCAACATCGGTGGGAATGTTTCCTGAATCAGATGATACAATTACAAGTCTGAACAATTCATTCACAAAAGAGCAGATTGTTTTTGATCTTGTTTATAATCCTTTGCAGACGCAGCTATTAAAAACAGCCGCTTTAGAAGGTGCAACCGTACTTGACGGATTACAAATGCTTGTTTACCAGGCGGCGAAATCATTTGAACTGTGGACAGGCGAAGAAATGCCTGTCGAAGAGATTCACAAGACACTTCAGCTTTATATTAAAGGATAGTCAAGGCAGTGCAATCAATCTGATTACTCTAAAAAAATTAATTAAGTTTTGAAAGAGCGCGGGCTATTCTTTCCAATCCATCTGTAAGATCTTCATATGAGCATGCATATGACATTCTTACACACTTGTCGTTTCCAAAAGCTATACCCGGTACCAATCCGACGCTTTCTTCAGTTAACAGGTAATTGCAAAATGAGGATGAGTCATTAATATTGTAGCCGTTAACTTTTGTTCCGTAATAACTGCTTACATCATAAAATACATAGAATGCACCCTTTGGCAGAGGGCATTTAACTCCTTTAAGTTTATTCAGGGCTTCGTAAATAAAATTTCTTCTTTCCTTAAACTTTTTAATCATATTTTCAATTTCATCTGATTCCTGCGTTAAAGCAGCAAGAGCCGCTACCTGTGAAATTGAGGCCGCATTTGAAGTAGAATGGCTTTGCAGATTTCTTGCAAGCTTTATAATTCTTGCATCGCCTGCTGCATAACCGATACGCCAGCCAGTCATTGCATAAGCCTTGCTTACGCCGTTGATGGTAATCGTCCTGTCTTTCAGGTAATCAATATTGCCTATGCTGAAGTGCTCTTCACCGTCAAAAACTATCTTTTCATAAATTTCATCGGAAACTATGTAAATATGCTCCTTATTTTTTAAAACTTCTGCCAGCGCTTTAATTTCCTCCTGCCTGTATACCGACCCTGTAGGATTGGAAGGAGTGTTAAATAAAAATATTTTCGTATTTGTAGTAATCGCTTTTTCAAGTTGCGCAGGTGAAACCTTATATTCTTGTTCAACTTCAGCATTAATAATTACCGGCTTGCTTTGTGCAAGCTTTACGATTTCAGGGTAGCTTACCCAGTATGGCGACTGAAAAATAACTTCATCACCCGGATTGCAAAGTGCCATAATTAAATTATAAATAGAATGTTTGGCACCTGCGGATACTAATATATTCTGTGGTTTAAATTTAAGATTATTTTCTTTTGCAAATTTTTGGATTATAGCATTTATCAAAGGTGCATATCCTTCATTAGCAGTGTAGCGAGTGAAATTTTCTTTGATAGCTTTTATTGCAGCCTGTTTTATAAATTCTGGGGTTGGAAAATCCGGTTCTCCGGCGCTGAAACTTAGTACATTTTTACCTTCCGACTGTAATTTCTTTACAAGAGAAGAAATAGCCATTGTTCTGCTTTCTTCAATAGACGAAATCAATTCAGAGTATCCGTTCAACTTATCGCATCCTTATCTTATTTATAATATTCGTTTATGCTTAAAATTTTCCACTTAATTATTAACCAGTTCGCCGTCATTATTTCGGTTTGTTATTAAAGATAGGTACCGCTCTAACGGAATGTAGAAAAATTTTATATTTAAAATTAGCAAATAAAATTTTAAATTATGCAGAACCCGTAAGCGAAAAATAGAATTAATTTTTTAAATCACATTGAAGATTTATAATTATGCAATAATATTAAAGGCTCTTACAGAAATGTTTTTAGAAACTTCAATATTATTGTAAGTCGAGCAGATTTGTTGGATGCGTCATCAACGCTTGGCAAATCGGCTATTTGCCTAACATAAAGATAATTCAATTTCCTGTGTATCTTGCTGCATCAATTACAGACCATAAGTGAATAAGCCAGCCCAACAGGAAAAACCACATAATACCTGCAAGAGTGACCATAATTAAAGCTTTAATAACCCTCCCTTGCAACAACTGCCCCAGTCCGGGAATAAGGAAACTGGCTAATGCTGCTATTACATTTCCTGTAGAACCTTGACCTGACATAAAATTCCTTTTATGTAAATTTTAATTTAAGTTTTTCAGCTACTGCGGGCGGAACAAATTCACTAACATCGCTGTTTAAACTTGCTAAGTTTCGTACTATGGAAGAATTTAGGTAAGTATATTTTTCATTCGGCATAAGAAAAATTGTTGTAATATCACCTGCAAGCTTCCGGTTCATCAGCGCCATCTGGAATTCATATTCAAAATCGCTTAAGGCTCTTAGTCCTCTTAATATGCCCACAGCGCCGACTTCATGTGCATGGTCAACGATTAGTCCGTCAAATGAGTCAATAGTAATATTATCAAAGTCTTCCAGGCTTTTGCGCAACATTTCAATTCTCTCTTCAACAGTAAATAAGGGAGTCTTGCCCGGATTTATTGCAACTGTGATAGCAACTCCATCAAATAATTCTCCGGCACGTTTAATTATATCAATATGTCCGTTGGTTACAGGGTCGAAAGTTCCCGGGTATAATACTTTACGCATAATATTACCTGAAATTTAATTATGTTGAATCTATGACATAAAAGTAATGAAAAAAGTTTTATAAGTCAGTTTTTGGAGTATAATTTTTTTTATTTCTAATGCTGCCGGCTGGAAAATGCAGCTCAGCATTTTTCGCCTTAGCTCGGTAATATATAAGTAGCCTTAGAAAGATAATTAAAATTAAAGCCCCATCAGCAGGTGGGCATATAATCCCTTTTACATTTTAGGACCCTATTATATAAGTAGGTTTAAGCTGTTTCTCCAGAGCTCCATCTTTAATAATCCTATCTCCGTAATCTCCTCAAACTTGTTAAATTTAATATATATATATATTTAGATTATAATATAATAATTTAAAAGACAAGTCTTCATTAACTGAAATGGGTGATAATATGATAAAAAGATTACTTTTTGTCTTTTTTAGTTTCATTGTTCTTTTATCATGCAAAAATCATAATATCTCCAAAAGCTATTTAATAGGTTCTTGGGATTGGACTAATAGCACGACTAATACTGTTAATGGTGAAGTAGTATTAACCGACTTTGGACAAACAATGGGTTCACTTCCGTATGGGGTTGTTATTTCTAAATTAGTCTTCAATGCAGATATGACCGTGAAGAACATTATAGAAGCCAAAGATAAAACCCAGGAGATAATGATGGAAACTAAAGGTATTAACCCTTTGTTTAATACAGGCAAGTGGGATATTAGTAGAGACACAATTAAAATCGAATGGCAAACCGTACAGATTCAAAAAACTCGCATTAAATTAATAAGTGATACTTTATATTTTATATATAGCAATATCAATTCAATAGTTAAATATGTAAAAGAATCTCAAAATAGTTTAAAATAACTTAATGTGTTTTCGTGTGGATTGAACCTATCTTAGTACGTAATTTTGTTTTAAAAAGAAATCCATCTTTAGTTCAGCTATGGAATAAAATATTTTAATAACCGGCTTTAAAATAGGCAAATAGACTGCTCGAACTAAATCTGAGTAATTTTATATAAGCACGTATCACCGATTATTTTAAAAGGCTCCCTCCCAAGATTGTGAATATCCTTTCCTTTTGTTTGTTTGGATCGTTCAATAACCACTATCCCGCCAACAGTAAGGAATTGATTAAGAAGGAGATTTTTTACTACTGTGTAAATATCATCTTTGAAGAAAGGGGGATCAGCTAGGATAAGCTCATATTTATGTTTGGGAGGAACAGCTGAGAATCTAACGGCTTCTATTTTATGTATTATACATTGCTCCCCGGCATCAAGAGACTGAATATTCTCTTCAAGGTTTTTATAGATGACGAAATTTTTTTCAACGAAATCTATTTTAGCTGCCCCGCGGCTAAGACATTCAAGCCCAAGTGAGCCGGATCCTGCGTAAATATCAAGCACGTCTATCCCGTCGAAATCAATAATATTATTAAGAAGATTAAAAAGTGTTTCCCGTACTCTGTCTGTAGTAGGGCGTATCTGATCGGATTTCGGAACGTTTATCAGTCTGCCTTTTAAATCACCGGAAATTATACGCATTCTCATAAAATTTGCCAGGGATTTATTCTCAAATCAGACATCGCAATATTATAACTTAAGCCAACCTAAATGCAATACCGGCAGCTGGCGAGAATGAATTATTCTTTTCTAAATAAAACTTATTTGTATATAATTCGGAATCAGGTTTTATCTTTTCAAAAGGATTGAAATAAATTAGTGCAATTCCCAGCGTGTTGCTTAATGTTTGGATCATTGTCTCAGAAATCTCTTCGCCGGAAATAAAGGCGTTGTCAATGGAGTTCTTGTCTATCTTATGATAATTCTCAGGTTGAGTCCATTCTCCAACCGGGTAGAATTCATGCGATGCAGTCTCATTTAATAACAGCGACGGTATTTCGCCCGCATCATTTAACGGGATCACCTTAAAATAAAGTGGCTTGCCATCCAGTGAATAAATTAATGAAAGAAATTTGTTAGTAATAAAAATACTCATTGTTAAACCTTTAGACGCGGATAGGTAACTTGCTGTGAGTGCTCTTTCTGATGCAGTATGAATATTATCGATAAACTTAAGCTTAAGATTGTTTGTCTTACAGAAGTTACGGATCATATGCAAATATTTGCGCTGGATGGTGATAGCAATCATTGTATTCTGAGCAATTAAATTATTCTTTTCAACTTCAATGTATTGTAATACAATATCCTTGGTGGATATATACGGGTACAGAACGGAAAATTCCCATTTGAACTCCTCAACAAGGTCCTGGTGCAGCAGCGTATTGTCATAGGGTACCTGCATAAAATGGAAAAGCTCGAACGGCAGTGCAAATGAAGCAAAGGAACTTTTTAGCGGCTTCTTAATAAGGATTTCGTTAAATGCGCCCTGTAACAATGAATCGATTTTCGTTTCCTTATCCGTTTCCAGATTGACAGGTTCATTAAAATAAGCTTCATCAACTTTATCTAGAATGAACTGCCTGTCTTTATAAATAATTTCAACAATCTGAAGTTTTGATCCAGAAATTGAAAAGCCAATATGATTTTCAAATCCCGCCATTTTCTATTCTGCAAAATATTTTATTATTTAATATAAGCGTACTTTATGATTTTCGCCAACCTTATATTGCCCATATTTTTTACTTTTAGCAACTCATTAAAATTTTTAAAACCGCCCAGTTTTTTGCGGAGCTCAATAATTCTTTCTGCTGTTTTCTTTCCCACATTAGGAAGAGTTGTAAGCATATCCACACCTGCTTTGTTTAAATCAATGCTCTTTTCTGCTGCTATTATCTTAGACGGGAATTTATTTGTATACTCTTTGTTAAGTTCTAAAATATTATCTTTAATCTCCTCCGGCTGGATGCTCTCTGCGGAATCTTTTTCACTGCCGGAATTGAAGAAAGCACTATCTTCTTTTGTGTAATTAAATTTTTTGTAAAAGGTGATTCCATTATCCCGGAAAAAAATTTTATAGCTAAATCCAACAGCAAAAATTACAAAGAGAAGTATAGTTACTTTAATTTCAGTTTGAGTGAACCCAATCTTTTCCGATATTTTTTTTAACATTAATTTAGTATACAATTATATTTAATGAAATTTATATCAGTAGGAAAATCTCTTAAAAAAATTGTTTTCATCTGAGATAGAAGATTTTTTAAAGTTCGGCAATTCCGAAAGCTCATTCAAAAGTTCTTTCTCTTTTGCACTTACCTTCCTGGGTATTTCAAGATTGACCCGTATAAGCTGATCACCATGGCCTGACTGATTAAGATGTTTTATCCCTTTATCCCGCATCTTTAATAATTTTCCAGGATGTGTTCCGGATTCAATTTTTATAATGGCTTTACCGTTTAATGTCGGTACTTCAACATCAGCCCCTATGACAGCGATAGGAAAGCTTATGAATAAATCGTAAACAATGTCGTCGCCTTCTCTTGTAAAATACTGATGTGGAATTTCCTGGAAAACAGCAATAATATCTCCTGCCGGTCCACCGCGCTTACCGGAATTACCTTCGCCTCTCAACGTCATATAACTTGCTTCATGAACACCAGCTGGAACATTAATAGTAAGAGTTATTTCGTCATTTGTTCTTCCGTCTCCCATGCATTTTTTACACGGCTTCTCAACCACAGTTCCTTCACCGCTGCAATTGTTGCAAGCACTAATATTAACAAACTGACCGAATACTGAACGCGATACGGTCTTAACCTCACCGCTACCGTGGCATACTGGGCATGACTTTGTTGATGTGCCTGATTCAGCGCCTGTTCCGTTGCATTGACTGCATTTTACCAGTTTCTTTATTTTGA
>CAZUCY010000034.1:0-29938 GCA_964618785.1 uncultured Ignavibacteriaceae bacterium | reverse complement strand
AAATGCTATAAAATAAGTTAGTATTTTTTTTATCGACATGATTTTAAACTCCATTTTCAAATGATGACTAATTCGAAATGATTTAAAGTGAGACCCGTTTATTCACAAAGCTGTATTTCAACTTTATGCTTTCCTGAATTGTCTGTAAGCATATAATCTCCCGTTCCATTTTTTATACTCTGCCCATCAACATTGATATTGCTGATATGCTTACCAGTCCCTATCCATGAGAAGTCATAAACTGCTTTTCTAAAATGAAAATTCTTTAGTTCTGTCAGCGGTACGCCATCAATTTTTTCCGGGGCAGATATGGTGATTCCATCTTTACTCTTCTCAAGTCCGTATATTCCGCAAATAAGCATGTGGAAGAAATTGCCGTTATCCCAGGCTCTTCCCGCTCCGCCCGTAAGATTGCCGTATACTCCGGCGCCTTCGGGAAAAACAATGCCGCCGGCATCATATGCATGCTGCATTAGCATATCATAAATTTTTGAACGGTTTGTATCATGATTTTTTTTGCCTCTTAGGTAAACATCCAGAAAAGCCAGCCAGGTAACACTTGAACAATTCATTACGCTTTGATCATTGTGACCGGCTTGAGCGCAGTACATTGGCCCATAAACCAAATCATAAATATCTTTAAAGTTTGCATCTAATTTTTCAAATATAGCTTTGTCCTGCCGACTGTTTGTCATTCCGCACCACATAGGAACAAGATTATCATAAGGAATAAATTTATCTTCTATTTTCTCTTCGCCTTTCATAATCTTTCGCATATTAACATAATAACCGCCATCTCCTTCGTTCTTCCACAAACCGCCTTCCTCAATACTTTTATTCATCGTTTCCTTAATTTTAGATGCAAGTTTTTTAAGCCTATATGAATAAGTATCTTTACTCAGCATCTGTGCAAGTTCAGCTACCGAGCTGAAAGCGAGGCTCGTCTTAGCACACAAAAGGGGTTCTTCCGTATCCAATGTAATAAACATATAATCATAACTACCCCAAAGAGCATCCGGCAATGAATTGCCATTAGTATCCAGTAATTCAAGTGTTTTGGCTACATAAACGATTTCACTCCAGATAGATTCTATAAAATCATTGTCCCCGCTAAGCTTCCAATAGTTATAAACTAAAAGTAGAAAATCAGCCTGCGATTCCGAACAGAATGGGAAATAATCTTTTGCTGTTACAAGATTCTGATCATATGCTTGAGGAATATAAAATCGTTTATCATTCAAAGGCCAAACCTGATTCAATCCAAGAGCCTGATTTTTATTTTTAGCCGCAATTAACAGACGAATTGATGACTTCATCAGATCAAGGACCGAATCATCTCCGGCTTGTGCCCAGCCAAGGAATCCCCAGTAAAGATCCCGCGTCCAAACTGAATATGCAGTTCTGCCTCCCCCTATATGAACTTTTCCATCGGTACACTGAATTGACAGCGTCTTTATTTTCTCTCCGTAAGTATTTACATTAACAATATTATGCATATAACCATGCACAAAAGCCGAATCAATCAAGCCGACATCCCTGCTTTTAATATGCTGAGAAACATATTCACCTATATTATTATTTCCTATTGACTCAAAACTATTATTTTTACTCTTATCAATATTCTTCGCCAATAGGCGTTTACCTCCGCAAAGGCACATTATCAGGATTGCTAATAACCCAACTATTATTTTTATTTTCATTGAATTTTACCTTTATAATATTTTAAATTATTGTTAGACAATTTTTTTTCTGATTTATCTTGCAATCTCTGCCCTAATGGACGGAGTCAGTATTTGTCTTTTTTGCTCTTTGGTTGAAGCTTATTCGATTGATTGAGACGGCATAATTCAATTATTAGCAAGGTACCATATCACAGCGCCGCGGCTCTGATTGTGTTGTAGGGTGTTATTTCTTTTACAAATATATCACTCCTATCGGAGTGAAGAAAAAATTCACATACATATATTTTTTTACAAGCATCAAACGTTTGGAATGTCTTCCTTTTCTATAAAAGCCCGGCTTTTAATTAGCCTATAAGCAAATCATTTCTTCTGCATGGCGTTTTCAATTAATGCCTCAAGGTTTATTGCGCTTTCCCACGGACGGCATCTGGTGCCACTAGGTACATCATTCAGATAATATTCCGACCATGAACCTGTCTGATCAGCAACTGATAATGTTTTATCAAACAATATTGTGCTTTCCTTTGACTTGATACAAGTTAATGCATATAGCAAAAATCCATAATCGTACCCAACAACACGGCTTCCTTCCTTATTGCTAAACTTATCCTGCCTTGGAGCAAGCTCACCTGTAGTTAAATAATTTTGCAATATTTCTAATACCGAAGGTTTTAATTCCTCTATTGGCATTACATTCAAATGAGCATAAAACGGAACCATTGCTACAGACAGCAAATTATATATTTTCTTTTCTGCAGCCGGAAACGGCCCTTCATTTATACAATTTGCACATAAATATCTATTGTTTTCATTACGTTCCGTCCAGACGATTCCATTGTATTTTTTCATTAAACAGTTTGCTCCCTGTTTTTCACAAACACCATGACGAAACTTTGGAAGTTCTATAGAATCGCACCTGGCAGGATTATTTGTTAAAATTCTGCCGTTCAGCCAAAAATTATCTTTAAATTTTTCCTTTCCGGATTTTACAATTTTTTTTGCTTCCTCAATATCTCTATCATTCCATAAATGATTGTCTGAAATCCACTTTAATAATCTTTCCCCGCTTTCTATAAAAAGCATTGTTGATTCTGCAGAGCCATCGTTAAGTGTCGACCGCGGTAATAAACCTCCGGCTACATAAGTTTCATCTCCATTAAAAGGCAGCATGCCGTTAACCAGGTTTTTCTTCTGCACATTAAATGACCATTCAAGCATAGGGAATATCTCACGGACAAATGCTGAATCAGCAGTTATATCAAATAAGTTGAAGGTCTGAAGTATAAGATAGCCTGGTATTTCTACCTCATCATTCTCATGTATGTGGAAAATACCATTAACACCTATTGCCTGCGCATTATGAATATATCCGAATTTTTTCCAAATCTGCCAGTAAAAATTTAAGATCGATTTAGCTTCCTCGTAATAACCAAGAGCCAATAATCCCCTGGAAACTCCATATTGGTCCCGCACATATCCAAGAGGATAAGGATAGCCGGCAATAACCGCTCCTTCATTGCTCTGCTGGGATTTAAGCAATACTGATACATCATCTATTATTTTCAACAGCTTTTCCCGGTCATGTAATGTATCCGGTAAAGATTTTGAAAAATCCTTTCTCCGCCCGGTGAATTCTTTCCAATAAGATTTTGTACGTGATAATAAATTATCGGTACCCTCCTGCAGCATTTGTTCTGTATTATTAATTATATCAGGGTACTCAGGTCCACCAATGATATACAAACAGCTTTTCCCCGGTGAAAATGTTATATCGAGAACATTTGTGCCTGCTTCTTGTTCAATACTGATATGACCGAATGCTAATAACTGATTATAAAGAACCTGCGGATAAACATATGTTTGATATATTCCTGCACCCGATGGAATGACAAATATTCTTCCTAGAGCAGATTCTTGTTTCTGCCACCTCTTATCATTATTTATTATCTGGACATATTCTTTTAAGAATATCTTTATTTTAAGACTTCGGGTCGTAGAAACAATTCGTATAAAACCGGGTACCTTTGCATCAACAAAATCGGTCATAATACCGGTTTCAATACCTTGCTGAATTATATTATGGTTCCAGATTGCACTGCCATACTGACGGATAGAACGCACTTCTGTAGGTTCGTCAGTAATCATATTAAGATTTAGAAATGAAGGCGTTGAGAATGGGCCGCTATACATTGTCACGATGTTGGGCCCTTGCTCATACACGCACATCTTCCCGTTACCAAGCGATTGAATGGCGCCATCATCTGTACGGTCACCGTTCCATACTCTAACGGCGCCCTCCCGGACATCTTTCACTTGTAATGTTTCCAAAACAGATTGGCAAATCATCATTTTAATACTAAAAAGCAGCACTATAATAACGCTTGAATGTACTACCCGTCTTTTCATACAAATATCTCACCTTATATAAAATAAATGAATTAATAGCCACAACCTTTGATATTGTTATCACTTTGTGATAAGTCGTGGATATTCAAGTATAAAATTCTGTTTAATATAAATTATTAATTATATTTAACAGATGTAACGGTAACAGGCCCCATCAGACCGGCAGGTTGTAATGGACTGTTTGCTTTATAAGGATGATCATTGGTCCATATCTTCCGTTCAGATTCTGGTAAATTTAAATCTCCTATTATCCTGTTAACCCATGTATTAGCTACTTCAATTTCCAAATTATTTTCACCTTCCTTCAGAGCTTTTGTTATTTCAACTTGCCATGGTGAAGTCCATACTCCTCCCAGGTCGATCCCGTTTAATTTAACTTTTGCAGCCGCTACAACATTCCCCAAATTTAAATAAAGCTTTTCACTTTTAGGCAGATTATTTAAATTAAACTTAGTACGATATACGGCAGTACCCGAATAATATTTTATATTTTCATCACTCTGTTTTGTCCAATCCTGAAGTTCATTAAACACAATAGGTTTTTCCGGACCTCTCATTTTAGGATCGAATGTAATTTCCCAAGGTTCTGTTAATTGTAAAAGTTTTTTTTGTTCGGGAAAATTTGAATTATTCACGGATGATAAGGATTTTTTTTCTTGTTTATTAAAAACAATAAACCCGCTTTGGTACGGGACAAGTTCCAAAGGTACTTTTGTAATCAATTGATCCTGAGTATAGTTCGGTAAAATACGTGTTTCTCCTGTCACAGCATCCCAAAATTCAGGCTGCTCTCCTGCGACACGAAATGCCGGATTTATGCTAATGGTAGTATCACTTTGGTTTGTTACGAAATAAATATCACCTGAAGATAATTTACGGTGTATGTAAAGGACCTGATCATTTTCATCAACACTAAAATCAGGTATTACTTTAATAATACTTAAAGCAGATTTCATATCAAGCCCGCTCATAATCATTCCTTTACCATATTTCGCGTATTTAACATTCTGCCCATCAACTTTTCCCCAGAGATCTTTTGCATATTTTTTAACATCAATATCCGATTGTGGATAGTTTTGCAAGCTGGGAGATTTTTTAGGAGGCTGGCCAAGAACTACTGCTCCCTGAGAAACCAATTCACTAATTTTCTTTAATAGTTCCGGGCGCATAGTTTCAAGTTTTGGAAGAACGAGCATATGATATGACATCCCATCCGGTAATACAAGCTTACCGTCTTTTACTGACAGCCTGTTCTCAATAACCTCGGCATTTATATAATCAAATGAATAGCCTGCGGGTAATTCCGGGTCTCTGGTACCCGTCATTTTGGGTGCATCTTCGCCAATAAAATATAGAACATCATTTACAACTTTTCCCTGTTGCAGCATATAATTGCATCTGCGCATATAATCTACAAATGGTTTGAAGAACCCGAACCACGTATTATGCCTATTAAATTCCGTTCCAAACCATGCATTTACGCCTGGAAATTTATCTTCATACGGCTGAGTTATATAAACGTGAAATAAAGTATTGTTTATTCCTTCCGTAAAAGCCCAATCTCCTCTCTTTTTCAACATAGCAGGATATCTTTCATAAGATCTGAATGCCGCTGTAAATGATTCCGCACTAACTTTTGTTTTGCCATAAATATGCGCCGCCGAAGAAGCATCTCTTAATTCAATGCTTCCCAATTCTCCTTCAGCCCAAAATTCTCCGGATACTTCATCCGATTGACCGCCGTACTTTAAAAATTCACCAGGGTAACCCCAATGCCCGTAGTTTTCCAACCAGGTCGTAAACCCATTTTTATGGCTTATCTCACTCAAACCTCCCACATAATTTGTAGCAACCAGATCAGCAACTAAACGGCGGACATCCCACAAAAAGCGGTCCGACAAATCAGCGCTTCCTACAATTCTTCCGGTAAACACCGGCAGCCATGGCAAAGGACTATATCCATAATTTTCTTTGAAAATTTTTGCAAAATCATCGGTCCAGTTTTCAGAACCTGTTTCATAACTATCCTCCACAACAAGTTTCCATGTTTTACGCTCATTAGCAGGAATTCGATCCTGCACTTTCTTCATGAATGAATTAAAATGGTAATAAATATCAGCTTTACTCATCTTATCGACCTCTAATCCGCGTCCTTCGGGCGTTGCAGGAGCGTTAGTAACGCCGGTAGGTAGCATTCCGAATCTTATGATTTTCCAATTCCCTTCAGGTACATTCCATTTTAATTCACCGTTCGATGATAGGTCTTTTGTAATATCTATTATTTGAGAAGGATTTATAATCATAGCCGCATCGTCCGGTTCTGATTGCGGAGCCCACTGGTATTCATTCCACATAGGATGAGGGGTCTGGAACATTTTAGCAAGCTGTTTCTCAATATAGCGTTCTACTTTTGGCGCTCCCGAAATTAATATTTCCGCTAATCCTCCAACCGGCTGAATATTAGTCATCACAAGTCTGAATTTTGTTGCTTTTACTGCCGGAAAAGAAATCGTAACCGGACCATAAGGTATGAAACCTACACTCTTTCCCGGATTACTTCTGTCAAATTCGAATTTTTTAATAGTTTTATATTCTCCGTTATCGTTATATTGAAATTCGCAATCACACTTTATGGGTTTCTTAGCAGAATACAAAGATAAACTTCTTGCAGTAAAAGCATCTTTGACTTCAATATCAATATTTAATGTTTTATCCGGAGTTATGCTTGCGGGAAACATTGCTTCAGTATTTTGATCTCCATCCAATACATTCTTTATATTAATAATTTCTATATTAGAAGTAATTTGTGGATTATTAGTTACAATATTCGAATTATCATTTTCCGGAACCGGAAAAGCCAAAACTGCGACATCCTGAAAATCTTTATCAGGTAAATCCAATTTTTGATTTAACACCCGAGGGCCGGTTACATCCTGTTCGTAGCCGGCAATGTACCTCATTGATTTATCAGGTGTTATCCATGGGCCGCCGGATTGGCTCCAGCCAGGACCATTAAACATCCCGATATTTATTCCAAGCTTTGTAGCAGTACTCATTGCTTGTTCCGTTACCTTCCACCACTCATCTGAAAACATTTTTACTTTGCCATAGGAAGTCTCCGCAGTATCAAGACCTATATTTCCAATAAATGCCCGTCCGATTCCTACTTTCGCCATTGATTCAAGATCACGGATAACACCTTCACGGGATATATTATCACTAAGCCAATACCAATAAGCACTTGGCTTAGTTGAATCTGGAGGAGTTTTAAACCCTTTTTCAAGCTGTGATATCTCTGGACCTTTTTTGTCTTTATTATCTTTGATCTGAGCCCTTGTAATAAATGATATAGAGAATATTAACAGTATTATTACTGAAAATAATTTCCTGAAATTATTTACTTTCATTTCCGTCATCCTTTCATTAGGAGAATATTAATTGTTTAGATAAAGTGATAAAATTAAAAAGAAGAAGTAATTGTTGTTCAATTATCCTGCCGTCAAAACCTTATTCCGGTAAATTATTAATTATTATTCCAACCCGCTTCATCAATCCTTTTAAATTCAGTTTCAATGTCTGAACCTTCATAAAAAGAAAGCCAGCCCTTTAACCGGCGTGTCTGTCCCGGCGGGCAATCCGGAAATTTCGGATCTGAGTGCATGCATGGAACAAGATTATTGCCCCAAGTCCGGTCGCATGGTTTCCACGCGGTTATGATCCACCGTTTACCGTCCTTTGACCGGGTTGCAGCATATGGCTTGTCAAACACTTTATTTGAATCTGTTTGTTCGTTAAAATCTATAGCATTTTTTAACATGACACAATTTTGAACACGCAAACCACTAAGCGTATCCTTAGTTGCGTTCTTCAACCACATTTCCATTTCTACATTGTTTTTATGCGGAATAACTTTCGTGCCGAAAATAATTCCATTAGGTAAACGTCTTTCCAAAATCAATTCACCGTTTAGCTTTCGCGTCCATTCTAATTTTTTTAATTCAATATTTTTTTGAGACCAGATTGTCGGGACATGCGTGTGGGCAAGGTATGTCAGTCCAAGATTTGACCAGATTGCTTCAGGTATGTCTACAACGACATAACTCTTTGGATCCCAAGGAGTGAAGACACTTATTTTCGTTTCTCTTTGGGGTCGAATTGCACCTTCAAGAAATCCTATGCGCGGGTGCCTTCCGCCCGGATATGGGAGAAGCAATAAAGGAGCGTCAGCCGGTCTTTTCGGTTGATGCTGTTCATCTATGTGAAAATTTTTAAGTGCCTTTAAAATTTCGTCATTGGATAATCCGGTAGCTTCATGTATTTCATAATTAGTGAAATGATGATAATAAACCATATTTTCTAACCAGTACTTTAATTCTGAATTGTTCTTCGGTTTTCTGAAATTTGTTTTTTCTTTTTCACAACGCACCGGGCTGTTGTTCTCTATCGATTGAATCATTGTATCCTTCATTGATGGAGTAAAATTTTTATTTTCCCATTTGTAGCTTTTCAAAAATCCAAAAAACATAAAAATGGAAACACATACTGCTATGTAAATGATACTATATTTAATTTTATTCTTCATACATATCCTGATAATTATTTTTCGATTAATTTAATTTATTATAATCTATCCTTAATAGCTAAATTCATGTTCCTGCAATAACATTCCTTATATGTGGGCCTTGAATCTGCTAAATGATTTTGGTAACCAACGGAATTAATTATGTTCGCCCAGTTAAATAATACTTCCAGCCCATAAAAAGGCAGCTTTTGCGCAATCTGTAAATCCACTTTTGCTAAAATAATTTGCTTAATCCTTATCGAAAGCCATTAAGTCATTACTAAAAAATTTTTTTAGATAATCTCAAAGCTTCGCCACGATAGTTACATAATAATAATCTATTTCAAAATCTTCTAACTTGTCTTTTATATTAAATGATAAATATCTAATTAAATTTTTGCTCGGCAACAATTCTACATTAAATAATAATTTAGCATTCAGCATACAATCAGGACCAGGTTGAAAAATTGATTTCAAATATTTTAAAATAAATATTTCTCAATTTTTTCCTAAGAATTATGTAATAACAAAGTATTCATTCTGAGCAAATATTCATTAAATTAACAATCTGAAATAAGCATAAATGTTTTAATAAACTTAAATTGAAATAATTGTGCCGGGATAGCTATTTTGACATATATTATTCACTTTTTGATATTAGATATCTTATTAAAATTCAATACTTTAAGCATATATCTTCAGATCTATAATATCATACACTCTAATAAAGTATTTTATTATTTAAGGAAACGTTTTTAATCCTACCCATCTTATGTTCCAGTTGCCGTCATTAGGAAAACCAGGAGCATTTACTTTAGGGGCCCCATCCCATCCTGCGGCCATCATTGCAACAGCGGTTAACAGCGCTCCATTGCCGGGAAGATAAAGCGGCAATTCCGGCAATTCTTGAAAATTTTGGCCATTCTTTAAAAATTTATTTTTAGGAGAATCCATCAACAGAATATCCACTGCTTTTCCCGGTTCTCCCAGTCTTGCTGCGGCCATTGCCATTATAGGACAATCCCAGCCCCAGCAATTTTTTAAATCCCAGGTTCTTAAGACATAATCCAATGTTTTTCTCATTGTTTCCTCATTTATCAATGGAGTAGGAGGAACAAAACCATATGCCATAACCATGGAAGGATGGTCATTTGAAACCGTATAAGGCGGTGTTTCTAATGCTGTATACATACTATCACGAATGGTAGGATGAGAAAGTTTATCTATTACATTATCCCATTGCTTATTCCTTCCCATCCCGAGCCGCTGGCGCCATTTCTGAGCTGTTTCAAGCCCCCAGTACCAATAAGCTAATTCAAATGTAGGATTAATATTATTTTTTCTATTCTTCCAATACGATTCCTGTGCCGGGATTAATGCCGGCCCCAAAACATATCTTTGTTTCTGATTGTCCCATACAGGATAGGAAGTCATAAACTCAGCAGTGTTAAAAACAATATCTTTATATTTTTCCAACGTCTCTTTACAGGGTTTATCACGGTAGCATAATTCAGCATAATAAATCGGATGCGGCTGCTGCCAAATTAAAAAAGTACCGATTGAACTCGGGGTTTCCCGGCCATCGGGTCCGATTTCCTTCGGCCACCTTACTCCTTTATATCCCTGTATTTTTGCCGTTTGCCGGGCAGCAGGCATAATTCTTTGATACCAGTTCAAACTTCGTTTAAAGAGATTTATTCTTCCCCATAATGCAAAATGAACACCATGCCACCAATGCATTTCCAGATGGGATTTCCCGTTCCAGCTATTAACCAGAAGTCCGGTTTCCTGGGGCGGCATAGAACCGGCACAATTAATGGCGGTGAGGTATTGTGAAAGGACCACACGCCTTTCAAGTTCCGGAGCTCTCGAATCCTTGCTTCCTGAAAAATCAATTACTCCTCCATTTATCCAAAATTTTTTCCAGCACTCTGAAGTAACTTTTTCAGAATTTTCAAAGTTTGGTAATCTTTTATTTTCAGGTTTTGATGAAAACAAAGCGGTGAAATCAAAAATATCTCTATATTTAACCTTCAACCTGTAGTAATGCAATGAGTCCTGGGTTAATTTTCCACCCGCAGACCAGTTTGTCTCAACAAAATATTTTTCATCATTAAGTGTTCTTTGAAAAGTACACTTATTATTTCCTAAAATAAGTTTTGTAGCATGACTGGAAGGGCTATTCCAATCGTCTTCGAATTTCCAGTTTTTTGAGCCGTAAGAAAATGAAATCTTAATTTCAATTTGCCCGGTTAACAAGAGCGGAGATTCAATATGTACAGAAATCATATCATATTTTGAATTACATAATGTTTTTACAAAAACCGGCTTGCCTTCTAATTCAAAATAACTTTCTACTTCTCCCGTCCAGAGGTTTAATACCTGCTTAATATTTGTAAGTTCATTCAATTTGATTTTTTCACCGCTGCTCTTGTACATATCAAATCCAATCCTGCCAAGATCTATACGATGAGGGTTTTCCCTAAGCCAGGAACCTGCCAATGTCCCGGTACCTTCAAAATCATTGTCATCGGCATAAGGGATTTCTCTTCCACCGGATTTATAATTTCTCATAATATCTTTTAGGCTGTATAGTTTGGGATTAGGAAATGAATGCCAGCCCCACTGAGATTCAGTCCCAAGAGGCATTGCGTCTCTGTAATATTCGGGAAAAGACTGAAGCCCGGTGATATCGACTGTGTAGGCAAACTCCCCATTACCGACAGTTAACGGATTTAGAGAATCAGGTTTAGTAATTTCCACATTATTCCTGGAAACCACTGCATACCGGTCTATCTTAGCAGAAGACTGACAAAAGACGGATGCAAAAAAACAGATAAACAATATTAAAGAAAGATGAAATATTTTATAAAAACAGTTCATGTTTTACCAAACTATTAAAATAATTTTCTGTTTATCAGGAATTATTTAATCAACCAAATCCTTTTCAATCTGTTCAAGGGTTTTTCCTTTAGTCTCCGGCAGTTTAATGTAAATAAAAATAAAACCACCGATACATATCAAGGAATAAATCCAGAAAGTTTTTGCAGCCCCAAGACCAGAATTTAGAATTGGGAAAGTAAACGTCAGAATAAAACAAGCAATCCACAAAGATGCCACTGCAACGGACATAGCCGACCCCCTAATCCGGTTCGGGAATATTTCCGAAATAACTACCCATGTTATAGGGGCAAGCGACATTCCGTAGGTACCTATTGCGGCAAGAACCAATAAAAGCATCGGTAATCCATTTAAATGGAAAAAATAACCAAGTCCAATTCCAACATAAATAATTGCTAATCCTCCCGAACCAAGCAACATTAAAAATCTTCGTCCTTTCCTGTCAACAACAGAAATTGCGAATAGTGTAAATATTAAGTTTATAGATCCGGTCCAAGCAATGTTTACTAACGTTCCGGAAATATTATACCCGGCTTGCTTAAATATTTCCTCAGCATAGTTAAATATTACGTTAATCCCGCACCATTGCTGAAAGACTGCAAGCACAATTCCTAACAAAAGAATTTTCTTTATATTAGGTTTAAAAATTTCATGTAAATCTACTTTCTTAATATCATTTACAAGTGTCTCTTCAATTTCAATTAAAGCTTTTTCTGCATAACTCTTACCGCCGATTTTAGCAAGAATATCCTGTGCTTTTTTATTGCTGCCATTCTTTGCAAGCCATCGGGGACTTTCGGGTATAAAAACCGAACTAACTAAAAATATTAATGAAGGTACTGCAGTTGCGCCAAACATCCACCGCCAACCTTCCTGAACATTCCATGAATTACCGATCATTGCTTCGGTCATCCCGTCAAGCATTTTTTCAGCAATTAAATAATTAATTAACTGAGCAGCAAGAATTCCAATTACTATTGTAAGCTGATTAATTGAAACAAGTCTGCCGCGCATATGAGCAGGCGCTATTTCTGCAATGTACATAGGTGCAAGACTGGAAGCTAATCCAATTGCGACTCCTCCAAAAACCCTCCATATAACAAATACAATAAAAACCTGAGAAAAACCGATCCCTACTGAAGTAAACATGAACAGGAAAGCAGATAATATTAGCAGCCGTTTCCTGCCGAATTTGTCACTAAGCCATCCGGCAAAAACAGCCCCTATAAAGCAACCCATAAGGGCACAACTATTTGCCCACCCTCTTGACGAAGCATCAGTTAAAAGGAAGAAACGTTCGAAAAATATTTTTGCTCCCCCTATCACGACCCAATCATATCCGAATAACAAACCGCCTAAAGCGGCAGTTATTGAAATCATCCAAATATATAATTGGTTAAAGTGAGCTGTCTGATCAGATGCAGCACCTTTTTGAACTAAAGTAATCATTAAAAATATTTTTTGGCTGAATAAATTTCTAATTTTATTCGGCTTTATGGAGATTCCGGTAAAGGCAATTCTGCATACCGCATAAATTGCATGTGTACTGATTATAGATAACCTTTTTGCCGATGCCGATAACACCGCTGACAGATTTAATAGGCTGCATTAAACAACTGTCAGTCAAAGTTATACCACAAAAATTATCCGGCAAGATTTTAAATAATTTTTTCTGTTCAGATACATCCCAGTTGCAATAGCCCGGACTATACCTGTTTGTAATTTTTTGCTCCGCCAAGTGCATCGCTATTTTCAATTCATTTTGAATCAGATCCATCGCCGCTTCAACAACAATCGAACCGAATATATCATGCACATATCCCCTCAATAAATCACCCTGGTTCATATAATATTTTGAAAGTTGAGATATTTTATACCCGGCTGTACAAACAAATACAGCCAAAGCTTCAGATTTTTTTAATTGGTTAAAAACGATTTTTTTTAGATTGAATATTTCATCATTAATTTCTGTCGAATAACTTTCTTTATCAAAAGAAATACTTTCGTTTATTAAATAACCTCCCTCAATATTACAGATATCTTTGCCCATAGACATTACAAATCCAATTTCTTCTTTTACCTGATCAGAAATTTCGCCGCTCGGATAACCCATGGCAAGAGAAAGTGATTCGCTACTAATCTTAAGATCGCTATAATTATATTTAAATGATTTTATATTCAATTTATTCTCTTCTTTTAGCAAATTATCACAAGTAATTGTTTGCTCCATTTCATAAAATTTTTATTATTATTATAAATAGTAATTGTACTTCTCTCCGGAAAAGGAATGAGTACAAATCAGTTAACAAAAGTTTTCAAATACTCTAAAAACGCCATTATAGTAGAGCGATTAAAAATAAGTGATCTTCTTTAGAACTCACGGGCACCAATATGACTTTTAAAAGTCACAGGAAATGTAGAAACTTTATTAAACTTACCACCATCAAATCAATTTAACCGATTTTCTAAGATATCGCACATTTTAATTCCGACAGTTTAAATTGGAATTATTTATTACTATAATTTTAAGATAAAAAATCTTTCAGATACATAGTTATTACCCATTAATAATTTCTTGAATCTCTTAATGACTCAAACATCGCCATCAAGTTTTCGATCGGCACACGAGCCTGTATATTATGAATAGCGTTAAAAACAAAACCGCCCCCAGGCCCAAAAGTGTCAATCCGCAATTTTACCTCATCTCTAACCTGACCGGCTGATCCAAAGGGAAGAGTTTTTTGAGTATCAACTCCACCACCCCAGAAAGTAATTTTCTCACCAAATTCTTTTTTCAACCTGGAAGAATTCATATCCGAAGCAGAACACTGAACCGGGTTAAGGATATCAAAACCTGATTCTATAAAATCAGGGATTAGTTTATATATAGAACCGCAAGAATGCATAAATGTTTTCCATCCGGTATTTTTATGGATCCAATTATTTATTTCCCTATGAAAAGGCTGATACAGATTCCGATACATATCATTAGATATGAACGGTCCGCTTTGTGTTCCAAAGTCGGTACCTGTCAGAAAAGCGGCACATATTTTATCACCGACAACTGAATAAATTTTTTCAAGATTTTTTAAAGCTATTTCACATTGTTTTTCAAAAAGTAAATTAACATAATCTTTTCTGATAACCGTACTCATATACCATTCTTGAATATCCCGGATCCCTTTAGGATGTCGCAGCCACATAGCCGGAACCAAAGCAATATCTCCGAAAGCAGTACCCCCAAATGAACCAACGATTGCTTTATCTGTTTGAATATATAGCCGTTCAGCTTCGTCTTTGAAATAATTTAAATCTTCATCCGATATTAAAGAGAACTCTTCAATATTATCATCAACGCATAAATTATTGTCATCGATCGGGTCCTGTCTCACAATCGCATCAAAATAAAACCCTCCATTCGGCATCCTACCGCTCGGAGATAATGATTTATCACCCTCTGGATACATGAAGATATCGCCATTTTCATCCGACTTTGTATTAAAATCTCCAGGAATAAGAACGGGAGTTCCGTCAAATAACTGCCACTCTTTCCAATTTTTGTTTTCAAATCCAAACATATTTTTTCGTGACCACAAACCGATCGCATCAATACCGAGTAAGTTTATCAAATCGGGTGCTATTTCTCCCAGCATTTGATAAGGTTCAATAACTTTTACGGGTGTTCCTCGTTCATCTAATTTTAGAGCCTGGCGAACTTTATATACGGTACTTACATGCATTCCCGTTACCGCAGTACTTCCAATATCAAAAGGTATCTTATCTCCTTGTTTATGGTTAAGTGCAGCTTTTAATCTTTCTCTCGATGTCATATTTTTATCCTATTTTGCTCCCGCAACTTTTCAAATATTTTTATTTTACTTTCGTAAATACCGTCGATAAAATCCGGTTAAAGTAATTTAAGATGTAATATTATTAAAATGTTTTTTAATTTTCTAATTAACCGAAAATTTTCTAATACTTTTCACAATGTTATTCTTAAATAATGTTTCGGCAACCAATTGAAAATCACCTATGGATTTGGGAATATTCACATTAAAATCAACAATTGTCCTTCCGAAACTGGGAATACTTATTTTTCTTTTTAATTCAATAATTTTATTTTTTTTACTCTTTAACGTAAGCATCAACGTACCTTCCCATTTGTTATTTAAATCATTTATACAAATAACAGGAACTTTTATTGCTTTGCCTGCTGGATACTCTTTATCCCATTTATCAATCATTATACAAACAGGCAGGAATTCGCGTTTTACGTATTTTTCAAAATTAGGCTCAAATATAAGTTTTTTTACATCAATCCAATCATCGCTTGTATATCCTTTAGGTTCGTACGGCCTTGAATAACTCAATTCGCAGAAATGCATAAGTGCAGCGGCTTTACGGTGGCATCTCCAATACTCTGTTAGGATAGCAATATTTTCTGCATGAATAATTCTTCGCTTTTCAACTGTTATATTTTTCCCGAATAATTTTATATAGACACTATCTGAATTAAAAGTAACACTGCCGTCTCTATTCAACCATAACCAATCGTACTCATTAATAACGACAGCGTTTTTATAGCGTCCGTTGGGAGACGGTGAATATTGATTTGCATCATTGAAGTCCGGTTCCCGTTCCACGCCAAATAATTCATTAAGGTATCCTTCACTTGATGGCTTAGCCGAAGTACCTTTATATTTCATAAATAAGTAAGGATGCGACTCAATACAGTCGTTATTGGATTGCGGAACTCCCCAGCCATTATCCCAGGAGCGATTAGAAAGATCAAGTTGACGGACAGCATCGATGGCTTTACCGGTCTCTTTTGTGGTAGTTTCATTCTGTCCATCCCATATAACTACAGAAGGATGATTCCATCGCTCTCGCATCCATCTGGAATACTCTTCAATCAAAACGTCAGATTTGATTTTCGACGCTCCATCAGGACCGCCCCAGAGCGGATATTCGTCCTGGATAAGAAACCCCATTTCATCCGCAATTTGATACCATTTTTCAGGCGGAAATCCGATACAATAGCGTATACAGTTCCAGTTCATATCCTTGAATTTCTTAAACAATTTGCGTAACCATTTTTCATTCCAAGGTAATTCACCTCTGGAAGAATCTTCCGAAAAACGGAAGAAACAAATGTTTGTACCAAGCATTGAATATGGCTTTTCGTTTAATATTGCATGATTATTTATTCCATCAAACCTAAAAGAACGCATTCCGAAAGGTATATTCCTGGTATCCTCTCCGGTCGATAATTTTAATTCATAGAGGAATGGGTCTTCTGGTGACCACAAGTGATAACTCTTTAAAGGAATTGTAAAATCAATAATATTTTCATTTATATTACGGATTGGGCACAGCCTTGTTTCGCCTGAAATTAACTCTTTCGAAGATTTATATTCAATTACAGAATAGTGCATATTGAATAGAGCAATATCTTTATCACTTCGTATTTCTGCTCTAACCCTGATCAATTTATTATTTATATCCGGAGCAATTTGTATATTCTCAATGTAAGGGAAATTAGATAAAATTAATTCTACATCGTCATATATACCCGAGAGGTAATGGATTTTTTCAAAATCCATTCCAACCGGAATTGAATCCGGGACTTCATCATAATATGCGCCGACTCTGATTAATAACTCATTTTGTTCGCCTGTTGGTTTTAAGTATTTTTTTATGTCTAATAATAAGGGTGTAAAGCAAAATAAATTTGATCCTACTTTCTTGCCGTTTAAATAAACATCGGTGCCATAAACTGCTTTATTAATTTTTAGATTAACAACTTGGTCTACCGGACCAATTATTTTGAAGAACCGCCGATACCAATAATAATTTCGCTTACTGCATTTTACACCCGTACTGTCAAACGAGGGGTAAGCCATATCAACAAAACCTGGGACAATAATTTTATGGCTATAATTATCCGGCACTTTATTTCCACAAAAACTTTCTTCAATATCCCATGTACCATTTAGGCTAATATTTTTTCTTACTCCGGCATTGGTTTTATTGCACAGAATAAGTACAAAATCAACAAAAATAAAAAGAATCAATAGACGTTTCATGTTAATATCCTTACTATAAAGTCATGCTTTAAAACTACTAATGTCCCGTTAGAAGTTGAAGAGCCAGCTTTTGTGTATAACTTTTACCAGACATCCATCCGCCAGTACTAAAATGTCGTTATTTTAGAAGTGTCATCTTTTTTGTTAAAGAGAAACTACCGGATTGCCCCGAAAGGGTGGATACCCGGATTCTGTACACATAAACTCCTGATGCTAAACTTTCAGCATCAAAATTTATATTATAGTTTCCAGCCTTTTGCTCCTGGTTGACTAAAGTAGTAATTTCCTGTCCTAACAGATTGTATACTTTAAGAGTAACAAAACTGCTTTTGGCAATACTGTATTCAATTAAAGTTGTTGGATTGAAAGGATTCGGAAAATTTTGCAACAAATAACAATCATTAGCTTGTTGAGATACTTCTTTAATGTTTGTAGACGCAAATCTTTTTTCTATCGATAAATAATATTCAATAACTCCCTGCACAGACTCACTCCCACCGATAAAAGGAGCAATTTTATCATAACTTGCTCCTACTAAGTAAATTCGATTATCTGAAAAATCTATTCCTTCACTAATTAGCAAATTAATATACCCTTCCATATCTTCAGTATAATTATCATAGCCAGGACTAAGAAAGTAAAAATTTTTATTCTTTGATAAGCATGCCTTAATTAATTCTTTCACTCTTAAGCTGTCTAAGTAAAGCGGAGGTCGATTTGGATAGCACTCAAGGGCAACACCTGAGACTTGCGGATTTGCTAAAGCTGTATCGACTGCAGCCGACCAACCGTCTGTTTCATATGATCTGGCAAGCAACACAATACTTCCGCCGTGTGTTGCAGACTGTTGTACAATTTCGGATGAAGTAAGAATAGTACCCCCAATACCCTGAGTTTCGCCTACATTAGGTGGAACGAAAGTTTCATTGTAACACATAGAGGCATTTGTATATCCGGCAATTTTTTTTATCCTTAGATAATCCGAATTACCACCTGGATTGTCTTCGGTAACCACCCAACCCGGACCCAAACTTTTATATACGGTAGACCAGTCGCTATCAGCCAAATTGCTGTTTACTAATATTGCCCAAACCCCGTCACATTTAAGATAGGAAATATAACTTTTATCAGCCAAACTAAAGGTATTAAGGTCAACTAACACATGACAGGCATAAATCTTGTTTGTAAAAGTTAATAAAAAAGCTATCAAGACAACAATTGAGCATATAATTTTCAGTTTCATATTTTAAATTTACCTTTCTTTTAAGACTAAATAATAAAAAAAGTAAATTCCATAAAGAAGAAACTTTTTTAAATTTTAACGGGACTACCCTTATGTTCATTTGCATTACAACCAAGTCAATTGCAAGGCACTCTTTCAGGCTACCTTGTCAACTCAGATTGCTATAGGGGCTCTCGCTGCATTATTTGATAACAAAATGATTGACAAGTGTGAGTTTTACCAAACTTGGGCTTGGCGGGGTTGTAACTGTCCGCCTCACCTAATCAATATTGTCTAAACTTTTCCCTAAAATTATTTTAGAAGTATCATCTTCTTCGTTAAAGAGAAACTATCGGATTGGATTCTATACATATAAACTCCTGAAGCTAAACGGCTGCCATTGAAATTCACAGTATAGTCTCCTGCCTTTTGCCGTTGGTTAACTAAAGTTGTTACTTCCTGTCCTAATATATTATATACTTTAAGGGTAACCAAGCCATCCTTAGGAATACAATATTCAATTTGAGTTGATGGGTTGAAGGGATTAGGATAATTTTGAATCAATGAAAAACTTTTAGTCTGCTTATTTGTTTCTTTCACAGTTGCCGGTGTTTGATTGCTTGAATAGCAATAATTGAAACGGCGATCCGGAGCTGAATCTCCATTTATGGAAAATTCAGTTATATCATTTAACTTTTGAATATTATCCGCCCAGTGAAAGTAAAATATAATATTATTTGCTGTTTGATTAATTAAATTACGGGGTACCTGAATTTCCATTTGATTTCTATTATATCCATATTTCAAATCAGCAACGGTACTCCATGAAGAATCCTGCGACTGCCATGCGGCCAGAGTTGTCACTGAATCCGATTTAATATTTAGATTGATAAGATAATCATAACCTTCCCAGCCGGTAGAATGAACTGTATCCGCATCTATAAATAACAACATCCAGTTATTACCCGTATAAGGTGTTAATGCACTATCCGTCTTCACATAAAAATAAACGTTACTGCTATCGTAAGAAACGCGCGATTCAACTATATCATTGCGACCTGTATTGTTCACATAGACTTCACTATTATCTACATTAGGATAATTACGATGAGCAACATCTCCGGCAGCATCAAGAAAAACCGGTTGAACATTTGGCCAGGCGGAAAAACTGTTGTCCATTATAATGGCTGTAGGCGGAGTTGCGATCTGTTGAGGATTCACTCCTTTATATTTTCTAATATTACTTACTAACTGGTAATAATAGTCATCCGTATAGCCGCCCTGCATCGGTTCAATATCCCGGTTGAATTCCATATTGAATTCATCCACAAAGTAGAAGGGGTTTTGAGCAGATAGAAGTTTTCCCATAAAATAATAAACATCATACATTGCTGTGTTTGTCCATGCGGCTGCAGTCAATTCATTCCAACCAGTTACAGTAATAATAGGAGGATCAATATTTAAAGCGCTTGACCATAGATCGCCAAAATACAAACCATATGGTGTATTCGGGCTTATCCAATACTCATTATATAGAGGAACTTTCATACCGGCGGCAGGGTGATAGCTGGAACCCTGAAAATCTTCACCTCTGAATAACCACAAAGGCGCGCCCATAGCTTTATTGACACAAACTTGCTCTACTATTCCATTATGGTAAGATGGTGTCTGGGTATAATAATCAAGGAACCTCCATTGATCTGTAGTTCCAGTTTGAAAAGCCCACATTTGACGCCAGGTAAAGAAACTTTTTATCTCAGCACTGTCCGATATTACAGTTGACGGGAGCTGAACTGCTACATGGCCTGCTGCAGAATTATTATGAATATTTGTTAACGGTTCTACTAAGCCATCTGTATAATAGATTCTGCTTACCCAATTGGTATCGCATACCCGTCCATTAAAATATCCTGTAACCGGATCGCCGTTAATAATCCAGCCCCATAAGCCTACTGTCTGAGTAGGGTTGCTGAACTCATAGTAATACTCACCTGCAGGTTGTTGTGTTGCTATAGATAATTTAAGCCATGCATTATCATTATAATTGACGAAGGTCGTATCCGCGACCGGAATACTCGCAACGGTGGTTGTATAGGTCGAATTCCACTTGTAAAGTTTCATAGTCATATTGCCAATGTTGTCTCCCCAGCTTGGGCAGGACACATCAACTCCGGTGAAGGATGAATCAGCATTAAATTTTAACCCGGCTGTATAGCCTCCACTTGGCAATACTAAATTAGGATCTGCAAGAAGCAATGGCTTTCCGTTCCAATTAAACCAAAGGTCGGAATATTTATTCAATTTATAAAAGTTACCGTATATCTCTTCTATTTTTGGTACAGGATCGGCATTGAAAAAGAATACTATCCTGGGCACATTTATTCCCTGATTCTTCAACTCTTCAGAGATATCACAATAAGTTGTAAGTGCTGTTGCATATTCGTCGAACTGATCATTAGTATAATCAAAAAAGACGAAATCAACTCCTGCGTTAGCAAGCATCATTATATTTCTTCTTGTTACCCATGGATCCTCTGACCAGTAATATCCTGCCTCGGGTTGTCCCCAATAATAATTTAGCGTACCGGGTCCTTCCCATTGAGGATTTTGGGGACTAGTCGCAAGAATATCAGTAACATTACTTATAGGTGAATCTGGAATGTGCCCATGCCAAAACCAATAAAATACGCCCACATATTTATTTGCACGGGGACGTCCTACCTGGTCATAGGTTGGTAATTTGCGTCCCAATGCATCCGTTGCAACCCATGTTTCTCCAAACGCTTTATTTTGCGTAGAATTTTGAGCATATAACATCTCCGGTATGATTAAAATCGTTATAAATAAAGTGGGAAGAACAAAATTGAAAAATTTTTCACACATAGTTAATCCTACTTTTTTATGTTGTAGATAAGCTAATTTATTAAACAAACTATTTCTCGATTAATTTATAAAGAGAGATTTATTTCTAAGATTTGAAATTTTTTATTTCTTCTTTTAGTAAATTAAGATAAAGCTGATCGTACTGTTTTGAAGGTTCTAAATCTTTGCTGATTTCCATACTTGGTTGTTCACTCTGAGTCCATTCATTCCATAAAACAACAAGCATAATATTAACTTCAACCTTAATGGGTTGATCAAAAAAATGTTAAACATTGAATTATTTTTTTATAAACACAAAGAGTGCTTTTCTTTTGAAATCTAAAGATTACAAATTCAGATTTGGAATTTTCTCACTTAGAAACAATACTCAATTAAGCAATTTGATCAACACAAGCTGTGCGATTCTAACACAGAGTTTTTAATTATCACTAAGTTCTTAATCCAGAATTATTTCAGAAAATGAATATTCAGGCACTTCAACTTTATATATATTATCCTTCAAATTTAATTCCTTGTTTGATTCTTGTGATTCGATTGCATCAGGATTATCCAGTGTATTCATTACAATCGGACTGTCCGCATGAAGCTGTGTTACTGAGGCTTTTGAAAATATTTTATCAAGTTCAGAAAGATCAAAGCTGCTTTCTTTTCTCTGAGCTGTTCTGTTGCAGATAAAAAGCACCAGCTTCTGCTTGTTTATATCCCATGCTGCTTGAACCGAATATTCATCTTTAGCGTGAGCTTTATAGTTATCAAACTTCAGAACCCATGCAGCAGGTGAATTGGAGAGGAGTCGCAAAGCTTTTCCGCATGCAGTCAGATAAGCTCCTTCTTTGGGAGTTTCCATTGCACTTTGGCTGTGTGTATTTGCAAGATTATTAAAATTTACAAACATCATTCCATCGCCAAGACGTTGAAACGCCATAAAATTTTTCAAAAGATTTAACGCATACATCCATTTACTAAATGCAAATGATTTTGTAACTCCGCATTTTCGTTCAGCCATATTATATGAATCACGATTTTGTTCGGTATTATAAGCCAGCCACTCTGTATCGCAGTACTTAATATTTGTGCCATGTTTTTTGTTATAGGCGTGAACCTTCTCAAGCATATATGCAGATACTGAGTCCGCATCCGCACGATCTGCAAGGAAATCGATATAGGGACCTGCAATTTCCAGCATTTTATCAATAACTGCATGAAATGATTTCCTGCCGGGGCGGTCTCCATAAGATTCGAGCCCAATTTTAATTGTGGAATCAACTGCTTTCATTGCCCTGGAGTAAACAACGACTGCCCATGCATAATCTTCAGCTTCATACCATCTGGATACTTCATTATCCATCTCCCAAAATTTAACGCCAAACGGCTCTTTATAACCATGTTTAACACGCAAATCAGCCATTGGGTTACTGCCTGAAGGTAAATTACAATATGCAACCCAATCAGCAGCTGATTTTGCACCATCCGTCAAACTCATAAATTTTGTAAAATTATATCCAAGATCGTCCTGCCATGAAGGGAAGTCAACATCATATTTTCGTTTCGATGGATGATAGACATTTACACACATACTCATTTCAGCATTTGCCGCTTTACAAAGCATGGCAAATTCAGCCGTACCTACATCGTTATAATTCTGTCCGCCCCAGAAATAAGAATCGACCGGTACACGTTCGGAATAAGGTCCGATTCCATCATGCCAATCATAGAAAGATGCGAAACATCCACCAGGGAAACGCATAACTTCCGGTTTTAGCAGCTTAAAAACTTCAACAACTTCTTTCCGCCAGCCAAAATAGTTAGATACTGGTTTCAGTGAAAAATCATCGATGTGAATTGATGATTTTCCGGGTATCCACAAACTGAATGTAACATATCCTTCGTATTTTGTATTTGTGAAAGAGAATGTCTTTTCAGAATAATTATTGTTAATATCTGAAACCGGAATTACTGTTATAGGATTATCCCAATTACCCTGCGGATAAAACCTAACTTCTGCTTTATCAGTACCATAATCTGCCTTAATCATTCCTCTGAAGTTATATGTTTCTCCTTTATGAAATAATTTTCCCTCCTGGGCAACAGCGCCCCATTTATCTTTTTCTTCATTAACCACTTTAAGACATTGTTTTCCATGACCGGAACCGCCGGAATCGGGAATTATTCTAACATTAAATTCCGGAGTTGTCTCAATAAAAAAAGTCATAGTGTCGTTTATTACCGATGCATTACCCGGGTTACCCGGCGCAGCAAACCAGGCATTATGCTCATAACCGGAATGATACCAATCGAACTTGCTCCAATCTTGTTCATACCCTTTCGAAATATCCTTTTCATCATAAACTAAATCGTACCATAATTTATTTATCAGCCGGTAAGGGGCAAATTTTTCAAAGCTTCTGTTAAAGAACATCTCGCTCCACATTCCCTCTACTTGAATTCCGTAACCAAGTTCAATAAAATTTCCATAAAGTAAAGGGCTGATTGGAGTAGGTGATATTTCCTGCTTCGTTATTTTGAATACTTTTGTTACCTCAGAATCTTGAGCTTTAATAGATAAAAATGCTGTTAAAAATATAAATAGGATAATTTTAAAGTACTTCAATATTTTTACCTCCGGAAATATTCCTATTATCTATCATTATGTTGATATAATAGAGAAGCTTATTTAATTGAATTATAAAAAATAACTTGCACAGTTACTTTTAATCTTTTATAAAAAAGAGAAAAGCTCACAACAAATGTCAAACATTTTATTCGGGATTCATCACAGTCACACCTATTAATCCGACTACTACTTCCTGAGAAAGCGCTTCGAGCGTAACATTTTTCAGTAAAACACCTTTTCTTAATTTCAAATTTAACAGCATTGCCCGGCAGTTTTCTCCTAACCGAACGGTTTCAGGCGGCTTATTAGGCAAACAGAATTTATCGGTTTCAGCCTTATAATCGTTTCGAGTATATTGCGATGTATCCGAATTACTAACACCTATGATACTTAAATTCCAATAATTTAGCGGAGGTATTAGTTCAAGCGAATCTGTTTTTCCATCAGCATAATGCAATCTTATAACCGCATTAGATATCCGACATTGCATAGGGTTCGTAGAACCTGCTATAAGGAACCAAACAGCCTCGCCCTTTTTTTCCACCGGTATAGTAATCTTCTTCGGGAAATTTTCCCATAATGAAGTGAAAGCAATATTTTTCTGATCACCCGACCAGTTGAAAGGTACCTTCTGCGGCGTCGTTAATATATTTTTATCATCAACCAGCTTATTCAGAAGATCAAGTTTGATAATAGGCGGTCTCCGGTTCCAGATAGGAAACGTCCATGGTGAATAGCCATCAGTACCAATACGCAGTGAAACAGTATTAGGGCGGGGAGAAAGGTATTTTTGCTTATAAATAGCACAAACATCAGCATTTAACTGCCTACTGATATCAATATTTTCCCATGAGGCATTGGCAGGTATATTGTCAACAAACTTTGCCTCATATACTGCATCATTTACAGGATCGTTAACTTTGATGCGAAAAACACGCCATTGGTTAATTTTACCGGATAAAACTTTAGCAACAACCGTATGGAACCCTTTGTTTTCAGCCAATTTGGCTGTGACTACCCCGTTGGATATTCTCCCATTTTCCAAAACTTTTTGCGAATCATAAAACTCAACTATCTTAGCATCTTTTGCTTCAAGTTTAATAGCACCTGAGATATTTCCCGCTAATTTTACGGGAGTATAATAAGGCAACTGCTGACCAGTTTTAATATTAATCTCTTCTTTTGTTGATGCGGGGAGCCGAATTTGTACAATACTGCAACCGGCTCCGGGTAGTACTTTCCAACTGACAGGCTTCCCATTTACAGAAATTGTCTCAATATTTTTGGATTGAACCGGAAAGCACAAATTGAGCTTTGCAGCCGCAGCCAGTTCTATATTATACCTTATAAATCTACCTTCACGTTGAAAAGCAATTTTTACATCCGGCAATTCTATTGAAGCATGGTTCCAACCCGATGGAAATTGGGGAATTATATTTACCAAATTGTTTGGGTAATCAGGATTATATCCAAACATTCCTTCAACCAAAGTTCGTACAAATGTATCTTTACAATCAGCAAAATCTGTCCCTCCATTATAGGAGCCAAAATTACCCGGCACAACTCCCCCAAAGCCGCTATTCATAAAAGTTCCACGCAAAATTTCCCAGGCATCATCGGGCATACCTGCTTGAAAATAGCTCAATGCCAAAGCATAGTTATCACCCGGCCACATTTCACGCACCGACCAAATTGACGGCACCCAATTCGAAGTCCAAATCATACGTCCACCGAGAGCGATACGGTCGTTTTGCAGCGCCCATTCGGAATAATAGACTGACTCAATAGCTTGTAAAGGTGAAGTTAAGTGGGCATCAATAGGCAGAAAAATACTGTATAGCCATGGATCTTCGTGCAAACGATTATGACCTCCTTGTTCTCTGTATGCACCTGAATATCCTTTATTATATATCCAAAGTTTGGTAAAAAAACCATTTTTGATTTTTTCCATCATCTTAGTATGGTAATTTACTGATGAAGTATCATTAACCCGGTGTGCCATATCTCTTGCGGCACAGTGCCCGCGATATGCATATGAAGTTTCTTCAGCTGTCCCACCTCCATTGTACCACTGTGAATCAGTAGGCCAAGTATTCAAATAACTTTCGTAAACTCCATCACCATCAGGATCGAAACAATCACGCATTCGTGCTAAATGTAGTTCAAGAGCCGGGCGTAAAAACTGTTCCAGGCTTGGATCGGCAGTCCAGCGCCATTCCTCTATTATCTGATCGAAAAATTGGGTTTGCATATCATAAAACCCTTGATCTTTATTTACGTAGCCTGCACCGTAAAACCGGGAAGCCGTATCCTGAATAGTCAACAACAGGTTCGTATCAGCCTTCGCATTTTTTTTATCAGATTCATTTATTTGATAACCAATATAGTACATAGCTTCTGTTTTTACTCTGTCGTGCCAGCCCAACATGGTTCCTCCGAAGATTGTTCTCCATCCAGGGAAAGGGATATTCCACTGCATTGCTCCATGGACAAAAACGGGTGGATACCATGTTCCATCAACTGCGCTAACCGAAGCCTGCGCCATTGCATTAAGGTAAGGATCTGGAGTGCTTATTTTCAACCGTGATAAAAATTCATTGGTACGATTTACTCCATCGGTAAAAGCTTTTTCAGGGGCGTTTACAAGATTTAAATCTTCAGCATTAATACTAGCGAAAGTTTCAAATGCCCAGTAAATATCTTTCCCATTTTCCAAATCGGCAATGCCTTTTATAATTGGCTCTTTTTGAGGAGAGGATACCGCAAACGCTGAAAAGTTTTTCCAAACCGAAGCATCCCCCATTGCAGGTTTCGAATTGGCATTACAAAGTCCTACTACTGTTAAGCCGCTTTTTTGTTTTGCGGTAGAATCGGCAATAGAAATTATAAATTTATTATCCTTGATTTTAACATCATTATTCTTACATTCTTCCGGGTTGAAACCCCAGGTTAACAATTCGGGATGACCCATCACATCGAGAGCGCAGTTTAAATGTTCACCCTTACGAAATTTAGCTCCTCCATAAGCCCAAATTAGATAGTCGCCCTTTTTAGCCCCATCAATCCTAACCCTCGCTGTCATTCCTATTGTATTAGCCATGGGTAAAACATCAATATGAACGGTCAGCCCTGGAAATGTCGGATCAGAAATTTTCCATGTCATTCGTCCTGAGCGATAAGATGAAATTATACTATCGCAATCCTGAAGCCACTTGCCTTTATCCCCATGAATTATTGCAGCTATAAATGTTCCCAATAGAAATTGATCATGTGCAAAACGAATTACCGGCTTGTCACCGGTAAGAACAAACGCATCAGTATTATTGATGTAAAGCGGACGGTTGTTGTATCGGTCAATATTATACCCGACAATTGAGCCATTTTCGGCAAAGTACCGGGCATTTTTTTCGGAATTAGTTTGGGCTTTTATTAATGCAAAGCTCAATATAATAATTACAGTGCTTAAGTAACTCACCTTACGCATAATATTTAGTGCATTTCAATTTTGAATAAACACACATTTTTCATTTTCTTCCTTTATAGCAGCAAATCGAGAGGGGAAAAGAATGTTACGTTTAAAAAATACCCTAAATTATTAGTATTTTTATTTTTACGTAACATGTTAGCAAAGCATGAAGCTAAAGTGCATTAATTGTTCATTGTATTTCAAAAGGAACATTCACCTCAGCCGGGACAGGCTTATTAAGTATTGTATCTTCTTTTAAATATGAAAGCGGAAAATAACTAAAAGCATCTTTAGCTTTTACCGTTAGTATATGACTTCCCTTAGACATACCGGTTAATGATACTTCTGCACTTAAACCCATAACTTTATCACTAACTATTTTCCCATCAACCAAAACTGTATATATATTAGGTATCACTCCTGTTACAGCCCATTGTACATTTAATTTGGTATCTTTCGTCAAAACAGAATTACGAAGCGGTTTGGCGACAGCAAGAATAGTTGAACCTTTTGAGGTATTTTTGTCAATTCCAATTAAAGCGCGCGTAAGGTTCAGAAAATAATACCCCCAACCGCCTTTATCTCCCCGGTACCCTTTTGCTGTTGTTGAGACAGGTTCAATATCATCACTAAGTTCAACACTATAGCTATCAACATATATCTCATGTTTTGACCCGATACCATGTCCTTCACTTTGCCCTGAAAACTCGTTAAATTGATGCAGCAATAAGAATTCAGGCTTATGAGAAAAAGCCCAATTAAATGTCTCTATATAAGTTGCTCCGCCTCTTCTGCCATGTGCTGCCGGGGCTTTCCAACCGTCTCCATCAAAAAATGCCGTGCTTACCGTAGCGGCTTCAGCAGCCCCATCTTTATTAGTTATAGGATGTTCCGTTATTCCATCCATCCATGTCCAATATCCTAATTTATTATGTTCCGTTGCCTGGTTCTGTGAAGACATCCATCTGACTGTAAAGTGAGTATCATCCACTTTTACTTTTTCATTTGTCCGAATTGAATCAAGTTTTTCGGCGCTGAGCCCGAGACTTATTTTGAAGAATGGGATTCTGAAGGCTTGCTCGGATTTTGCATCAGGATTAGCCATTGCGCCTGTATCCAAAATTATAATCAATGGCTTTCCTTCATATATTTGCCATAATCCATCAAAGCGGGGATCTCTTAAATAATTTTGATATATCCAATCTAGTTCTTCATTCAACGCCTGCATAGTTGCCGGTTCACCATTACTTAATCCTGGCATCAATGCAACCTTCGGCACATCTATTCCTTCAGCCCGCATTTTTACCAAGGTCTCTAAAAAAAGCTGTGTTGTATGTAAGATCAAGTTGGTTGAAGGATCACGTTCATTCCAATGCTTACAGCCCCATATATGATTTGACCAGTCCGGTATTATAAAGTCAACGCCTAAATCTATCATCCAAAGCACTTGCTGACGTAATACATCCGGATCATATGAATCGTAAAACCCGATTGATGGAACAGCCTGAGACGTCCGCCAGCCGTTTTTATCATCTGTAAACCAGGATTCCCATTCCATTCCAAATAAAGTTCCTGAATTTTTAAGCACTGGCATTTCACGTCGGTTTACTTTAATTTCAAGTTCATTACTATGGATTCCATCTGCCATTAATGGATACCCCGCATATAAAATTTTATGATCCTTAAGTCCTACCCAATCTTTTGTATCTGAAATAACAGCTATAACTTCAATTTGAGCAGTCCCGGGATTTGGAAGCGGAAAAGAGAAAATCACATCGCCTTTTTTGTCAGGCTTTTCATGTGAACCCCACCTTTTTTGATTTACATAAGGTAATAGTATGTACTTACCCGGATTATCAATCTGTAAATGAGCATGGATAACTACACTTTTACCCATAGCCACTGTATTCTGCTCAGCTTTAATTTTTAATACAGAAGCATTTGCATTTGCTGCAATAATTAAAATGAGTATAAAAACAATTTTATATTTCTTTATATCAATCATCATTCACTCCTATACATGAGTTATTTTAATGTAATTATTCTAAAATTATATTATTATTAACGAAAAAGCTCATCACCTATTAGCACAACTGCTGCTGAAGTCCAATCATGCA
>CAZUCY010000033.1:0-30230 GCA_964618785.1 uncultured Ignavibacteriaceae bacterium | reverse complement strand
CTCAATAATTGAGGGCTTCTAATTTACTTCCTATCTCCTATAAAGTCAATAGGTCTATTCAAAATTTCAAAAATTAAATTAGTACTTTTATACTTTTCCCTTGTGATCATTATAAAATCTAATTTAGACTATCAAAAATATATTATATTTATTAAATGTCAAGTTTATTATTAAAATAAGTGATTTATTTATTTACTTTAGCTGATAATAAAGGAGAATTAATGTAGCTAATCCTGTGATTACAGTTGCTACCCGGCTTATTTGCTCAATATCAAACCAAATGGAACGTGGAGTTTGTTTAGATGCCCATAAAAAATCTCCCGGCTCTATAACTTGTTCTCCCTCTTTTATATCTTTTAAATTGTACCAAGCCCTTGATTTTCCTTTTATTAAATAAATATCGCCTGTTGCAGTTTGTCCAAGATTACCAGCCTGCTCAATATAGTATTTATAGTCTTTTTTTGGAACATATTTAATGTAACCTGAATTATTCACCTGCCCGAAAACATATACTAAATCACTTAAAGGAGGTACACATAAAACATCGCCATTACGCACAATAAAATTACTTTGAGTTGTATCTCCATTTTGAACCTTATTAAAATCTACAAGTCCGTTGCCTCTTAATAACCGGAGAGCTTCATCAACATTAAAATAGAGCGTGTCTTCTTCAATTAAAGTTGACATCCTTGTCATTCTTAATCTTTCTGATTGTTCTGAAAACATTAAAGATTTAAAAGCATTTGCGCCTCTTACTAATTCTGTATTATTCAAATCTGCTTTAATTGTAAAACCGCCGCATTTATCTATTATCTCTTTAATAGTAGTACTGCCTTTTGTAATGGGAATTATTCCGGGCATCCGGACTTCACCAATAACATTAACAGAATATATATTTTTCCCGTTGTCAGGTGCTAACGCAATAATTCTATCCCCCCTCTCTAAAGGTATGTCTTCCAATAAGCCAACTCTAATTGACTTCATCTTTTCACCACCATAGATTAACCGGTCAATCTCAACTTCTTTAACATTATCATAAGCTTTGTCAATTCCCTGCGCTAATATTAATGCATCCGATAACTTATCGCCATCAGCAAACGGAAATTTCCCCGGATTGTTAACAGCGCCCTCCATTGTAAAAAAGTTTTTGTCGTAATCGGATGTCGGAAATATTAAAATATCGTCGTTTTTCAGATATGGATTATATTTAAAATCTCCGCTTACTCTGAATTTTAACAAGTCTACTATAACCGAGTCGCCATTACCTCTTTTTAAAATTATACCTCTTAATGAATATTCATCAAGTTTCGTATTTATTTCCTTGATATTGTCCATGTTTTGAAGATTTTTAATCATCATGTCACGAGCCTGATTAAACATACGGGTTACAAATGCATCAACTCTTTCATTGATTAATGCAGGATAAGAACCTGTAATGGGAAAGTTTCCGCCGAGTGTTACAGTAATAGCAGAAGTTTTTAATGAAAATAAAGAATTGTTATTATTTGTCTTCTCTTCATCTTGCGCTTTGGTAATTGAAATAAACAGAACAATTGAAATTAAGCAGAGATATTTTTTCATTTATTGAGCCTTAATTATAATTATTAAAGAGATTTTATAATTTATACTGAATTTTGTAATATTTCTTGTATTCACCGTTGATAATTGATTCCCACCAAAATTTATTTTTTAAATACCAATCGATTGTTTGTGATATTGCGTCTTCAAAAGAAAATTGCGGTTTCCAGCCAAGTTCTCTAATGATTTTAGCAGAGTCTATGGCATAACGCCTGTCATGCCCGGGTCGATCTTTTACATACTGAATTAAATCTTCAGATTTACCTAAATGCTTTAGAATAAGTTTTACTATCCGGATATTTGACATTTCAGCGCTTGCACCGATATTATAAACTTCACCGGCTTTGCCTTTTTCCAGGACCAACTCAGCAGCCTTATTGTGATCGATTACATAAATCCAATCGCGTATATTCAAGCCATCCCCATAGACAGGCAGCTTTTTATTTTTTAATGAATTGATGACCATTAGCGGAATAAGCTTTTCCGGAAATTGGTAAGGTCCATAATTATTTGAACACCTTGTTATCACAACCGGCAGAGCGTAAGTATGATAAAAGGATAGCGCCATCAGATCGGCTGCCGCTTTGCTTGAAGAATATGGACTATTAGGCGATAACGGAGTCGATTCTGTAAATAGACCAGCGGCGCCCAAAGCGCCGTAAACTTCATCGGTAGAAATTTGCAGAAATTTTTCAATTTTAAATTTCAGTGCAGCCTCTAAAAGAACATTTGTACCAATCACATTTGTAATATAAAATATTTGCGAACCTAAAATACTTCTATCTACGTGAGATTCTGCGGCAAAGTTAATAACATACTTAATATTAAAGTGCTCAAATATATAATTAACTAATTCCGAATTCATAATATCGCCTTTGATAAAACGATAATTTTTATTGTTTTCAGATTGCTTTAAATTTTCAAGGTTACCGGCATATGTAAGTTTATCAAGATTGACAATAAAATAATCATCTCTTTTTGCAAGGATATAATTGATAAAATTACTTCCGATAAATCCAGCGCCGCCGGTTACTAAAATATTTTTCATCTGATTCCTTAAAATGAAAATAACCCTACGAAAATTCCCGCTTGAATAAAAAGACTATTCCCGTTTATATTTGAAGGTGCATTTAAAATATTTTGATTATTGTCATACGTCCAATTGTTCCCGAAAGCAAAATGATATCCGGCTCCGATACGAAAACAAAGCATATGGTAAGCAGGTATTTCAACATTCAAAGTCGGAGAAAATATCCAGTAAGTATTTTTAAGTGATGAACTTAAAGCATACGGATAATAGGACTGGGCAATTTGCCAAAAAGATTTCCAGTCAACATTGCCGTAATTTCTATATAATTCTATATTTAAACTGCCTCTGCCAATCAAAGCGCCTACAGACACAGCAATATCTTTAACAAAGGGCAGTGTATACTCAAAAGATAACCCACCTCCACTTAACGAGTAAACAGCTTCCAGTTGTTCCGTACCGGTTTCCAAAGTTGGTAAAAAGGCGGCTAAAGGATAATCTTCCGACGTAGATTTTGATCCGCCAAAGCCAAACCCGCCAATTCTAAAATTTTTCATTATTCCGAGATAAATAAAACCTGCGCCACCTGACGTAAAAAAACCACTTTTGGGAATACCGGGGACACCAAAGGTTTTTAGCTGGGTATTAATGCCGTCAACTCCAGGTATTATCCAGCCGGCTGTGTAACCAATTCCTCCTCCAAGTGGAGCATCATAAAAAGATGCCTCCTGGGGCAGAGCGTTTACTGAAGCAATTATTACAATTATGATTACAGCAAATAATTTATTCATAATGAATAGGAATCGTGAAATAAAATTTACCAAAGCCTCTCTGAAAAAACAAAGAAAGTTTCTAATATTTCCGGCATAGAATCTGAGAATGTGCGGAATAAACTATTTTACCTGTTCCGAAGGTTCTACAGCTCTAAGAATAATTATACCCGTATCTTTCTTATTCTTAGCAAGATAATCAGAGAGAGGCGTACCGGTAATTTGCACCTTATATCCGACATTAGGCGCATGTAGTAAATGAATCCTGCCATCGTCCATTCCGACAGCTATACCAACATGATTTATATCCAGACCCTTAATATCGGAAGTAAGGGCTATCAGGTCGCCGTTATGAATTTTCTTTTCGATATTTGAAACATTTTTTTTTGAAATAAAAAAATATTCCCTTTTACTTATTTCTTTTTCCTGTTTCTCAATTAAACGGATAAACCTGGGATATGTTTTTAGTTCAAGGTAAAAACCCGGGTGCGAAGTCATAAAATTTACATTAAATTTTATAATCCCGCCGCCAATTTCTTCAGAAATATTTTTGATAATGCCTTTTTCCTGATTGTCAAAGATCCAATCGGAGAAATAATGAAGCCTGGATGGGTATTCATTAATGACACCGTTCCGGTACCTGATTTTTGTTAATTCTTTTTTGAAATTTTCAAAGGAATATATTTTTTCCTTAATGCATCTTGCAATAGCTAAGGAATTTTCCAATAAGGTAGTACAGTCCATCTCCGAAAAATTTATTATAAGAGTTTCGAGGTCAGCACGTTCAAGAGTATGCCCGGCATACTCCGTACCTATAAAACTTTTTCCGATTGAGGCAATAACATCTCCGATAGGCTCATTTTCAAGATTTTTATCAACAGCTAATTTAAATTTTGAACTGCAAATTATGGTATCAATATTATTATAAATTTGTGCTTTTAATAAGCAGGTAAGAGTAAAAAATAATACTATGGTTCTTTTTATAGCTGAATAAATTTTATTTTCCATGAATATCACCGGATGGGTATTCTCAATATTTAATATTTTTTTACTTTAGAGACGCTCTATTAATTGAATATTTTAACAAAAGAAGTAACTTAAAATTTTAATAGTTGTAATAATCTTTTATATAAAAGGCTGTAATCCGCGCTAAAACAGTTAACTTAAAAAATATCTTCGTTTGCAGGGAGGGCTGTATATTCCTCAATTTGTTTTGCATGTGCAAGGTTTTCAAATCTTGCATATTCTTTAATAAATGCAAGACGAACTTCCCCGATTGGACCGTTTCTTTGTTTGCCGATTATTACCTCAGCAATTCCATCTGTTGAACTTCCGTCGTTGGCGAAATTTTTTATATTGTAATATTCCGGACGATTAAGAAATAAGACAACATCGGCATCCTGTTCGATAGAGCCTGATTCACGCAAATCAGATAATTGCGGGCGTTTATCGGTTCTCGTTTCAACTGCGCGATTTAACTGGGCAAGGGCTATAACAGGCACATTTAATTCTTTAGCCAGCGACTTAAGCGAACGTGAAATATGGGATATTTCCCTCTCGCGGCTTTCCGAGTTTGCAGGTCCCTGCATAAGCTGCAGATAGTCAATAATAAGCAGACCAATATCTTTTTCGGATTTTAATCGTCGTGCCTTGGCTCTAATTTCCAGGACGGTTTGAGCTGGAGAATCATCAACATAAACCGGCGCCTCAATTAGTTTATGAGCATTCTTACTTAATTTAACACCCTCTTCATTCGGAAGTTTTCCCGTTCTGACGAGATGTGCATTTAATCTGCCTTCAGCGCAAAGCATACGAATGATTAGCTGCATTGTAGACATTTCAAGGCTGAATATTCCAACAGGAATCTTATGGTCTATGGCGGCATTACGTGCAAGCGTTAAAGCGAATGCTGTTTTCCCCATAGAAGGTCTGGCGGCAATAATTATTAAATCCGACTTTTGAAATCCGCCAAGTAACTCGTCTAATTCATAAAAACCCGTAGGAACGGAAAATTTTTGTTTTGTATTGGAATGAATAGCTTCAATATATTCAAGCGCTTCTCTAACGGATCTATCCATTCCTTGAAAAGATTTTTTGAGATGGGTTTCGGTTATTTCGAAAATCTTTCGTTCGGCTTCATCCAGAATATCAAACGCATCTTCAGTGCCCTCATAAGCTGCCTGTGCAATCTGGTGAGCGCTGGTAATTAATCCGCGAAGAATCTGTTTTTCTAAAATTATTTTTGCATGATATTCTATATTAGCAGCTGAAGAAATATTCTGCGAAAGCTTGCTTAAATAAACTGCACCGCCTATTTCTTCAAGCTGTTCTCTTTTTTTCAACTCTTCATATAGTGTAACAACATCAATAGGTTCGCCGGAATCGAACAATGAAATCATTGCTTCGAAAATTAATCTGTGCTCTTTCAAATAAAAACATTCGGGCGATAAAAGCTCAATGGCTTTAGGCACGGCTTCTTTTTCTATCATCATTCCGCCAAGCACGGAAGCTTCAATCTCCGGAACGGAAGGCGGCTTAACGTTGGCAGGCACTATTTTTTCCAGAGTAATATTTGATTTTCTACTCTTAGCCATTTTTCAGCACAATCTGGTTGTATAATTTTTTAAATTTTTTAACGTCCTCCCAACAGTCTCTTTTCCAGTTGGGATTTCTTAATAAAGCTGCCGGGTGAAATGTAACTATTACTTTTGCTTTTTCAAATTCAAAAACTTTACCCCGCATATTAGTAAGAGAATCTTTCCTTTTCAACAAACCCTGAGAGGCTGTTAAACCAAGACATAAAATCAACTTCGGTTTGATTAAACCGATCTGTTTTTTCAAATATGGCAGGCAGGCATCCATTTCCTGTTGTAATGGAGTTCTATTACCCGGTGGACGGCATTTAACAATGTTGGCTATATAAACTTCATCACGGTTAAAATTTATTGCCTTAAGAATATCCGTTAAAAGCCCGCCTGCACGCCCTACGAAAGGCAGCCCCTGTGCATCCTCATCAGCGCCGGGGCCTTCTCCTATTACCATTACATCGGCATTAGAACACCCGGAGCCAAAAACAAACTTATTTCTCATTGCACCCAAAGCGCACTTTTGGCAGTTACAGATTAGCTTATAAAGATCATTTAAATTCTCTGATATTTCCCAGTCTTTTTTAGAGTCTGAGAACAAAGATTCATGTATCTTTTCTTCCTTTATCTTTTCATAAACATACGCAGTAGTATCATTCTTTTCATCAGCGGCATCCGGCGCATTTTGTTTCAATTCAGCATTTTTACGCAATTCCGGATTATTACCGGGCTCTTTAATAATTCTTGTTCTCCTGTTCAAATATTTTTCCTCAAATAGTTCATCTCCAAAAATTACTTTTTGGGTTTTTAAGATTTCTATCAATTGTTTTTTTATAGAATCTTTCATAAAATAAATTTAAGATTTTATACTTGATTAATCAAAAATTAATGCCACAAGTATAATAAAATAATTTTCATAAAGAACCTGGAATTGGGATGAAATGATTTAATTGCCGGATAGAACAATACAAACTTTGATAAATTATTACTCTATATCTTAATTTTTAAAATTTCATCAAGAATTTTATTAGCAGTTTGAAATTTAGATACAAGAGGAAATTTTACCTGATTACCCGATCTGTGAATTATAGTAACTTTATTTGTATCAACTTCAAACCCGCTTTTATTGTTCTTCAGAGAATTTAGCACTATCATGTCCAAATTTTTAGATTTTAATTTTTTTGAAGCATTCTGTAATTCATTATCAGTTTCCAAAGCAAAACCGATTGTAATTTTGCCTTTTTTATCAAGTGTTTTTAAAATATCCTCGGTTTCAACTATATTAATAGATGAAAGCTTATCCTCTTTCTTAATTTTTTTACTCCGTGATAAAACCGGTTTAAAATCAGCGACGGCGGCTGACATAATTAAAATTTCATTATTCTTAAATTCTTTTTCAACCAGTTTTTTCATCTCCGCAGCGGATCTGATTTTGATTAACTTTATTTCAGGATAAGCACACTCATGTGAAAACCCGGAAACAAGCGTAACATCGGCGCCTCTTAAATATGAGGCTTTAGCAAGCTCGTAACCCATCTTACCGGATGAGCGGTTGCCGATAAACCTTACAGGGTCAATATCTTCATAAGTTGGTCCGGCAGTTATTAAAATTTTTTTGTCTTCAAAATTTCTTTTATAGCCTGAAAATATAATTTCAACAGAATCTAAAACTTTATTTATTTCAGGAAATCTGCCTCTTCCAATCAGTCCGCTGGCAAGTTCGCCTTCTTCAGCCTCAATAATAAAATAGCCTGCTTTTCTAAGAGTGTCAAAATTCCGCTGCGTTAGTTTATTCCGATACATATCCACATCGGCAGCAGGAGCAATAAGTAAAGGGCATCGAAGAGCGGTTACCAGGGTAGTAAGCGCATTATCTGCAAACCCGTTAGCAATTTTTGCAATAGTATTTACAGTTGCGGGCGCAATAATCATTAAATCCGCCCATAAGGCTGTATCGATATGCCATGTAGATAAATCAGCGCCGTTTAACTGCGATTGCGGGAAAATATTAACAATTACTTCATTGCCGGAGAGTGTTGAGAGGGTTAACGGGGTAACAAATTCAGCAGCTGAAGGAGTCATTACAACTTTTACTTCCGCGCCTCTTTTTTTAATTTCTCTGATGAGATAAGGCATTTTATATGCAGAGATGCCCCCGGTAACGCCGAGAATTATTTTTTTGCCGACAAAGATATCAACGCCCATTTTGATGCCTGGAATTATACTGAATAATTTTTGCGAAATAAAATTTCAACAACGAAACAATTTATTACAATTTAGATCACTGAACGATTCCCTGAACCGTTCAACAATTCAATCTATTGTTTATACGTGAATTCTATCTGACCATTGAGCAGTTCTTGTAAAGCCTGAATATGGGGTTTTTCTCTTTTATCAAAATCCAGAGCTATTTTTAACTGAGCCGGATTTTCAATGTCTTCGCTTTCATCATCGCCCGCAGTTACAGGAATAGTACCGACTAAAGCATTAAATTCGATTTTATTATCGTCATTAATTTTACGTGCTCTCTTTGAAGTCACAATTATGCCTTCGTAAATATTGGCTGCACGTTCATCAATTTCGCGCAGGTCTATAGGATTTATTCCCATTAGCTATTCTCCTTATGGATTATATTCTTTATTAAACTTTCAGTTTCTACTATTGCCTTTCCCAGGTCATTATTCTCTATACAAAAATCAAATTTATTTTTCTGACTAAGTTCCATTTTAGCTCTTTCAATTCTTTTCTTAAACTCCTTTTCATTTTCTGTTTTTCTTTTTTTCAATCTCGATTCCAGCTCTTCAAGGCTCGGCGGATAAATAAAAATAAGAACCGCCTGCGGATATATTTTTTTTAACGATAAAGCGCCTTTAACGTCTACCTCGGCTATCACCGAATTGCCTTGATTTATATTATCTTCTATAAAGTTTTTATATGTGCCATAATAGTAGTCATAGAACTTTTCCCATTCTACAAATTCGTTATTTTTTATTTTTTTTTCAAATTCATTTTCAGACAGAAAAAAATAATCCAATCCTTCTTTTTCAAATTTTCTTTTTTCCCGTGTAGTAGCAGACACAGAAAAGACCAATTCAGGGAAGTCCTGTAAAATATTTTTTAGTATCGTTGTTTTGCCCGTACCGCTTGGCGCCGATACGACAATAATTTTTCCTTTCTGACTTTCCAAATACTACTCAATATTTTGAATTTGTTCACGAATTTTTTCTATTTCTTCTTTAATGAAAACAGTATTATGGGTTATAAAAGTTGAAATTGTCTTCGAAGAAATAGTATTAGTTTCGCGGTTCATTTCCTGGCAAAGAAAATTTAATTTTCTTCCGGATTCCGCATCTTCTTCAAGGCATTGTGTAAAGAACTTTATGTGACTTTTAAGTCTTACACATTCCTCCGTAATTTCGGCTTTATCGGCAATAATTGCAAGTTCCATTTCAAGCCTGTCTTTTTCAAATGAAATATCTTCAACTAAAAGCTTTACTTTCCCCTTAAGCTTCTCAAAATATTCTTTAACACAAGCTTTTGACTCAGCTTCAATTTCCGCCAGTTTATTCTCGATAATTTCTATACGTTTTCTAAGGTCTTTAGCAAGCTCTTTCCCTTCATTCCTTTTCATCTTAAGCAGCTCATTAAGCGCTGTATCAAGGGATTTTCTAACTACGTTAAATTCATTTTCGGTAAATTCAATATCACCTGATTCAAAGAGTTCTTTGTTATATAAAATATGTTCAAGTTTTATTTTTTCATTAATTTTTGCAGTTTTCTTTAATTCTTTTATAAATGAAAGATAATTTTTTAACTTATCTTTATTAACAATAAAATCCTGATTTTCGCAATCATTCCTCTTGATTTGTATAACAACAGTTAATTTACCTCTATTAATTTTATTTTTAATCTGCTCGCGGAGTTCATACTCCTTATTCATTAAAGAAGCTGGAAGTCTTGTTATAATATCCAAAAAGCGGTTATTAACGCTTTTTACTTCTACCTCTACTCTTATTTTGTCATTTATATCAGTTCCTTTTCCGTAACCGGTCATACTTAGAATCATAATATTCCTTTTAAAGATTTTAAAAATAACAATTTTATATGTGGCGAACAAAGCTAAAAGACAAATTTAGTTTATCGAGACGGGCATATCCTCCTCCTTAAAACTAAAATGCCTCGCCTAATCCAAACTGCAATACTATATTATTAAAAAAATTAGGGCTCCAGTTTTGCCATATGAACAACTTCTCTGAAGGATTATTCGGGTCAGGATTAGGATCATAAAATTTAAATCCCAGGTCTATTCTGACAGGAGCAACCGGAGTATAATATCTAAACCCAAAACCGGCGGCAACTGCAACGCCGTCCCACATGAATTGATTATGACCAAGCCAAGTATTTCCGTAATCTGTAAATAAAACGAACCCGAAGTTCTCTAAGAATCGCCTGCGAAATTCCAATGAGGCTTCCATAAGAAATGTTCCGCCTTTATCACTGATGCCTTCAATCCCTATTACCTCTTGACTACCTAAAGGTAAAAGGTCATTAGCATGCCAGCCGCGGACTGAATTGCTCCCGCCGGAATAGAATGAACGGTCTATTGGTACGCCAGAAAAATCTCCGTAAAATATTTGAATGTTTCCTATTTTATATTTTGCCGCTAAAATTGAATTCTTATCTAAGTCCAAAGGTAAATAATAAGAATCCGTTAGAACCACCTTATAGAATAATGCATCCGGGGGGTGTACCTTAAATAGCTTAGAAAGTAAATATGGTATGGAATTAGCTTCTTCAATGTGAAATGAAAGATTATATCCTTGTGTGGGGAAAAGAATATTATCCGCTGATGTTGAAGAAGCATCCACAGCAATATCCGAAATAAATATTTTTGACGTAGTATCATTATAGTTACGAAAAATTGCATTTGACTGTTCCAGCGTATATGATGTACTGAAATTATTAATAAAAGTAAAAGTCGGCATTTCAAAATTAAATGTCAGCTTGGAACCGTAAACGGTGTTGTTATAATCCGGCTGTTTATTAATTGTTGCGTAAGTTTCCCATGTGCCGAAGATAGGCTTCCCAAATAAATAAGGCTGACTTACTGTTATTCTTGCGTCAACGAAGCCGAGGAGAGTAGTATCCCTGTAAGAGAAATGGTGAATTAAATTCCCGAAGTTTTCGTTAAAAATATCCTGGACGCCGAATGAAGTGCCAATAGTAAGTTTACGCGCATCGCCTAAAAAATTTTTTTTTGTATAAGAAACACCAAGTCCTGTATAAAAAGCGTTTTGCTGGTTATTCAAAATTACTTCGGGAGATAGATCATTCAGCAAGCCTACATTCCCGGTAACAAGAATCGGAACTTTACTGCCGGTTGTATCCTTAACATCTCCTGCAAGCAAAACCGAGTTGAATAATCCCGTCCGGTATAACCTTGCCTGACTGCTTTTAAGCAAATCTAAGCTGTAAAAATCACCTTTCTTAATTCCAGTTATATCCCGCAAAAGATCATCTTGTATCAAGTCAGCTCCTTCGCCGGTTTTATTTATCAAGACGGTATCTATTTTATACCTGTTTCCGGTTGAAAAATATATATCGGTACTTGCCTTATTTAACACTGTATCTTTAATTACTATAGTGCTATCGAACCGTGCAAACATATAGCCATTATTCTGAAGGTTATTTACAGCTTTGCTTGTATTATTCTGAATAATGCTCTGTGAGAATCGTGCAGCTGTATCAACCTCAACATTTTCAAATACACTCTTCATAATATAAGGCGGCAAACTTTTAATTCCCGACAGGTTAAGTTTCCCGAACCCTGCAGGTCTGTTTTCATTTATAATGTATATCAGATCGACTTTTTCTCCGGCAGTATCAACATTATATTTATAATTAAATTTTGCCTCAAAAAATCCATTTGAATTATAATAATCCTTAAGCGAAGTCAGGTCAAATTGAATATTGGAAGAATCAAAATAAACCGGTTCTTTACCAAGGCTTGAAAAAGAATGAAGAAACTTCCAGAACCACCAGGGAGTAGGCTGTGAAACAATAATTTCACTAAGAGCAGACGATGGAAAGGATTGGTTTCCTTCAAAAGAGATTGAGCTTAACTCAAATCTTTTGCGTGATTGGGCAAACAGCAGTAAGTTGAAAATGAGAAATAAAAATATTATTTTTTTCTTTACAGGCATAATTTAGTATAGTTATCATTTCAAAAGGAAATTACAAAACTAAATAACGATAGATATTTTCAATATTTCAATACTATATCCTTCGGAGCTACCTTTACTGCGGGATAATCTCTTTTGAAATTACTTACGAAAAAACTTTTTACTTCGTTAATATCAATATTTTCCGAAAGGAATAGAGAGGCTGGATTACCGGGTTCGTCAACTAAATGTGCATAATATGTTTTACCCTCATTAAAGTTGATAAGATATGAATAGACTTCCCCGCCGCCGCTGCCGAGAAAATAGCCCTGTGAATTATAATAAATTAATTCATAATCAAACATCGGAAATTTTATTTTTTGGACAAGACATTTGTTAAATGATCCGTTTAACAGCGCGGTTTGATAAACAGCAGATAATTTATTGCCGTCTAATTTTAAGAGTAAAAATTTAATCCCCCATTCTTTGGGATTTTGCACTTCGATACCTGCTGCAATCTCAATTACGGAATCGCTATTATATTTTCCTTTATAAGCAAATTTAACGTTATCGCCTAAGGCTTTTTTAGCTTCCTGAATTACAAACTGTGGATTTTCGTAATCCGTTTTTTGCGTTGTTCCCGAATTGTTTGCGTCTTTTCCGTCGCAAGATGCAAGCAGCGGGAAAAGTAAAAAAAATAAATATAAAACTTTTCTATTTAATAACAACTTTAGTTCCTTTCTTAACTACTGAATAAAGCTCATCTATATCTTCATTAGAGATTGCAACCGAACCGTCAGTCCAATTATAGTTCAAAGGCAAGTACTTAAAAACAAAATTTAGAACTCCTATACCATGTAATCCGACATTGCCGCCTAAATAGGTGCTTGAATCCGGAGATACATTATAATCAAAATCAAATTTCAATTTATCAAATACACTTTGATTTATTACGCCTTTACGCAATGCTTCCCTTGCATCATTCAAATTAGGATAATTAAATTTAAAAAATTTATGATACCTGCTTACAGTGTCAATATCGCAAATTTTGTATTCACCAACCGGCGTAGCTAAATCTCCCTCTTTGCATTTAGGCACATTATTATTTCTTCCAAAATTAGCTTTATATGATTTAATAAATACAGTATCATTATACAAAAAAAGTCTATAGGCTCTCCGGTCTATCAATATATTTACTTCATCAAGTCTTCCAAAACCTTTTTCATCAACCGCCCGGCTCAAGGGAATTTCTCTCAGGTTCAGAATAATTCCGTAAATTATACAGCCGGTAATAAACAACACAATACCACCGCTTAAAAATACAACGTTTCTTATCAAATCAGTACGGAGATAAGAAGTATATTTTGAAATCTCGCTTTTTGATATCTTTATATTATTGTTATCCATCAGATAAATTCATAAGAAGAAAAAAAACCGACATTGCTTTTTATTCATTTAAAATTTAAATAAAAAATCTTTAATATTTAAATTAAATTTATATTAAGAGCGATTGCTACACTAATTGTCTGTATTGATATTGAGTAATTTTTAAAACAAAAGCCCAATTTTGAATTCAAAATTGGGCTTATGAATCACTTAATAAGTGAATCTAAATTTCCATAATTTCTTTTTCTTTGTGCTTCAATAACTCATCAACTTTTAGAACATGTTCGTCGGTTAATTTTTGAATTTTATCTTCACCTTCTTTTAGTTGATCTTCTGAAATTTTTTTGCTTTTCACTTCCTTCTTTAAATGCTCGTTGGCATCTCTTCTAATATTTCTGACGGCAACCTTAGATTCCTCGCCGAATTTCTTAATTATCTTTACGAGGTCTCTTCTTCGTTCTTCATTTAACGGAGGAACTGGAATTTTTAGATTTGTTCCATCGCTTACAGGGTTAAAACCGATATTGGCTTCAAGAATTGCCCTATCTACTGCAGATAAAACAGATTTATCCCACGGAGTAACAGATAGAGTATGCGCATCCAGAACCGTAACATTGGCGACCTGGTTAACCGGCGTCGGATTTCCATAATAATCTACCTTAACGCCGTCTAATAAAGCAGTAGTTGCTTTTCCGGATCTGATTTTTGCCAGCTCTCCTCGAAGAGCTTCAAGCGATTTATCCATCCTGGATTTTGCATCTTTTAGTGTCTGTTCCATAAATTCCTCTTAATTTGTTAAAAATTATAGGCAAAAATATTTGAATATAAACTTTTTCTCAACAAATAAATTATTTTTTTATTATGGTACCAACATTTTCCCCATTAACCAACTTCAGAAGGTTATCAGGGATATCCATGTTGAACACAACCATTGGAAGATCATTTTCCTGACAAAGGCTTACGGCAGTAAGGTCCATAATTCTAAGGTTTTTTTTAAGAATATCCAGATAAGAGATATTATCGTATTTTAAAGCGTTGGAATTTCTTTCGGGATCGGAATCAAAAACGCCGTCAACCCGGGTTCCTTTTATAATTACATCTGCTTCAACCTCCACTGCTCTTAAAGAAGCAGCGGTATCAGTGCTGAAATAAGGATGCCCAGTACCTGCGCCGAAAATAACAACTCTTCCCTTTTCAAGATGGCGTATTGCCCGCCGTCTGATATAAGGCTCTGCAATCTGTTCCATATGGATGGAACTCATCAATCTTGAATAAATTCCTTTGTGTTCAATTGCATTCTGAAGAGCAAGAGAATTAATCATTGTTGCAAGCATTCCCATCTGGTCCCCGGTTACGCGGTCTATCCCTTGATCAATTGCACTTAAACCCCTGTAAATATTCCCTCCCCCGATTACAATTCCGACTTGCACTCCGATATCATGCACCTTTTTAACTTCAGTAGAAAAGAAGTCCAGTACATTATGATCAATACCGAAGCCCTTCTTTCCCATCAAAGATTCACCGCTCAGTTTCAATAATATTCTTTTGTACTTTAATGAACTCATAAATTATTTCCAAAAAAAATTAGGCACTCTTAAATTCACACGCTATAAGATCCATTCAGGAGTGAATTTATGACTTAAGCACACCCTCATCTAATTAACGCAGAGAGAGAGAGAGTAGTGATATTTTCAATATCCGAAATTAATAAAAAAAACAAAAATATTAAAAAAAAAGGTCTTAATATTTTTAAGACCTTTTTAGTCAAATCTATTTTTTTTCATCGCCTAAATGAAAGCGACGGAAAAGAGAAATTTTTATCTGCGATCCATGCAATGAATTGAACTCTTTTAATAAGTCGCCTACAGTTTTAGTATTATCCTTAATAAATGCCTGTTCGACAAGGCAATTCTCCTGGTAGAACTTATTTAATCTACCCTGTGAAATTTTTTCAAGGATCTGTTCCGGTTTGCCTTCTTTACGGGCAAGTTCTTTGTAAATATCAATTTCTTTATCGATGATATCCTTAGGGATTTCTTCCCTATAAACGCAAATGGGTTTCATTGCGGCAACCTGCATAGCAATATCTTTACCTATTTCACTGAATGCGTTTTTATCTTTAGTGAGATTATCAAATTTTATAAGCACACCCAATTTAGAACCGAGGTGTACATAATCTACAATCACGCCATTAGGTGCATTTTCAATTGCAAGACGGGAAATTTCAATTTTCTCTCCAACTTTACCCATTACATTAGTCTGTAAGTCCTTAATAATATTGCTTTTTTCCATCAAATCATTCACATTTTCAGGTTTAATAGAAAAAACAGCTTGTAAAACATTATCTGCGAACTTCACAAAATCAGCGCTTTTCGCAACAAAATCAGTTTCACAATTAACTTCAACAATTACACCCATCTCTTTATCTTCAGAAATTTTTGTAAGCACTAAACCTTCGTTAGCTGTTTTTTCAGCTCTTTTTGAGGCGACAGCCGCACCTTTTTTTCGAAGTAATTCAATTGCCTTTTCAAAATCACCTTCGGCTTCAGTCAGCGCTTTTTTACAATCCATCATACCCGCGCCGGTCTTTTGTCTTAATTCATTCACTCTTGCAGCAGTAATAACCATAAATCTTATCTTCCTCTTTATTATTTATCAACAGAAGTATTTTCTTCTTTAGCTTCTTTAGCTTTTTTTTCTTTTCTTTCTTCTAACTTTCTAGCCGTTTCTTTTTTAACTTCTTCTTTAAGTTCTTGTTCCTGTTCTTTCTTTTGCCTTTCGTTTTCAGCAGCTTCCTGAGCTTTAACCTCTTTAGCCCTCGCTTCGCCCTCAATAATCGCACTAGCCAGATAGTTTATTATCAGCTCAACCGTTTTAACTGCGTCATCATTAGCAGGAATAATGTAATTAATAGGATCCGGATCGCAATTTGTATCCACAATAGCAAACACCGGGATATTTAACCGTTTTGCTTCATTTACAGCAATGGACTCTTTTTTAATATCCACAACAACCATTGCACCGGGTAAACGGGACATAGTTTCAACGCCTTCAAGAACTTTTTTCAGTTTATCTTTTTCCCTTGTTAAAAAAAGTCTTTCCTTTTTAGTAATTTTATCAAAAGTTCCGTCGGTTTCCTGTTTTTCAATATTTGTAAGTCTTTTTATACTTTTCCTAATAGTAGAAAAGTTTGTCAACATGCCGCCAAGCCATCTTTCACTTACCCAATTAGCATCGCATCTTCTTGCTTCGGCATCTATAATGTTTTTTGCCTGTTTCTTAGTACCTACGAATAAAACTCTCCTGCCTTCGGCAACCATTCTAGATAAATGTTCAGCGGCAACAAAAAGCAGTTCCTGTGTTTTTTTAAGATCAATAATATGAATCCCGTTCTTTTCCATGAAGATATAAGTCTTCATTTTAGGATTCCAGCGGCGTGTTAAATGCCCGAAATGCGCCCCAGCTTCAATTAGTTGAGTTAACTCAATCTTTTTCATTTTTACTCCTGTTTTTTTCTTCTACTTCCTTCAACTTTACCTTTGATCCATTTTTATAAAGGACACAGGGGGCAAATCAGGAAGTATGAATAGTTAATAAATAAATTATCTTTTAGAAAATTGAAATCTTTTCCTTGCCTTAGGCTGACCGTATTTTTTACGTTCAACCATTCGGGGATCCCTGGTTAAAAAACCTTCTGCCTTCAAGGCAGGTCTGAATTCCGGATTTAAAGTAATTAAAGCTCTTGAAATACCCAATCTTACAGCTTGTGCCTGCCCGGTAGTACCACCGCCGTTCACATGAACAAATACATCATACAAGCCCAAAGTTTCGGTAGCCTTAAACGGATTTAAAATATCTTCTCTGCTTAATTGTTCGGGGAACGCAAGTTCAAATTCTCTTCCGTTTACAGTAATCTTACCGTTACCGCTTCTTAAAATTACTCTTGCAACTGAAGTTTTTCTTCTTCCGACGTAAATTTGATCTGCCATTATTTCTCCGATATACTAATTAATTCCGGTTTCTGTGCCTGATGCGGGTGTTCTGTCCCGGCATAAACTTTTAATTTTTTAATTAATTGCTTTCCAAGTCTTGTTTTTGGAAGCATACCTTTAACAGCACTCTCAATAATAAATTCAGGTTTAGTAGCCATTACTTCGCTATAACTTTTAGTTTTCAACCCACCCGGATAACCGGAATAATGGATATAAGTTTTTAAGAGTTCTCTTTTACCAGTAACTTTTATTTTATCAGCATTAATAATTACAACAAAGTCACCGGTATCTGCATTTGGTGAAAATGCCGGTTTATTTTTACCACGGATAATTCTGGCAACACTTGTAGCCAGTCTTCCTAAAACCTGATCTTTTGCATCGACAACATACCATTTTCTTTCGGCATCAATAGTCGAAATAAATCTCGTCATTTTGGCTTGTTTCATTAATTTTTCTCCAAAATCAAATAAACTTTTAATAAAGAAGATAAAATTACGAGTTAGAACAAAGAAAGTCAAGATTATTAAGCTCATAATTCATTTGAAAAAATCCAATCACTAATAGATTCATAATTTGAAATGAATTTTAATATTTTGAGATCAATTACGAAAGCTCATTTTTTAATATAAAAACATGTAAATTCCTTTAATTTTGATAAAAAGTTATATCTTCCTCAAATTGATTTGTGAATTTATTATTGAACAATAAATTTTAGCAGATGAAATTTTTTAATATCAATTAGTTTTTATTATTATTGGGTTTTGTTGAAAAAGCCGGGAATCCGTTTGAGGATATGTTAATAGTTGTTTATTTTAGATTTAATAAAGTAAAATTATGGGTACAGCATTACAATGAAAGAACCATTACCGTCTAATTATGAGGCAGCAACGGACTTATCTTCAATAATAGATTTTCTTCCCTGTATGATTTACCGGCGTAAAAATGATTCTACCTGGCGTATGGAATATGTAAGTAAAGGATCAAAAAAAATTACCGGATATTCACCGGAAGAATTTTTGATACCCGGAAAAATAGATTACAAGGACCTTTTCCATGAAGAAGATAAAAAAAATGTCCTGGGGAAAATTGATTTTGCCCTAAATAACAAGGAACCCTTTACGATAAATTACCGTATAATTGATAATAATAGAAATGTGAAATGGATATTTGAAAGAGGTGAAGGTATTTTTTCACCGGATAATGAACTGATAGCTGTAGAAGGTTTTATGACGAATGATGGGGAAGGGGGGAATATATTAGATGCAGACAAAGGCAAGCTTTTTTCTATGATAGCACACGATCTTAAAAGCCCTTTCACTGCTTTACTCGGATACTCTGAAATAATCGCTATGGAGTTTGATACTTTAACCGCAGACGAGATAAAAAGATACAGTATAGAAATAAATAAAGCTTTAAAGAACCAATTTAATTTGCTGGAGGATTTGTTAAGCTGGGCGAGGTTGGAAACGGGGGCGATACAAGTCGGCTTGCTTGAACTGAATCTTTTTGAAAGAGTAAAAAGCGCTGTAGATCTGTTGATTGTTAATGCACAAGATAAAAATATTTCTCTTATTAACAAAGTATCTGCAGAACAGGATGTTTTTGCAGATGAAGATATGCTTCATTCAATATTAAAAAACTTATTATCCAATGCAATTAAATTTACTAAGCCGGGCGGTTTAATTAATATTATTTCGACAGATGCCGGTAAATTTGTGGAATTAACGGTTGAAGATAACGGTATCGGGATAAAAAGAGAAAATATTAACAAAATCTTTGGGTTAAACTGCTTCACAACCTATGGAACAAATAATGAAAAAGGTACCGGTTTAGGCTTACTATTAACTAAAGAGATGGTGGAAAAAAATGGCGGTACTATACATGTTGAAAGTGTGTACGGTAAAGGCAGTAAATTTACTGTTACTTTGCCAAAACCGTCAAGCAGAATACTTCAAAACTAAAACAAACGCTTTCCAAATTTAAATGATTTCAACATACCAAAAAAAACGGGCTGAAAAGATTTAAATTCTTTTTCCCCGTTCATTATCAATTTCAAACTAAAATCTTCGCCCGAATTTGTTCTTATATAAAATATCTGGCTTACCTGGTCTTCCATTTCTTCCGGATCATTATAATATATTATATACATCAGTGTTTTTATTTTATATTTATACCGGTTTGCATCGAATAAATCTTTATCCTTTACTTCAAGATTGATATACGGAGGAGGAGAATAATTTCCTATTGTTGACCAAAATGTAACGCCGTCAAGTTTTTTGTTTACATTTTGATCTAAGTATGTCCAGCCGGCGGGATATTTCAAGGTAACATTTAAAGTCGGTTCATTATAAACCTGGTCCAAACTACTAGTATCAGCATCGATATTAGCAATACTATAAAAAGCGTTCTCCGCAATTTCCTTCAATGGTTCTGATTTATTATCATCATCCGGCTTTTCATTGTTCTTTTTTCTATCTTCTTCAGAAATAATTGCTTTGGGAGGCTTTGCCGGATTACCGTCCATATTATTATTTGCATTAAAATTCTGTGTTGTAACCTGAACAAACCGGGGATTTATTCTTGGCTTATCACCTGACAGGTTTAGTAAAATCAAAACAAGAATAAGAATGGCAAAGTGCACTAAAACGGAAGCCGAATAACTTACAAAAGAATTATCTGCTGTATTTAATTTAAATTTAAAATTCATCTTACTGAAAAATTGATAAATAAATTTAACAAACGCAGAATAATTTTACCACAGATTGTTTAATTCGGTTTTACTATAAATAAGACGGCTTTGCAGGGCAGATAGTATAGATGATGCAATTTGCTATAATTTATTTTTCTCTTGTGAACAAGAATCTGCCGCTGCCTTGCTTTAGATAAAACTCAGTAACTTGCCCGTATTTTGGTATTGTGAAATCAATTATAATACCGGCTGGATCAAACTTAAAATGCGTTTCGCTTACTGCACTTAAGGGGAAAGCCGATTGATTTGCTGCTTGTGCAGTTAAAATATTTTCCTTCCTTTTAATTGAAATTTTTAAATTGAGTACAACTGAAGAAAAGACGCCTTCGTATTTACTTAATTTCTTTACCGGGATATTTACTGTTTTAAATGAAGGGAATGTGAAAGGCTTATCATAGTAACTGCTTAATATACCTTTCAAAGTTTCATTCATATTATAATTCATTCCGTTAGCGCAGAACGCAAGCGCAATACTGTCTCCGGGGAAATATATGAGATTAGAAACAAAACCGTCTATACCGCCTGTATGACCGGAGCCGTGCTTATCATAAAATGAAATCTGGAAAATTCCCATTCCAAAATTATCTTTTATGGCATTCATCTTCTTTAATGATTCGGGACTTATTAATTTCCCAGTAAACAAAGCATAAATAAATTTAGTCAGGTCTCCCGGTGTCGAAACGATAGCTCCCGCGCCTCCGGGTATACTCATATCGGTTTCTTTACTTTGTGTCCACATATTATCACCAAATGTATAAGAAAATGCTTCGTTATTATTTGCATCGGTCTTATGCCCGTAATAAGTATTTTCCAAACCGATTTTATCTACAATCCTTTTTTTCAGCTCATCCCGATAATTATCACCTGTAATTTTTTCAATAATAAAGCCGAGAACAACATAATTTGTATTGCTGTATTCTCCCCTTTCACCCGGTTGAAAATCGGGTTTCTGGTTTTTAAATAATTCAAGCATCTGCTGTTCTGTTTTAGGCGAGGCATTCCAGTTGAGATAAGTTGAATCATTTGTAAAGTTATGCAAACCACTATGATGATTTAACAGGTTTCCAATAGTTATTTTATCCGCATTGGGTATACCGGGAAAAAATTTTGAAAGTGTTGAATCAATAGAGAGTTTTTTTTCATCTATCAGCTGAAAAATCATTACCGAAGTAAACATTTTTGTAATAGAGCCAATCCGGTATTTTGTTCCGGTACCGGAAAATTTTTTCTCATTAACGGATAATTGTGAATAACCCGTTGCTTTTTCATATACTGCTTTACCGGCTTTTGCTATTGTCACAGATCCCATTAATTTATTGTTATTAAAAAGATATTCCATCAGACTATCAGCCTTAATTTGGTAAGCAGTCTTCGGAGCAATTGGCAATCCCTGAGCATAGGAAGAGAAACTTAAGCTGCAAAGCAGCAGAAAAAGAATAGATTGTAATATTATTTTTTTTGTCAAACTTTAATTCAATTCCATTTATTAAACAAAAGAGATGATAATAACATGAAAAAATAATAATCCAAAGAAGGAGATTCAATAAGGTTATAGAATTTAAATAAGTAATAATTTACATTGGCAGCTTAACTTATCTAAATCCTAACATGCAAGTTCAACTAACAGCCCTAAAGTTGAAATAATAACATAATACCGATTAACTCTACAATTAATCTATTAGTTTTTTAATTTCATTTATATAAGTTTCTTTTGGTGTAAGTCCGACATACTGATTTACGATATTGCCATTTTTATCGATTATAAACGAAGTAGGAATGGATTCAATATTGCCGTAGGACTGGACAACATCAGGAGTAGCAAAAAGGACAGTATAATTTATATTAAAACTCTCTATGAAAGAAGCAACCTGATCTTTTGTTTCGGTATCAACTGAAATTCCGATTACAGCTACTTTGTTTCCAAATTCTGTTTGAATATCAACCAAATCCGGAATTCCTTTTCGGCAAGGAGGGCACCAGGTTGCCCAAAAATCCACAATAACCACTTTGCCTTTATAATCAGATAGGCTTACTTTATTGCCTGCCGGGCCAACAAGAGTAAAATCAGGCGCTTTATTACCGCCAGAATTTAAATTATCAGCAGAATTACTTTCTTTATTTAACTCTGAGTTGTTTTTTTGTTCCTTATTAATATCAGAGGCATTTTTATTGCATCCAAGCAACAATAAAATACAAAAAAGAACAACTGATATTGATATTTTCTTCATTATACCACCTTAAACCACTTTTTACATTAAGCAAAGATTACTATTTATTTTCAATTTTCATTATTAATTTTTTATCTATTGCAGTATCCGGTTTTACCGGACTTGAAGGATTATAGCTTGGAGGATATGGACCCTGGACGGGGACAGAACTTGTATTATTAACTATAAAAAAAATCAATAATATAAACACAATAACCGCCGTCCAAAAAGTGTTTTTATATTTTGGATTTATCAAAGGTTTTTTTTCAATTGTTTTCTTGCCTATCTGTCTTTCTTTAGGCTTTAATTTTCCATGTCCCATAAATTATAAATCCTTGCAAAATGAAAATATATATCTTTAAATACGATTATAAAAATAGTAAAAAATAATTTCAGTTCAGCTTTTTAAAAGGTGCAAATTTTTCTGAACGACTCCAATTGTCCCTTTGAATATTTTCGAAATAGATCGTTTGCCGGTATAATTTTTCTATTATTAAGCTTAAATTTTTTACAGTTTAACCTAAAAAGTTAATAAAATGTTTCGGCTGATTTCACTTCCGCTTTAACACTCTTAATAAATTCCGGTTCATTTAACTTGTCGTTAGGCTCATTTTTAGTGCTTTTTTAACACTTTGTCTGCGCGGCAAGGTAATTCACGAATTAGCCATTCCGCAGACAAATCATTGATTTAATAATTATCTATATTACTTCCCCCTTAATTTACAAAGCAATATTTTTGCTAAATGTGATGAAAGTACTTCTTATGTTTTGCCATAAGGTGAGTTTAAAACAAAAAAGATTCAGATTAAAGGGATTACCTTTACTGAATCAAAAAAAAGTTTTATTAAATCAATATTTACATTGATTTTTTTCTTATTCGATATGCTATATAAGATCCCCCTATCAAGACAAAAAAAGAACCGGCAAAAATTGTTACCGCAGACATTATAATTGAAAACAAATCCATTTTTTTACCTTCCCAAAAATTTGAATTGGTAAAATAAATAATTACTTATCAAATCAAGCACTTAAAAATAATTTTCCCAAAGTTTACATTCTCTCAGAGTCAACTTAATAAACTGTTTTTTAAATGTAAAGTTATTAATTAAAAATTAATCTGAATTCTTTTAATTATTCGCCGAATGGCTTTATATGACCGACAAGCGGTACAGATAAATCATCGATTTTGCTTCTGTATTTTGCAAGAAATCAGGATCATCATTATCACAGCTGTTTAATCTATTTTATTAATGGACCAGTTAAAACTTTTAAAAGTCAATTCCCATTGATCCGAATTAGCAGAGATGTCTTCCCTAATTATTTTAGGGAGAAATTTAGACAGGAATATTAACGTATTTTTATAATTAAACCCGAATTCCTTCTCATAGGATTTAAAAATACTCGACACATAAGCTTTTCGGCTTTTCAGGTTAAAAATATTTTTCGTTGTATCATTTATAAAAATGCGCGCCTGTTCATCCAACTGTTCATTCAATTTTTCGCCGGTGTAAGCTTCATCCCTTAAAGGCGGACATCCGTTTGCCGCATATGTTATTGCAAAATGCGCTCTCGGATCCTTAAAATCGGAGGCTGTAATTATATGTTGTATTTGAGCTAATGATAAATTATTATTATTAATTTTGATTAGTTTTTTGTCCCATATTGATTTACCCAAAACAGGACTAAGAATAGCGATACCCGTATTAAGATCATTTATACTTTTTAAAGGATAGTTCTTGCTGATAATCTGTAATACGATTGAATTATAAAGATTAATCCAGAATGCAAGTTTGTCATTTGACAACTTTATTTTATCGGGGTTTACTTTTTCAAACTGTTCAACAACCCCGGATACCCTAGAATCGATGGACATCTCTTTATAATTAACTTTTCCAAGTTTTACATATTTATTTAGTACAAGATTGAATAATTGATAATTGCTATCGCCGCTCTGTGCATTATTTATATGCAAGGATGAAAAACAAAATAACAATATTAAAACTCTTTGCTTCATATATTTATTTTACCGCTTTGCCTGAACTGAAGTATTCTTTTATAAAATTTCCGACCGGGTTAATTTCATCTTCCTGTTTTGCAGAGAGCCACTTAGTAATATCTTCTTCCGTGTCAATATCATACAACTCAGTAATTATTTTTTTATCGAGATTATTCATATTTATTTTATCTAAAGTACCGGCAAATACTTTACCGGTTCCCCACTCAATATTTTCAAATAAAAATCCGTATAACTTTTTCATGCCGATTAGATAATATCCGCCGTCTTTTGCAGGACCGATAACCAGTTCAGTATTATTTAATGAAGTTAAAGCTTTAGAAATAATACCGGAAGAAATATCAGGTACATCAGTACCAATAAGTATTGCCCGATTAACACCTTCATCAAAAACAATTTTAAAAGCATTAAACATTCTCTTCCCTATATCTTCGCCGGACTGCGGCAATAGCCGGAAATCATTTCCAGTCCACTTTTTCATAAGTTCTTTATCCTTTTCGTCAGAATAAAAGACAAAAATATCCATCCCGGTTGAAGCAGCTTTCCTGCATTCATTAAATGTATGCTCCGCGCAAGCCCTATAAAACCTGACGGCAAAATCTTCACCAAGCGTTTTTGCCAATCTTGTTTTTACGCTGCCTGCGACAGGCAGCCTGGCAAATACTATTAAAGCTTCGGTCATAGTAACTTATACTGAATTATTCTTTTACAAAAATATATTTAATAATTGTTTTAATTATGATAATGCCAGCCAACAAAGATCCTTTAAAAGTGCCGGTAACTTTGGATTTGCCAATCCTTTTCCTGTAACTAACAGGAACTTCAAGAATCTTGTACTTTTTTCTGGCGGCTTTAATTTGCATTTCAACAGTCCAGCCGTACCATCTATCCGTCATGTTCAAATCAACCAGTTTTTCAAACTTAATAGCTCTAAACGGTCCCAAATCCGTATAATTTACACCCCAAAAGGAATTTATTAAAAAGCCCGCAATTATACTTCCTACTTTAGATTGTAACGGCAATGCGCCCTTTTCCTTTTTACCCAGCACCCTGCTGCCGATAATAAAATCATAATCCTGATTTATAATAGGATTCAGCAATGAATCCATTTCTTCAGGATAATCGCTATAATCTCCATCCAAGAATACAATAATATCGTATTGCTTCCCTTTAAGATAATTTATCCCGCATAAGCACGCAGCTCCATAGCCCTGAATCTTTTCATTCAAAACAACTGCACCGGCATCACGAGCCGCCTGAGAAGTGAAGTCGGTAGAGTTATTGTTAACAACAACAATTTCGGAAACAACATTCAAATTAATATCTCTTATAACTTTGCCAATAGATGCCCCTTCGTTATAAGCGGGTATTACGACAGCAACTTTCATAAGATTGATCCCGGAGTGCAACGAAAAAATCTGCTAATTAAAAATATGAAGAATTATGGAGTATTTTCCCCAAAAGAAAAAATATGACAATGATAATTCTCCAACTCGACAAATAACCCGATAGTACTTATCTCATCTACGGAACGCGTATAATTGATATTATTAAGAAGATCTGTTAATTTAATTTCACGATCATTTATTGGAAAATCAAACAGCAGACGGCACTGTGAGATAACCTCAGAATAATTTATTATAACCAGCCTTGATTCCTTGTTAAGTTTCCACTGCCAGGCAAGCATATTTTTATAAGAATCGTTATCCGGCGCCGCCGGTGACGGCTCAAGCATTTTCCATTCACCTTCCCTGAATATTTTAGATTTTGTTATCAATAATAACTTTGAATAGAAGTCTTTTACGGGCTCGGAAACTTTTTCTTCCGGCTCTCTTCCAAGCTGCACAGGCAGTTTAACTTTCTTACCTTCAAATTGACCGTCAAAAAAAAGCTTCATTCCTTGAATGGTGCATATAAGCGCGGCTGCCGCAGGAAACTGCTTCCTTCCAAATTTTATAATTGCCCTTGTCTCGTCATGGTTTTCTAAAAATCTTACAGATTTAGCCTGATATTCTTTTTCTGCGGCAAGATGCCCTTTTATTTCCAGAATATTCCCTGATGACATTCTATCGGTCAGTATTTTATCATACGTAAAATCAAAACCAAGCTGCTGCAAATCCCACTCTAAATTCCAGTATGCTTCGGCAAGAAAGATAAAATCCGGCTTTTTATTTTTTACTCTTTCAATTGCAACCTTCCAAAATTCCTCCGCAGGTTTTGCATAACCACTTCTATTCAAAACTCCTATCCAGGTATTTTGAAAGACATTATTCAATTGAAGCATCGCCATATCACAGCGGACACCGTCACATACTTCGGTCAGTTTAAAAAGTCTGTTAATCATAAAATCCCGTGCATCCGGGCTAAAATAATTTACCTGAATTGTATCAGTCCATGCAGGGAAAAGAGGATCCCTTCCATGGCAAAACACCCGGTTATTACAATCTTCGGATTTAAAAAATGTATACGAGTCTTTTGAAAATAGTTCTTCATCGGCGGTAAGGAATATTTCCGGATTGGTTTTAATTAAACTTGATCCAGCGCTAAAATGATTGGGCACAAAATCCAGTATTAGCTTTAATTCTTTTTTATTAAGAGTATCGTGAAGTAATTTAAGATCATCCATGCTGCCAAGAAGCGGATTCACCACATAATCATCAATAGCAAAAGGAGAACCGATAACATCCTCCTTTTTCCAATCCTTTAAACTTTTACTATAAGCAAGGATAAGCTCAGGAGAAAAGCAGCATTGTTCAATAAGCTTAGGACATGTCTGCCAAACTCCTAAAGGCCAAACTATATCTATTCCTGCTTCAGAAAGGGTATCAAATACTTTATGGGGTATTTTAGAAAGAGTTGTTTCCTTTTCAAATTGTTTAATCCAGACCCGTGTATTTATTTCATATATTTTTGGATTATGCAGCATTTATCTCCTAATTTTCACTTTCGTAAAAAAACTTTACAATGATATAGTAAATATTGCGATAAAATATTATAAATAAAATGCAGCTTCTTTATCAACAATCCAGTCTAAATTTTTACCAAGAGATTTTATTATTCCGGCAGGATAATTTTTACCCGGGGGCAAGTCCAGTAATATTTCAGATAGAACCTTTGCTTTTCCTTTCCCGGTAACAACAAAAGTAATTCTTTTCGCGCAGCAAAGAATATCTGCCGTCAGAGAAATTCTTTTTTGCCCGGTTTCAGGATGATTTGCAACGCCGGCAATATTCAAGCAGGTAAACAATAAACTTTTCCCCGGGAAAAGAGAAGCTGTATGACCGTCCTCCCCCAGCCCCAATAATACCCAATCAAACTGCGGTAAAACGCTGCATCCTGAAGGAACAAATTTTTCTATCTCATTAGAATACCGTACAACTTCTTCAATTGGAACAGCCTCACCATGAATATAATGAATATTTTCTGCAGGAATAGAAATCTTGTTAAAGAGAATTCTTCTTGCGGCGCCAAAATTACTTTCGGGGTCGTCCGCATTTACACATCTTTCATCGCACCAAAAGAAATGTGCTTTTTCCCATAAAAAATTATCATTATAAGGCGGCTGAGCCAATTTGTTAAATACTACGAGGGGAGTACTGCCGCCTGAAACGGCAAGGAAAAAATTACCGGATGAATTATTAATCGAAGAATACAACTCATTTGAAAGATGTTGAGCAAGAATTTCAGGAGTGCTGAAAATCTTTAATCCTTTAATCATAGCAGCGCCGGGATTTTTTTAATTGTGTCCGAACTTAAAATATTTTTCTTAAATACAAAGCAGTTCCAATGAAAGTACGACAGAATACAACGAAAGTTAAAAACTGTTTTATTCAATTTTATTTATAGTAAAATTACATTATTTTTAATTATAAATCGATTCATAATATTGTATTTGAACTTGAGAATCATATTAAAATGAAACAATCATTAATACTTTGGTCAGCAGCCGTAATAATTTTATTCATTGCAGCGTATTCACGGAATACAACTTCCGCGGAGTACCCGGTAAACGGCACAATTAATTTAAGCTATACAGAAATTTCTTTTAGCTTTGACAAAATTTACCGCGGGAAAGGCGATTATACTGTTTGGCTTGCGGGCGAATCCAAAGGTTTAACGGGAGAGCTTGATTGGCGTGATAAGCAGGATACAGCTTCGTGGAAAACAGTAATGCTGATGTCAGCCAATGATATATTAACCGGTATAATTCCGCATCATTCCCCTCTTAGTAAAGTTGAGTACCGGGTAAAACTATATGATAACGGCAAAACTGTGTTTGTTCCTCAAACTTCAAATGTTACTCTACAGTTTCTTGGGCAAGTGCCTTTACAAATTATGATGTTCTATTACATAACTTTTTTTGCCGGAATATTACTAGCGCTTAGAACCGGTTTGGGAGTATTTAAAGAAGCTCCAAGAATTAAGATGTATACCATTTTCACGCTTATTTCATTTTTCTCATTTGCATGGATATTCAGTCCGGTAAAGAAGGGCTGCGAGATAGGGATGATAGGCGGAACAAAGATAGCGCCTGTAAATGAGTTATTTTCAATCGGATCTATTTTATTATTTGTACTATGGGTTGCGGCTCTTATATTAGTATTTAACACAAGGAAACCAAAAGTGTTCGCAGCTGCATCTTCTATATTGACACTTGTTATTTTTCTATTCGGAAAATTTTAGATTACCCGGCATGTTAATTTAATATCTTTATTACTTCATTATGTATCCCGGGAACAGAAGCAATAATACTATTGCCTTTTACCGGATCACCGCCTTTGTAATCGGTAATAATTCCACCCGCTCCTTTAATAACAGGGATAAGAGCCATAAAGTCCCAAATATTCATAACAGGGTCGATCATTATATCGGCATAACCAGTAGCCAGAAGATAATAGCCATAACAATCTCCCCAATTTCTGTACAGCTTAATTTTATCCAATAGTGAATTAAATTTATTTATATCCCGGTACTTCTTAATATTCAAATGATCAGTAGTAAGCAATACCGCATCGGAAAGTTTTTCACAGCTTCGAACATTTGTCTTAACGCCGTTAAGTTCGCAGGAGAAATTATCGCCGATAATGAATTCATGTAATACCGGCTGATTAATAACGCCCAGAATCGGTTCACCGTTTTTTAATAAGGCAATTAAAGTACCGAAAGTAACGGTTCCGCAAATAAAGCTTTTAGTTCCGTCAATCGGATCTAAAATCCATTTATATTCAGCATCCGGGTTTTGCTCGCCGAACTCTTCACCCAATATTCCATGTCCGGGGAACGCTGCAGTAATTTCCTCCCGCATTAATTCTTCTGCTTTTTTATCCGCGATAGTTACAGGTGAAGAATCGGCTTTTGAATCAATTGAAAAAGGCATCCGGAAATAACTTCTTATTACCGCCCCGCTGACATCGGCTAAATGTTTTGCGAATATTTTAAAGCTCTCTAAATCATTCATATTTTAAATAAATCCTTGACGTATTAAAAAACTATTTAAATAATTCCGATAAATTTACAAATAAATGAGGAAGGAAATCCGAATAACAATTTAAAAGTATTTAGTCGATTTTTGTGTTTTGCCCTAAGAAAAAGTATTTATATATTTATCAATCAAAAAATTACGTTCTTTCATAAGGTTATTTATTTTTTAAATTGTAATTTATTTTGTCCGGAGAGATGGCAGAGTGGTTGAATGCGGCGGTCTTGAAAACCGTTAAGGATGTAAGTCCTTCCGGGGTTCGAATCCCTGTCTCTCCGCAAA